>CAYSSF010000059.1:0-18926 GCA_964433455.1 uncultured Syntrophaceae bacterium
CCCCGGCGTCCCAGGGTAGTTTACAACATTCTTGACTCCATAAGAACACAAGGTGTTGTAAGTGATCGTCACACTAAATATTTCGTTGATCATGCCTATGTCTTTCGGGTAGAAAGATGCAATCCTCAGAGGGCGATTATTCGAGTGGTCGGAATTGAGACGTGCTTCCTGAAAGCGATAACGCGGTTAGTCCTGTTCACGTACTGGACTTCAGTCGAAAATGATGATAAGAGGCACATACAATTTGAATGCAGTTGAATGTTTCGTCCCCGCAGAACTGTGCTGGAGGGAATTATGAAATGAGCGACACAACCCCGCTACCCAAAAAGCAGCGGGATTTTTGTTTCTGGTCGGCTGAGTAAGTTGTTTATGCATCACTAATCCGATCATGTGGGGACTGAATGACTGACCAACCTCAAGTTCAGGCGTATGTCAGCAACTTTCGCAGGCGAATTGCCCCGTTCCTTCGTCCCGGCATGGGGCTGCACTGCAATATCTATCCTGCCAGCAGCGGCGGGGCAGTTTTAGTTTTCATAGTAGGCCCCAATGTCGAAAACGATGACGAATACCAATCGGCATACCCATCTCTCGGGAGCGCCCTTTCTCAAATCGAGCAGCGAGCATTCGGTGGAAATCTCGAAGGCTTCACATTCGGCGGCACTAACGTAATCCTGGAACAAGACCGGATCATATTTATCAAAGACGGCTCACTTACCGAATGGTCTGATTCAGCCGCAGAAAAGGATGTTCAGTCCGTGCTTGCTCCCCACAAAAAGGGGCGGAAATGAAGCTCGGACCAATCGAAGGTACCAAAGAAGAAATTACGGGCTTCTTTCAAGACAATGGGCTGAAGGCTAACGACTATTTTCAAATACCCGAGGATCCGATTAAGACGTTGTGGATTGTCATATCGGTGTTGTGTATCGTCGCCACGTTTGGTGCTCTGACTTTGATCGAGTCTCTGACCACTAGCCAGAAGACGTTCGTGTTCCTTGGAGGCTGCGCAGCATTGGTGTGGTTGACAACGGTCGTCCAATTACGTTTCAAGCATGCGTGGGCTACCGGTATCGTCGCAGTTGGCGGCTTGCTCCTAATGCTTGTCGCGCTGGGAGCTATTTCACCAACGCAAATGCTCACCGAAGTGAAGTCTTTTCGAAAATAATTCATACCATTCATTTCACCCGGATCGCTAACGTTCCCAGTGAATTTCTCGTTAGCGACAGAAGGAAGGCAGGATGAGTCTGAATTTCATGGAATTTGAAATCCCGCTCTTAAAGGGGCTGGTAAAGTTGGGCGGAAAGGCAAAACCGTCACAGGTCTACCCGGAAGTTGAAAAAGCCATGGGATTAAATCCCGAGGACTTCCCTGAAGAGTATGAAACGTATAAGACTCACGCCATCAAGTGGAAGAACAAAACCGCATGGGCGAGGGAGTATCTGAAACGGAAGAAACAATTAGACGGTTCCGAAAGGGGCGTCTGGAAAATCACCGAAATTGGCAAGGACCGGTTGAAGCATTTCCACAAGACGAAAAAAGACCCCGATGAAGGTCTAGCGGCTTTGTTAGGTGTAGATGAGTCGATGTCAGAAGAGGATCTTTCTCCCACGGAAGGCTTCAACAAGATTGAGAATCTGCAAGTCCATGAGACGGGGGGTATTCTTGGCGTTCGTGGAATTGTTTACGAGCCCATTAACGAGCAAGGCGTAATACTCTTCTTTGCCGCACTCTGCCATGACCTTGGATTCATGATTGAGGCCATCAGGGCTGCCTTTCCGGATGCCCTGTTGAGGAGAAGAAATGCAAAAGGAACATGGAACAGCTGTCGCGCGGAATTCGAATTCAGGTCATCCTCTTTCAAGCTGCACAAACACGATCCGAAGCAGTGTGATTTAATCATCTGCTGGGAGCATGAATGGCAAGACTGTCCTAAGGAAGTAGTATGTCTGAAGGAGAGAGCGAGGAACTTCAAGTGAAAAGTAGAACAGCCACTAACCCGGCGCCGCCCCGATCCTGGCCCTGTTGGACCACTCCGGGTGAGCTTTTTGTTGTGGCGTTAAGCGAGCACATGGCGCACTGAGGGAGTCTATGAAGAAGATCGACCTCCATATTCACACAGTGAAGACGACTAAGGACAGTGACTTCACGTTTTCGCTGTCTTCCTTCGGGCGCTACGTAACCCAAGGGCATCTCGATGTTGTTGCCGTTACGAATCACAATATCTTCGACTCGAGTCAGTTTCGTGAAATACAGCGGGCAATTTCGGCCCAAGTATTCCCGGGGATTGAGATAGACGTCGGGGCTGGGCATCTACTTCTGATTTCAGATGGGGCTGACATTGTGTCCTTTGATGCCAAGTGTGCTGAGGTCTCCAGTAGGGTCCGGAACCAGACGGACACATTAACCACAGGTGAACTACAGGCGATTTTTGGGGACCTATCTGACTACCTACTCATTCCGCACTACCAGAAGACTCCGGCGATCCGAGGTTCTGACTTCGTCGATCTTAAGGCCTACTTTTCTGCCGGCGAAGTGGACAGTGTAAAGAAGTTCGTCAGGTCTATGCGTAATCACGATAGTCTTTGTCCCGTTCTGTTTAGTGATGCGAGAATGAAAGAGGGGATGACAGATCTGCCAACCCGCCATGTGTTCATTGACTGCGGTGAGGTTACGTTATCCGCTGTCAGGTCGTGTCTTAGTCAGAAAGACAAAGTATTCCTGTCAGAGAATGATGGCAATAAACTGTTCCAAGTCTTCGAAGACGGCCAACATATCTCAACAGGTCTGAATGTGATCCTAGGAGACCGTTCGTCGGGAAAGACCTACACTTTGAAACGACTCAGTAAGACACGCGAAAAAGTGAAGTACATCAAGCAATTTGAGCTTGTGCAGTCTAGTGAAGAGGCCGACGAACAACAGTTCAACACCGAAGTGGAACGCAAAAGAGCTATATTCGTCGACGATTACTTGTCTGGCTTCAGGGCCGTCCTAAACGACATGAGCAAAGTTGACACCGGAAAGGATGACAAGGATCTGTCGGATTATCTCGCGACGCTTCTGCGAGCCGCAGCGGAGGCAGATCGGCGAGATGCTTTCTCAAAAGTCAAGCTGTACGACGAAGTTGAGTTCTCTATTGGTAGCAACGAAGGCCTGAAGAAACTAATCGGCTCGGTGATTCACCTTGTAGAGAATACTGAGTATCGGTCCGTAATTGAATCGTATGTGGATTTGACCTCACTTAGGTCGTTGGCCGTTGAATTGATTGACAGACTCTGGAGGAAGGCTGACGAGGACCGGAATCTGCGTCGTGTCAATGCAATTATTCAGGATGTAAAGGATAGACTGAGAATGCGCACCTCTGCTACCCATGTTGAGGCCGTTGACCTATATAGGATTGCCCTAAACAAACGGAAGGTGTCCCGCTTCAACGGGATGGGGCGCGCATTGCGTGCACAAGGCACAATTTTTGACGAATCGGTGCAAGGCTTTCGGATTGTGGCAACAAAGGGGCCATATACGCAAGCATCTGAAATGGTAGGGACAATTAGGCGACAGGTTGCATTCAAAGAAGCGCTAAAAGCATACGATGAACCGTACGCATTACTGCAGGTCCTCATACAGCATGAAAAGCTTGATGAGTCGGACATCTACAAGCTATTCGCCAAGATCTCCTATAAAATCCTGAACAGAGAAGGAGCAAACGTCTCTGGAGGCGAGCGTTCTGAATTCAGGCTGCTCCAAGCGATCAAGGATGCTCAGAATTACGACATGCTGCTACTCGATGAGCCAGAGTCATCGTTTGACAACAGATTCCTCAACAGTGATGTGAATTCCCTGATCAAAAATATATCCAGAGAGATGCCAGTTGTGGTTGTAACGCACAACAACAACGTTGGGGCATCGATCAATCCCAACTACGTTCTCCTCGCACACAGGACAGTAAAGGGCGGCGAAGTGAAGTATCGAATATTCTCCGGCTATCCGACCGATACGCAACTGGAATGCGTAGATGGGACAAGCGTTAAGAGTCACGAGGTACTGCTTAATTCACTTGAGGCCGGAGTTGAGGCATATGATGGCCGGAGGAGGATTTATGAAGTTGTTAAAGATTGAGAACAACCTCGGTTACTACCGATCCGAAGACGGTGCTTACCACGAGATCGATCAGATCACAAAGGAGGCGCTATTGTGGATTCTTGATAAAGTCTTGGATAAGTCGGGAGAGCTGGACGAGTACAATGAGAACGAACTCAAGAATCAAGCTCACCAGGTTGTCTACAAGAGCATATTCAGCAATTTGAGAGCATTGGAGGACCGAAGGCAGGAGTTCATTGACGCGTCAGAGCGACTGTTCTTGGAGGACTATAAGAGGTACGTGGAAAGCACGCCACAACGGTGCCTTTCAGCCAAAACCGAGGACCGCGCCGCTGATGGCTGACGTTGCACATTCAAAATAGTAATCGGTAATTCTGATTAATGCGTACTTCTACCACTTTGTCGGTGGAGCCAGCTTTTATCATATACCATTGTTCTCTTTGATAAACGATCGCAGATTGCCAGGAGGAAGGTGGAAGAAATAGCGTGCCTGTCGCCATGATTTTATATCATACCACGCCGTTCGCTAACAGCATAAACGAGGTATGGGAAAATGTCCCCAGTAGTGTTAAGGTCCGGTCCGTACAGGTTTTACTTTGTCAGCCACGACCTGCACGAACCGCCGCATGTGCATGTTGACAGGGATGACCTTTCAGCCAAGTTCTGGCTCGATCCCGTGGCATTGGCATACAATCTCGGTTTTCCGGCGAGGGAGTTAAGGAAATTGGAAACGCTCACATCGGAGCGCCAAAACGCATTATTGGAGGCGTGGAATGACTACTTTGGAACCTAAAGCAGGTGAGCGTGTCACCGACGTACGCTTTACTGACGACGCGATCAGTGTTGATCTTTTCGACGGACGAACCATAACGGTTCCCCTGGCCTGGTACCCGCGTTTGCTGCACGCTACGCCTGAGCAGCGGGCAAAATGGCGCATCGCCGGAGCAGGGTATGGAATTCATTGGCCGGATATTGACGAAGACCTTAGTACTCAAGGTCTTTTGCAAGGCGCCCCCGCTCCTCGCGGAGCAGCCAGGGCTGCATAGAGCAATAATGGAATTTTCTTTGCCGGCGCAGGCTTGAAATCTGATGACAATACTGATTTCTGACGATATTGGCGCGACATCACTTTTATTGTTCAAGGCGGAGCACATGCGAGGCGACGCTAAGATCATCAAGGGGTAAAAACATGCTTCTGGCCATCGATGTGGGAAACACGAATACGGTGCTGGGTCTTTACGACGGGGAGAAACTGGTCCACGACTGGCGGGTCCGGACGGTCATCGATCACACCGTCGACGAGTACGGGATGCTGATCCTGAACCTCTATAAGAACAGCCGGATCAGTTCGAAGGCGATCACGGACATCATCATCTCCTGTGTCGTTCCGCCGATGCTGAATATCCTTCTGCCGCTCTGTCTGAAATATTTCGGCATCGAACCGCTCATCGTTGGACCCGGTGTGAAGACGGGCATGCCCATCTTCTACGACAACCCCAAGGAGGTGGGGGCGGACCGGATCGTCAATGCCGTCGCCGCCTACGAAAAATACCAGCGGGCGATGATCATCGTCGATTTTGGAACCGCGACAACCTTCGATTATATCTCAGCCAATGGGGAATACATGGGCGGTTGCATCGCTCCGGGGATCATGATCTCCAGCGAGGCCCTCTTCGAAAGGGCTTCCAAGCTTCCCCGTGTGGAACTCTGCAAACCCAGCTTGATCATCACCAAGGATACGGTGAGCGGCATGCAGGCGGGCATCATGTATGGCTATGCGGGGCTTGTCGATGGAATTGTCGAGCGGATGAAGGCGGAAAGCGCTTCCAACCCGCTCATTATCGCGACCGGGGGACTTGCGAATCTGATCGCCGGCGTGGCGAAACAGATCGACATGGTCGATGAGATGCTGACCCTCGAAGGGTTGCGGATCATCTTCATACGGAACCTGAAAAAATGCGGAGTGCAATGCTGAATGTGGGCCTGACCGGCGGCATCGCCAGCGGCAAATCGACGGTGGCCCGAATGTTGGCAGAGAAGGGGGCCGTTCTGATCGACTTCGATGAGCTGGCCCATGCCGTCCAAGATCCGGAAGGGCCGGTCTGGCAGGAGATCATCCGCCATTTTGGAGAGGAGATTCTCCGTGAGGACCTTTCGATCGATCGCCGCAAGCTGGGCGAAACGGTCTTTGCCGATCGGGAGAAACTGGAACTCCTCAACCGCCTTGTCCATCCGGCGGTATTTGAGGAATGGCAAAGGCGTCTGGCGGAGATTCGGGAGAGGCGCGCGGACGCCATCGTCGTGTCCGACATTCCGTTGCTCATCGAGGCAGGCATGAAGGGGATGGTCGATCTGGTTCTCCTCGTCTACATCACGCCCGAAGAGCAGATTCGAAGGGTGATGGCGCGCGACGGTTTCAGCCGGGAAGAGGCGGAGCGGAGGCTTGCCGCACAGATGCCGATCGACGAGAAACTCCGCTGGGCGGATATCGTCATCTGGAACGGGTGTTCGCCGGGGGAGACGCAACAGGCGGTATCTGAGGCCTGGACGGAGCTGAAAAAGCGGGAACGGAGTCTCCGCGAAGGGCTCGCTTGACCGATCTACCCGCCGCAAAGCCGGGTATGCCCCACGCACCCTCTGCCTGGCCCGCGGTCTGGGCCCTTTCAGTCACGGAGATCATTTCCTGGGGTACAATCTACTATGCGATCTCGGTTCTCATTGCGCCCATCGAACAAGAGTTAGGCTGGAGCAGGGATTCCATCGTGGGCGCTTGGTCCGCTGATCGGTTCCTTCGTCTGATCCTCTTTCGGAAACTACGATGAGGTGTTGTGGATGTTGGCTGCGTTCGCCCTGTTGACCGTCGTCAGTTATTACTTTACGATGCACATGGCAGAGTAGGTGCGGGGCGCCGCGGCGGTCTGGATAGAAATTAAACCTGACGCACCTCTCGGCCGACTATCCTTAAGCATGAAGCACAGAGAAATTCACTTGTGCTTATGGGAGTGTTGGGTTAGGGTAAGTCGCGAGACTCACCGGGAATGGTAGGATCAGGGGGCGAATTTTCTGATGATGGATTTTACTTTAAAGGTTTTTCTGACCGTAGCCAGAATGAATAGTTTCACCAAGGCTGCCGAGGTAGTGAACCTCTCTCAGCCTGCGGTCACCCACCAGATCAAGAATCTTGAGAGTCTCCTCAAGGCAAAACTTTTTAACAGGGATCGAAATAGGGTAGAACTGACGAATGCCGGGAAAGTCTTTTTGCGGTATTCGGAAGAGATTAATCTCCTGTATCAAAAAGCGATGTGGGAAATACATGAGAGCTCGAATCAGATGGCGGGAGATATTCATCTGGGTGCCGCTTTAATCATGGGGAAATATCTTCTTCCCAGAATTCTCGGCAATTTTAAAAAAATGTATCCCAAGGTAAACCTATCCATGTTGGTGGGGAACAGCAAAGAGGTATTAGGATTCCTTGAAAAAGGGGTCATCGAGTTGGCGATTGTGCCCGAACCCATTCCATCAAAGAATTTGGTCGCCTTTCCTTTCTACAGGGATCATTTGACGACCGTGGTTTATCCTTCCCATCCATGGTGCAAGAAAGATGCGATTACCGTGGATGAGCTTTGTGAAGAGGACTTTATCTCGAGGGAGATAGGATCAGGAACCCGGGAATTTTTCCAAAAATCCCTCGGTCTTTCCTGCAAATGGGAGGATTTGAAACCGGTTATTGTTCTCGGGAGCTCAGAGGCCGTCAAGATGGCCGTGATTGGAGAAATGGGTTTTTCGATTCTTTCGCGGTTGGCCATTCGGTCCGAGGTTGAGTTGGGGCTTCTCAAAGAGGTCCGGTTGAAGGATGTCGGCTTGATAAGGGATTTTTTTGTAGTTTACAAATCGGAAGAAAGCTTGAGCCTTCCCACCTTAAAATTAAAAGAGTATTTAAAAAACAAGGCAGATTTGGATCATCCCTGAATCCGTGGCATAAAACCGTACAGCGACGCCTTGGCAAAGTACGCGGCCGCGTTTTTATGATGTCTCGCTCCAGTTTAGCCAGGGACAGATCCCGCTTTCTACTTTCGCCAATTTCCTCTCAACCTCCCTCAGGTGAGCACGGACAAGCCGCCATCCGTCACCATCTTTACCGCTTCCTCTCGAAACTCTTTCGTGTATCGCCCGTTCGGTATCCTTTCCATTTCCACACCTCCGTCTTGGTTGCTTACCTAAACATTGGTGTCCATATTTTTCAACCTACCACATTTTTGCTTCGCCGCGGGTTTAGATAATTTATAGACCACGATAATATATTTCTATGACCATGATCAAATCTATGAGTTTGACACATAAAATAATGGGTTTATGGTGAGGCCATTGAAATTCTCCAAACTTGATAGGAGGGGAAAGGGCGTATGCTGAACGACAGCAAGCTGAAAAGGATGAGAGATATACTGACGAATCCCGGTGTCGGCGTCGGTGTCGGCGCCGGGGATGCCCTCTGCGCCAAGCTCATTGAACGCGCCGGTTTCGATTTTATCTGGTCCAGCAGTTTATGCGTTTCCGCCTCATTCGCCGTTCCCGATGCCAACCTGATTTCGATGAGTCAGTACTGCGAGGTTGCCCGAAGCATGAATGAGGTTGTTTCGATCCCCGTCATTGCGGACTGTGATACGGGTTATGGCAATGCAAACAATCTCATGTACGCGGTGAAAAAATTCGAAGAAGCCGGGATCGTCGGGATTTCAATCGAGGACAAGAAGTTCCCAAAGGACAACAGCTTGCTTGACGGCGGACGACAGGAGTTGGCCCCCATCGACGAGTTTGTCGGGAAGATCAGGGCCGCCAAGGACCACCAGCGGAATGGGGAGTTTATCGTCATTGCCCGCGTGGAAGCCCTGATCGCCGGATGGGGGCAGGAAGAGGCGATGAAGCGCTCCCGGCGCTACGCCGAAGCCGGGGCGGACTGCATCCTGATGCACTCCAAGGCGAAGCAGCCCGACGAGATCCTCGAGTTCATCCGGAACTGGGATCAGCCGGCGCCGATCGCGCTGGTGCCGACAAACTATCCGTCCCTGACGCTGCAAGAGGTCGAAAAACTGAAAAAAGTGAAGTTGTTCATCTACGCGAACCAGCCGATGCGGGCATCGGTGAAAGCCCAGGAGGCGTTGCTGGAGGAGATCGGGAGGGTGGGGGGAATTCACACGATTGACCCCATGATGGTACCGGTCAGCCACATTTTTGACCTCCAAGGGGTTCCCCAGATGAAGGGAAAAGAGAAAAAATACTTGGCCTGAAATATGAAAAAGAGGGAGGACGTCTTTCCTGAACCAAAGAAAGGGTGATAAAGGTATCGGCATCAATTCCGGAGAGGAGAGATTTATGGCAATTCAGATCGATCATGATCAAAGTATTTCAAAAAAAATAAAAGGAATTAGTGAGTCCGCTACCATTGCAATTAGTGAGAAAACTAATTCGATGAAGGCAAAGGGTATCGACATTCTTAGTTTTTCCTTTGGGGAGCCAGATTTCGATACACCGGAGAATATCAAAGAAGCGGCAATCAGATCCATGCGGGCAGGGTTCACAAAATATACGACCGTTTCAGGAATACCTGAATTAAAAAAAGCCATCCGAGAGAAATTGGAAAGGGAAAATAATCTCCTTTATTCCGATTCAGAAATTATCGTTTCTTGCGGTGCGAAACATGCCTTGTATAATTTGTCCCAGGTTCTTTTTGAAGAAGGTGATGAGGTCATTGTTTTGGCGCCTTATTGGGTGACCTATCCCGATCAGATTAAGTTGGCAGGTGGAAAACCTGTCATCGTCGATACCTCAAAAAACGAGGATTTTAATTTATCCCAAGATGAACTGGAACGATCCCTCACTCCAAGAACAAAAGCCTTGATATTGAATAGTCCATGCAACCCTTCAGGGAAGGTATTGAATAAGGAAGATTTGAAAAAGATTGCTGAAGTTTGTTTGACAAATAACCTCTACATCGTTTCCGATGAAATTTACGAGAAGCTATCCTATGAAGGAATTAACCCTATCAGCATTGCCTCATTAGGCAATGAGATAAAAGAGAGGACTATTGTTATAAACGGAGTATCTAAAGCCTATGCAATGACAGGATGGAGGATCGGCTATGCTGCAGGCCCCCAAAAAATTATCAGTACGATGAACAAAATTCAAGGACAAATTACTTCGAATCCTAATTCCATAGCCCAAATGGCAGCGGTCGAAGCGATTAATGGTCCTCAAGAGAGTGTTATCCTAATGAGAGATGAATTTAAAAAAAGAAGAGATTATATTGTAAAAGAATTAAGTTCAATGAAAAATATTTCCTGCAGGCTCCCGGAAGGAGCCTTCTATGCATTTCCAGATGTATCCAAATTATTTGGAATGAGATATCAGAATAAGGTCATCGAAAATTCAATCGATTTTTGCTCCTTTCTTTTAGACGAAGCGCGTGTTGCCGTAGTCCCTGGAAAGGCTTTTGGATCAGATCATTTTATTCGATTATCGTTTGCCACCAACATGAAAAATATCGAAATCGGTATCGGTAGAATCAAAGAAGCCATCAACCAATTGAGATAAGGATTTGGATGTGTCGATCAGTGAGTAAAAGATGAATTTTGACTCAGTCATGGGAGCCCGGTTATGGCACAGGTAAAACTGAATAGGATTTCTAAACAATATGGGCGGCTAAAGGCGGTTGATGATGTAAGCCTGAAAATTGAAGAAGGTGAATTCTTCACGCTTCTCGGGCCGAGTGGATGTGGAAAGACGACAACTCTCAGGATTATCGCTGGTTTTGTTGAACCTGACCAAGGGGAATTATACTTTGATGACAAGTGTATTACGGATCTCCCTGCCCATAAAAGAAATACCGGAATGGTTTTCCAAGATTACGCCTTGTTCCCAAATCTAAATGTTTATGAAAATGTTGCGTATGGTTTAAAAGCAAGAAACGTGAATAGCAACGATATCGGCAAGAAGGTTCATTCGGTTTTAGATAAAGTGGGATTGTTGGAATTTGAAAACAGAGCTCCAAGCGCCCTTAGCGGAGGACAACAACAACGTGTTGCATTAGCAAGAGCACTAGTCATTGAACCTGAAGTGCTTCTGATGGATGAACCTTTGTCCAATTTAGACGCAAATCTGCGGATCAATATGAGAGAAGTCATCAAACATCTGCAGAAGGACGTCGGGATTACAACCATTTTAGTCACCCATGATCAAGAAGAAGCAATCTCTATCTCGGACAGGATTGCCATCTTAAAAGATGGTCATATCGAACAAGTTGCGACCCCTCTTTCGATTTATCAAAATCCCTGTAATAGATTTGTATCTGAATTCATGGGATCGCCTAATCTACTTGACGCGGAAGTCATTAGCTATAACGCAGCTGAAAAAATATCAGACCTTAATATTGATGGAGAAGTTATAAAAACCTCAGCGAAAATCGCCCCTTTATCTCGAATTACATGTTGTTTTAGGCCTGAGCAAATTGAAATTATTGATCGGAATGACAGTTGCTTGAATAAAATTAGGGGATACGTCCAGAGCGTTTTGTTCACCGGGCCGTTGACAAAATACAAAGTGGTTGTTTTTAACCATAAAGTTATTAATGTTGAAAGACTAAATACTAGCGGCGCACAAATAAAGAAAGAGGGCGAAGAGGTATATTTAAAGATACCAGAATCTTTTTGTATTTATGAAAGATAGGACCAGAGTATGAAATTGAACAGAATCAACTTTTGGAATCTATTTACGCTCTTTGCTTTTGCTATTCTCATACTTTTTGTGCTTTATCCGCTGCTTTCTCTGTTTAAATTTAGTTTCGTATCGCCGACAACGGGAAAACTAACTTTAGAGGGATACTATATTTTTTTAAAAGACAGCTTATACCGTTCCTCAATGATTAACAGTTTACTTATCAGTGCAGTTGTAACCGTTGGGAGCATCGTGATTGGAATGACAATGGCTTTTTTAGTTGCTCGATATGAATTTCCTTTCAAATCTCTCGTGAAGATCTTACCCCTCTTGACCTTTGTGCTTCCTACCGTTATTGTAGCTAATTCGTGGATTCTTCTCATGGGCAGAAGTGGTGTTTTATATCAATATATTAGTGACCTAGGTATAAAAATACCTACCATTTATGGATGGGGTGGCATAATTTTTATACTTATCCTACAAAATTATGCTTATGTTTTTTTAATGGTTTCTTCTGCAATGGGTTCAATTGATGCCTCTTTGGAAGAAGCTGCAAAGAATTTGGGCTCAAGTCCGTTGCGCACTTATTTGACCATCACATTTCCTGTCATCGCGCCTTCCATCTTGGCGAGTGGCCTTGTGGTCTTTACGCTTGCAATGGAAAATTTTGGCATCCCAATATTTCTAGGGGAAGATGTTCCTGTCCTCTCAGTGGTTGCTTATAAAGAATTCATGAGAGAAATGGGAGGAGATAATCAACAAATGGCAAGCACACTATCTATAATACTCTTGATGCTTACTACTATCGTCTTGATTATTCAAAAACGTATTGTAGAAAAAAAGATTTATCATATGACCTCTAGGAGAGCTCCTCAACCCAAGACGCTACGTCCTCTCTACCAATTTATCATCCTAGGGATCTGCCTTACTATTATTGTATTATCCCTCTCTCCCGTTTTAATAACTTATTTTGCCTCTTTTGTAAAAACAAGGGGCCCTGTTATGTACTTTGGGGAATTTAGCTTACAAAGTTACAGAACGATATTGAATATGGCTCCGAGAGCAATTTATAATTCATTCTTTTTGGCCTCTTTGGCTACATTAATAGGATTCATTTTTGCTACTTTGGTCAGTTATGTTCTCGTTCGAAAAAAATCCAAAGTATCATATGTTCTGGACATCCTTGCCACGTTCCCGTTAGCGGTTGCCGGAACTGTAATGGGTATTGGTTTAATCAGCTCTTTCAACAAAGGTTGGCTTGTTTTAACAGGAGGCTGGGGCATCATGATGTTGGCTTATTTTATACGAAAGGTGCCGTTTAGCATAAGGGCATGTTCCTCTGTTCTTTATAGTATCAAATTCTCTATAGAAGAAGCCTCAATCAGTTTGGGCGTACCACCTTTTAAAACTTTTTTTAAAATCATTATGCCACTCATGGCTTCTGGTATGATTGCTGGTGCACTTCTGATGTGGGTGACTACTCTTTCAGAATTCAGTGCTACAATAGTATTGTATTCTGGCGAATGGTCGACGATGCCGATTAAAATATTTCACCAGGTTGATAGCGGGGACTTGGGAACTGCATCTGCCTATGGCTCAATCCTCATAACAGCAATTCTTTTACCTTTACTGATTGTGATGAAAGTATTCAAAATTGACGTATTTTCATCCAAATAGAAAAATGAAAGGTTAGAATTTGATTGTTGGTGCCAAACTAAACGTACGTCAAAATAATTAAGGAGGTGTCGTATGAATCAGAGTAATGGTTTTCTCAATAAAAGCCTTATAATTGGGTATTTAATGTTGTTCATCACCGCGGGGATCTTCTTTCCATCGAGCAGTTATTCAGCCAACAAAAAAGTTGTCTTATATTCGTCGAATAAGCAGTCCGCTATTGATTTAACAGTAAATATGTTCAAGCAAAAATATCCCGATATTGAGGTCTCTGTTGTGCGCGCCGGATCTGGTGCACTGATGAAACGTATTGCGGCAGAGAAAGATAATCCTTTAGGAGATGTATTTTGGAGCGGAGGGTTTGGTACGTTAGGAGCATATAAAGATTATTTGGCGCCCTATGTTTCCCCTGAGTCTAAAGGACTCCAAAAGCAGTTCATAGAGAAGAATAATCTCTGGACGGGCGTAAACGTACACGTCATGGTTATCATGTATAATACAAAATTAGTCGACAAAAATGAGCTTCCCAAAAAATGGACTGATCTGTTTGATCCAAAGTGGAAAGATAAAGTTGTTATAGGTGATCCAAAAACTTCCAGTTCTGCCTATCTTCAGGTTTACGGATTATACAAGAAGTTTGGAGAGGAAGGATTAAGCAAGTTATTAAAAGTTGCAAAGGAACTTAATGATGCCAGTGCCATTTATAGAGGTGTCGGAATGGGAGAATATCCTCTAGGAATCACGATGGAATATTCGGCATACGATTATGTTGCAGGCGGGGCTAAAGAAATTGGGTTAGCCTATCCTGAAGATGGCACTTTTTTGTCACCTGAAGGTGTCGTGCTAATTAAAGGTTCGAAGAACATAAATGAAGCGCGTTTACTCTATGATTTTTATTGTTCAAAAGAGGTGCAAGAAGCCTTACTAAAAGAGAGCTTTAGAAGACCGACAAGAAGCGATATTGAGATAGACAAGATTGTTAAACTGCCTTCTTTGAAGGCAATTAAAATAATGGAAATCGATCAAGAGGAAGCGACAAAAGATTTCGACACGGTCACCAAGTTGTGGGATAAGATCAAAAAAGACTTAAGAAGATAGAATTATCAATTCTGTCCCAACGTTAATACAATAGACTCGATTGGTGGCTGATATTGGTTCACGGGGGTAAGTTCCGGAACAGCCCAGGGTGGTAAAATCTTGGCGCAAAAGTGATGCGGGTTATCCCCTATGGTCTTGATAATATCATGTGGATAATGATTTTCACTTCACTAACGTGGCTTGGAACAGGGGTGGGGTCGGGGGTCTGGCTCCACCCCACGACCTTAACTCTTGGATTAATTATTACTCCGCCAATTAAAAATGACCATTAAATCTGCGCAATGTCCGTATTTCCTGTAAATGTCGATCATGCGTTGCTATATTTAGTTGCCGGTGTAATAATTGTGCAAATATGGTGTCCTGCAATTGTTCCCCGTGTGAAATGATGGAACCATTGCAAAATCGTGGAAGGAGAGAACTCGCAGAATGAGTTTCATACAATACTTGGAATGTTCACGCTGTCTTAAGCGATATCCTTTTATGGAGATTCAGAGTACGTGTTCATGTGGGTATCCACTTCTTGCCCGGTATGATTTAAAACGTATAAAAAACGAGGTAAAAAAGAATTTGTTTAAAGAAAGGGAACGAACGATTTGGCGTTATCAGGAGTTGTTGCCTGTTATAAATTACAATAATATTATATCATTGGGAGAAGGTTACACGCCCATAATAAAAATGAAACAAATGGAAAGGTTGGTTGGCATCGATCATTTGTTCTTAAAAAACGAAGGCCAGAATCCCACTGGTACATTTAAGGACAGAGGTGCGGCGGTGGGTGTCTCAAAAACAGTCGAGCAAAAAATACCAGCAGTTATTTTAAATAGTACGGGCAATGCTTCAGCAGCCTGGGCAGCCTATTGCGCTAAGTCTAATATAGACATCTACATTATTTTGCCGCATGATGTTCAAGAAAGCTGCCTTGTTCAATGTTGGCTCAATAAGGCTCACGTCCTTCTTTTTGACATGCCGATTCATAAGTTCGGGGGGATTGTTGACCGTTTTTCAAAAAAAGAGGGAATATTTAACGTGAACAGCTTTAGAGAGCCATACCGTGTTGAAGGGAAAAAAACCATGGGGCTGGAAATAGCGGAGATGTTCGAATGGGAACTCCCCGATGTCATCGTTTACCCCACAGGGTCTGGAACAGGAATTGTAGGAATTTGGAAGGCATTTTCTGAACTTTCCGAGATCGGGTGGATCTCCGCTAACAAAACTCCGCGTCTGGTTGTCGTTCAATTAGAGGGATGCGCTCCTTATGTGAAAGCGTTTAAAGAAAATAGAGATCAATGTGAAGTTTGGGAAAGCATTCAAGATGTTCCAGGAGGAATTCGGTCGCCCAAACCGCGTTGCGATTTTATGGTGTTAGATATCCTTCGTAGAACAGAGGGCATTGCTTTAACAGTTAATTTGCAGGAAACAAAAAGCATGCAATATGAAGTCGCAGCGAAAGAGGGTCTATATATATGTCCTGAAGGAGCAACGACATTTGCGGCATTAAATCATTTAATGAAGAAGGGTTGGATTAAAAAGGAAGAGAGGGTCCTGTTAATTAATACTGGGAACGGCCTTAAATATATTCCGATGATCGAAAAGCCAAAGATACCGATTATAAAGAGTGAAGAAGAAATCCCTGATCTTTGGTAAAACAGCACATGCTGATGCCGAGCTATAGGATAAACCAATCACATGAGGGGCGTATGTGGGTTAGCGCTTAAGTTTCGATGTGACTGGAAAGGTCCCATAGGGAAAAAGTGAGAATGATCAAGATCGCCAACCGGACTCGGGAAATCCGACCGTCCGGGATGAAATGGGGGGCTTGCGGAAACGTGATGCATGGCCTGGCGTCTCTTTGCCACGAAGCTGGAAATGGCGGAAACAATGGAAGGCGTTGCCCTAAACATGCGCACACCGTATTTCTACCCGACCTCAACTCAATTCAATAGGGGGAACCATGCAACCGGAAATCCAGCCGATCGAAGCCCGCAGCCGGCGGGAACGCGAATCGAAAAAGAGGGAAGTCCGCCACCTGCTGGAAGACCTCTACCGGATGGAACCCAACACGGTCGGCAAGATCATCGATACCTTTTTTGAACATGATTTCCTGCCGAATTGGTATTTCCACTCGAACCGCGCCGAGGACGTGGCGAGCGACCTGTTCATCGTCAGCCAACTCCTTTCCGCCAAGGACGAATACCTCACGCACACCAGCCTCGACGGAAAAAAGATCACCTATTTCCTGAATGTAGGCCGTGATTTTCCCGGAAAGCTCAAGACCATTCTGGACCAGAACCGCTCAATCGACATCGTCTCCTATGATTCGTTGAAAACCCGCTCGGGAATCCGGATGATCACCATCGAAAAGGCCGGTGCGGAACGGATCCCCATGAGCCGGGACGAAGAAGCCGCCGCGGCGAGGCTCCTGGCCGAGCTTCGCCAGCGGGCCGCTGACCTCGGCCACCGCCGCGTCGAGGAGTTCATCGCCGCGCTTCCGGCGAACTACCTCAACGAAGAGACCAACAGCTTTGCCGTACCCCGCCGCGTCTTCCGGCACAGCCTCATTTTCGAGAATGTCCGCGCCGGCGGCGGGTTCTATGTCGGCAGGGAGAGCACCGAGGGGGAAACGGGCGAGGCCTGCGAACGGCTCTCCCCGCGCGAGACCCGCTTCCACCTCGGCGTCGAAGAGCCCGACATCGACTTCATCCTGGAGGTGTTCGAGGCGCTGCGCGGCCTCGACATCAACATGAACCGTTCCTACTACGACCGGTTCACGCCCCCCCCGGGCGGCGGGGCGGCCGTGGGGATCATGACCTTCTATCTTGATCCCTGTGTGGACGTCACCCCGCTGGTAAAGGTCTTGGCAGGGATGGCAAAGCGAGGCGGCGACGGGGCGGAGGGCAACCGGCTTCTGGCCGACATCGAATCGATCCTGCGCGGCCTGAGCCGGCGCGATCCATCCCCGGAGGAGACCTTCGGCCTGCTCGCGCGCCTGCGCGCCTACACCGACGTTAACGCCGACACCGGGAACACCGCCGAATTCGGGAACTTCCTCCTCAACGCCCTGAGCGATTTCCTGGAGGCGGCCGACGCGCTCGGCCTGTCGGACAACCCACGCATCATGAGGCGCCTGCTCGGATTTGACGCCTTCGAGGAGTTCTGGGTAGACACCAAGCACGGCCAGCGAATCGCGGTCACCGAGGGGTTTCGGACGCGGCACAACACCGCCCGCGGGACGGCCAAGGGCGGTCTGCGGATCGACCCGATCGTCGAGTTCACCGAGGTCGCGGCCCTCGCCTTCATGATGACCTGGAAATGCGCCCGTTCGAAGGTCCCGTTCGGCGGCGGAAAGGGCGGTCTCAAGCTTAACCCGCGGGACTTCGGCGACGCCCGCCTCGATTACTCCGACACCCTCACCAACTTCGGACGCTCGCTCTTTCTGGTCACCGGCCCGGTCCGCGACGTCCCGGCCGGCGACGTGGGCTGCGGTCCGCAGGAGATCGGCCTGCTCTTCGAAGGATTCAAGTCGGCCCTGCACGACCTGGCCATGATTGCTTACGGATTGAAGAAAAACGTCGCCTTTCTCGGCAACAAGGTGCTCACCCTTGCCGAGGCCCGCGCCGTCCTGAGCGGAAACTTCGACGTGGACTGGCACGACGAGTGCATCCTGCGCGAGCTGGCCATGAACGAGGGGTATCTCGAACATGTGGCTGCACCCCAGATCACGGGCAAACCGCGCATGGGGATCGAGGCCCGGGGCGGCGCGACCGGACGCGGCCTGCGGTATGCCCTGCTTGCCGCCGTGACCCGGCTCTACCTGGACGGCCGCTGGAAGCCGGTCGAGGAGCCGACCGCCGGGGAGAGATGTCTCCTGGAGCGTCTGGCCTGGGTGAACGAGTCCGCCCTGCTGGCGGCGGCGGACCGTGAGGACGCTGCGGGGCCGATCATGGACGAAACCTGGCGGACGCTCGATGAGGAGGTATTTCCGAAGCTGCTCCGGGATAAAAGGATCGTGGTGCAGGGATCCGGTAAGGTCGGCGGCTCCTTCATCGAGGAGATGGCCCGGTATCCGGTGATCTTTGCGGCCGTGGCCGACCGGGACGGCGCCCTGACCGGCCGCCTCGACCCGGCCGAGCTGCTCCGGGCGGCCCGGAGCGCAGGTTCGGTGTTCGGCTGTGAAACCGGCGTCGAACGGCGGATCCCCGGGGCCGAGGAAGGCAAGGCCGTTCTGGAACTCGACTGCGACATCCTGGTCCCGGCGGCCCTGGAGAATGCCATCCATGCGGCCAACGCCGGGAAGGTCCGCGCCGCGCTGGTGGTCTGCGGCGCGAACGGCCCCAACACGACCAAGGCCGAGAGAA
>CAYSSF010000060.1:0-18919 GCA_964433455.1 uncultured Syntrophaceae bacterium
ATAGAGAGCAAATGCACGGGTTGTACGACCTGTGTAGAATACTGCCCGGTCAAATACCCTGATCGATATAATCAGGAAATATCGGATAATAAAGCCGTACATGTCTATTTCGCCCAGGCCATTCCGCTGGTCACCTATATCGATGAAAGCTGTCTTTACCTGAAAGAGAAGAAATGTCGGATTTGCGAAGGAGCATGTAAGAACAAGGCCATCGATTTCAATCAAAAACTGGAGAAGTTGGAAGTCAATGTAGGGGCCATCATTCTTTCTTCCGGCCTTGAGCCGTTTGACCCGAAAGTGAGGGAGGAATATCGATACGGACAATTTGCCAACGTGGTAACCAGCATGGACTATGAGCGGCTGTTATGCGCCACCGGGCCCTATCAGGGCGAGATATTGCGCGCCTCCGACATGAAGCATCCCCATCGGGTAGCCTGGCTTCAATGCGTCGGCTCCCGGCGGGTTACCCCGGGCGAAAACAGCTATTGCTCCGCCGTATGCTGCACCTATACCCAGAAACAGGTAATTTTGACAAAAGAACATGATGCCGGGGCCGAGTGTACGGTGTTCCATAACGATATCCGTGCCTATGGCAAGGATTTTGAGCGATTCTACGAAAGAGCGGAGAACCTTCCCGGCGTTCGATTTTTCAGGAGTTACGTATCGATCGCAAAAGAGGATCCGGAAACAAAATGCGTCACCATACGGTATTCTACACCCGACGAAGGGGTAAAAGAGGAAGAATTCGATATGGTGGTGCTGTCCGTTGGCCTGAACCCGCCTGCCGACGTGCAGGGCCTGGCGAACAAGTTCGGCATCGAACTCAATGCCCACGGATTCTGTAAAGCCAATTCTTCCAATCCCATGGAGACCACCAGACCCGGGATCTTTGTGAGCGGCGCCTTTCAGGGCCCTACGGATATTCCCGAATCGGTTTTCACCGCCAGCGCCGCCGGCTCCCAATGTGGTGAACTCCTGGACTACCGGCGAGGAGAGCTGTCCAAAGAAAGGATCTATCCGCCGGAAAGGGATGTCTCCCGGGAGGAGCCGCGGATCGGAGTTTTTGTGTGTCATTGCGGGGCCAACATCGGCAGGATCGTGGGCGTTCCTTCCACCGTGGAATATGCCTTGACCTTGCCCAATGTTGTCTACGCCCAGGAGCAGTTGTTTTCCTGTGCGACCAATTCCGCCCAACAAATATCGGACCTGGCGAAAGAAAAAAAACTCAATCGCGTGGTGATCGCCGCCTGCTCCCCCAGGACCCTTGAACCGCTGTTCCGGGACACCCTGCGGGAGGCGGGAATCAACCAATATTACCTGGATATGGCGAATATCAGGGAACATTGTTCCTGGGTCCATACGAAGGAAAAGGAAGAGGCTACCCAGAAGGCAAAGGATATCATCCGGATGTCGGTGGCGCGTGTTTGCCGTTTGAAGCCGTTGCAGGAATTCGATCTGCCTGTGAACAAGTCCGCACTGGTGGTTGGCGGGGGCATCGCCGGCATGACTTGCGCTCTTTCCATAGCGAAGCAGGGACATGAGGTTTACCTCGTGGAAAAGGAGACGGACCTGGGGGGGACGGCGCGAAGAATTCATTCCACGCTGGAAGGACTGGATGTTCAGGCCTATTTGCATGATATGATACGCAAGGTTTACCGGCACCCCTTGATCCATGTTTATACGGACGCCACGATCCCGGAGGCTGCAGGCTATGTGGGGAATTTCGTAACCAAGGTGAAGTCGGACCGGGGGGTCACCGAGATCAAGCATGGGGCGGCCGTCATCGCCATCGGCGCCGATGAATATAAACCGACCGAATATCTTTATGGGGAAGATGATCGGGTCATGACTAATCTGGAGTTGGGGGAGCGGATCGCCCGGGGAGAAGAAAAGGTGATGAATGCCCGGAGCGTGGTGATGATCCAATGCGTGGGCTGCAGAAACGAGGATCGAAATTACTGCGCCCGGATCTGTTGCAGCAACTCCGTCAAGAACGCCTTGAAACTGAAAGAGATGAATCCCCTGACGGATGTGACCATTCTCTTCCGGGACATGCGAACCTATGGGTTTAGTGATGATTATTACCGGGATGCATCCAACAAGGATGTAAGGTTCATCCGCTATGAGCCGCAGGATAAACCGCAGGTGGAAGCGGTTGAGGAAGAGGGGCGGCGCATGCTCAGGGTTACGGCGACCGATTATGTTTTGGGCAAGAAGCTGGCAATCGATGCGGATTTGCTTTCTTTGGCCGCCGCCGTGATTCCCTCGGCCGGAAACAAGGAGATTTCCCTGTTGTTCAAGGTTTCTTTGGGACCCGATGATTGGTTCAAGGAGGCCCATGTCAAATTAAGGCCGGTGGAGTTTGGCACCGATGGCGTTTACCTCTGCGGCATCGCCCATTATCCGAAGCATATATCGGAAGCGATCAACCAGGCTTATGGAGCGGCCGGGCGGGTTTTGACCCTTCTCTCCCATGATACGGTCACCGCCTCCGGCTCCGTTGCCGGGGTCAATGAGAGTGATTGTATATCCTGCGGGGCATGCATCACGGTTTGCACCTATGGCGCCATCGAGTTTTATGATACGCCGGCGGGCAGAAAAGCCAGGGTCAATCCTGTACTCTGCAAAGGAGATGGTCTCTGCAACACCGTCTGTCCGACCGCGGCTATTTCACTCAAGCACTTTACCGATGAAGATCTTTTAAGCCAAATCGATGCGGCTGTTGGAGATGCATAGAAGAATAGAGATGAATGAACCCGAATTTTTTTGGAAGGGAGGTGGGAGCGCATGAGTTCAGGACTTAAATTCAAACCAAGAATATTGGGTTTTGTATGCCAGTGGTGAGGATACGGCGCTGCTGACCTGGCTGGAGTTTCCAGACTGCAATATACCACTGAAATAAGGCTTATACGCGTGATGTGCACAGGCAGGGTCGACCTGTCCTTTGTGCTCCGGGCTTTTTCAAAAGGGGCGGACGGGGTGTTCATCATCGGTTGTCGTCTTAATGAATGCAGTTATATCACTCATGGTAATTTCCATGCCTTGGGCATGGTTCATCTATCAAAAAAGATCATGGAGCACATCGGGTTGAACCCGGCAAGGCTGATGATTGAATTTATGTCCGGCGGCGAAGGAATCCTCTTTGCCGAAGTCATGAATGATATCGGCAAGAAAGTGAGGGAGTTGGGGCCTCTCGGCAAATCCGAAGGGATGGACGAAACGGCGCTGAAGGCCAAACTTGAAGCCGTTACACAACTGGTTCCCTACCTCAGGCTGGTGGAAAGGGAGAGGCTGAGGGTCCCTTTTACATCGGAAGAAGAGTTTGACGCCTTTTTCGCCGGTGACGAGTTCAGCCGGTTATTCAAGGAATTGATCGTTGATAAATTGGCCATAACCCGAATTATGCTGCTCTTGCGGGAAGGGCCCCTTCCGACGGGTAAAATCTCGGAGATTTTAGGCATGACCCCGTCTGAGGTATCGAGACACATGAGCAGTTCGTCAAGGCAAGGCCTGGTCAGATACGATGAAAGCCGGAAGCGTTTTGCTCTCGCCTGAGGCCATGGAGCGGGCCATGGATCAGCGGAAAGAGGCAAATCAGGAAAGCGAGCATGGATAACGATAGAATCGATCAGATTATCGACAAACATCAGTGTGACGCCAGTTCACTCATTCAGGTATTGCTGGAGATCCAGAGTGAAAATCATTGGCTTCCCAAGGAGGCCCTGGAGCGGGTCAGCGAAAAATTGCAGGTTCCTTTAGCCCGGATACAGCATATCGCCACCTTTTATAAAGCCTTTAGTCTGGTTCCGAAAGGACGTCATGAAATTCACATTTGCGTGGGCACTGCCTGTCATGTCCGCGGTGCGACGCGTCTCCTCGACCATGTGCAGGACCTGCTCGGAATCAAACCCGGCGAAACGGACCTGGATTTGAAGTTCAGCCTGGAAACCGTGAACTGCGTGGGCTGCTGCGCTTTAGGACCGGTGATGGATGTCGACGGGAAGATTTACGGCAATATGGCGCCATCCAAGACGGCAGACGTGATCAAAAACTATGAATAAGGGGAAATGATGCCAAGGATAAACTCCCCCGAGGAGTTGGAGAAGGTCAGGCAGGAGATACTGCAGAAGGGGACGACTTGCGGCAAGGCGTCCCCCATGTCCTGCATTTCAATATGCGCCGGCGCCGGCTGTCTTGCCTCCGGCGCCGGTGAGGTCATCGCCGCGTTTAAAGCGGAGATTGAAAAACAAGGCTTGAAAAATGAGGTGAATGCCAAAGGAACCGGGTGTCCCGGATTTTGCGAGAGAGGACCCGTCCTGGTTATTTATCCTGAGGAGATATGCTATCTCCAGGTAAAGCCGGAAGACGTTCCCGAGATCGTCTCGCAGACCATCAAGGGAAAAAAGGTTATCGAACGTCTGCTGTATGTTGACCCGGCCACGGGCGAAAAAGCGATCCATGAATCCGATATCCCCTTTTATAAGAATCAGGAACGAAGCATCCTCGGCAGCAACATCAAGATTGATCCGAAGAGCATCGAGGACTATCTGGCGATCGACGGTTATTCGGCCCTATCGAAAGCTCTTTTCCGGATGACCCCCGAGCAGGTATTGGAGGAGATCAAAAAATCCAATCTGCGGGGAAGGGGCGGCGGCGGTTTTCCCGCCGGCAGAAAGTGGGAAGGATCCCGCAATGCCCCTGATCCGGTAAAATACGTGATCGTCAACGCCGATGAGGGTGACCCCGGGGCATTTATGGATAGGGCTCTTTTGGAAGGAAACCCCCATTCCATCCTCGAGGGGTTGATGATCGGGGCCTATACCATCGGCGCCCGCGAGGGCTATGTTTACGTTCGACAGGAATACCCCCTGGCGGTGGAAAATCTGAATATCGCGCTCAAACAGGCGGAGGCGTACGGTTTTCTGGGGAAAAACATCCTCGGCTCAGGTTTTGATTTCACGGTTAAAGTGCACCAGGGAGCCGGGGCTTTCGTATGCGGCGAATCAACGGCTCTGATGACGGCTCTGGAGGGCAGGGCAGGGGAGCCGAGACCGAAGTATGTCCGCTCCAACATCGTGGGCCTCTGGGGAAAACCCACTGTTTTGAATAACGTTGAGACCTGGGCGAATGTGCCGTTGATCATCAACAAAGGCGCCGACTGGTTCACGCAATTCGGAACGGAAGGAAGCAAGGGCACAAAGATTTTCTCATTGGTAGGCAAGATCACCAATACCGGCCTTGTGGAAGTGCCGATGGGCATCACCCTGAAAGATATTATCTACAAGATCGGCGGCGGAATTCCCGGGGGCAAGAGGTTCAAGGCCGTGCAGACGGGGGGACCGTCCGGAGGATGCATCCCCGAGAAACTGTTGGATTTGGAAGTGGGTTATGATGAACTCACCAAAGTCGGTTCAATGATGGGCTCAGGTGGGATGATCGTCATGGATGAAGATACCTGTATGGTTGATGTAGCCAGGTACTTCCTGAACTTCCTCATCGATGAATCGTGCGGCAAATGCACCCCATGCCGTGAAGGCATGAGGCAGATGCTTAAGATTCTCAATGACATCACAGGAGGAAAGGGAAGAGAGGGCGACATCGAGCTTTTGGAGGAGTTATGCGAGGTAGCCGTCGATGCCTCCCTTTGCGCTTTGGGCAAGAGCGCCCCGAACCCGCCGCTCAGCACGTTGCGATACTTTAGAGAGGAGTATGAGGCGCACATCAGGGAGAAGAGGTGCCCGGCCTTGTCCTGCAAGGAATTGATCGCGTACCATATTGATCCGGACAAGTGCCGGGCCTGTATGATTTGCCTGAAGCAATGCCCCGCAGAGGCGGTTATCGGCGGCAAAGACCGGATCCATGTCATCGACCAGCAGAAATGCACAAAGTGTGGAACCTGCCTTGAAGTTTGCCCCTCCCGCTTTGGTGCGGTGCGGAAGATTTCCGGCGAGCCTGTTCCGGCGCCCATCCCTGAAGACGCAAGAACGATCGTCAGAAAGAGTAAAGAAAAATGAGCGAAATCCTTTTACGGATCGATGGAAAAGAGGTCAAAGCAACGGAAGGGGTGACTGTCCTGGAGGCAGCCCGAAGTGCAGGGATAGCGATTCCGACACTGTGTCACCACGAGAAGCTGGAACCCTATGGGGGTTGCCGGATCTGCATCGTAGAAGTGGATGTTCGCGGCGGGACACAGATCGTTGTTTCCTGCGTTTACCCGGTGGAAAAAAATTTGGTCGTAAGAACCCGATCGGAGAAGATCGATAGACTCCGTAAAATGATCCTGGAGCTGTTTCTGGCCCATGCTCCGGATGCCTTCGCGCTGCAGGAACTGGCGAAAGCGTATGGAGCGGACAGGGACCGTTTTGAAAAAGAGTCCTCGTTTTGCATTCATTGCGGTCTGTGCGTAAGATACTGTGCCGAGGTGAAGAAGAAAAACGCCGTTGGATTCATCGACAGAGGAACCAGGCGCGAGATCAGTTTCATCCCCGAGATCGCATCGAAGGAGTGCTGGGACTGTAAAGAATGTTTTCCGCTCTGCCCTACGGAGGCGCTGCAGGCAGCCTTCGTTTGGGCCAAAACGCTGTTTAGAACCTGAACATTGCAGGTCCAAAGCGTTTAACGCCGCTGGACCTGCTTCGCCGAGGCCGATGGCGGTTCTGGCCGTGAAAAGCTGCCCGAAGTTTTTCGTGAAGGCACATGGAAGGGTGGCCATGCTCCACAATACGGCCATCAACCCGATACTTCGATCATCTCCTTATGAAATCCGGTGTCTCCGTTGAAATGGATCATAGAGAATAACGGGGATAAGTCAACCTAAAGCAAGTCTTTCACATCGCTGACGTTGATCTCCAGCATCCTGATGTTCGCCGAGATTCGATCCAGGTTCCTCTCCACGGCCTGGATTCCCTGAGCCTTTTCGCGCAGTTCATCCGCCAATTTGCGCATCTGCCGGATCATCCCGTCCATCTCTTGAACTTGAATCGCCAGATTATCCATATCCACCTTCATTCATATTTCCTGAAGTCTTTGAATCGCTTTGCCTTAACCTCATAGCGGGGCAAGGTGCGGAATGGATGCACCGATATCTGATAGCCGAGGTTGGTCTTGATCCGCAGTTGATCCTTCAGGCGGGCAAGGATTGCTTCCTGTTCGCCCTCTTTCCCCTCGCGGATCTCTATCTTTAACGCAATCTCATCCAGGTCTCCTTTTTTTGTTACATGAACCTCATACTCATCCCCCAATTCAGGGACGCTCCGGACTGCCTCTTCAATGGCCGTAGGCGCCAGAAGAACGCCTTTCACCTTGGTGATGTCATCGGCGCGTCCTACAACCCCGCCGTCTATCATCCGGAATGTCCTGCCGCAATCGCACTCCTTGCCGCTCCACCGAATCACGTCCTTGGAATCGAATCGGATACAGGGCTTGCCGATCCGGTCCAGCGCGGTGATGACCATTTTGCCTCTCCTGCCCGGCTCTGTAATCAGTTCGCCGGTTTCCACATCCTCAATTTCCACCAGAAAAAGAGCATCATTGACATGCAGGCCCCCGGGCTGCGCTGTGCACTCATAACTCCATGCCCCGATTTCCGTAGCGCCGATATGGTCATAGACCTTTGCGCCCCAGGCATCCTCCATCCTCTTTTTGGTTGCGGGAATGCTGCCGCCCGGCTCGCCGGCAACGGTTATCCTCCGGATATAAAGGTCTTTTGCGGGATCGATGTTCATCTTTCTCGCCCTGTCGGCGAGCCCCAGTACATACGTCGGGGTTGCGCCAAAAGCCGTACATCTGAGTTCTTTCATCTTTAAAATCCGGGCTTCGGTATCCAGGACCCCTCCGGGCACCGTCTCGCAGCCGAGCTTCTCCGAAGCGTAATGCATTGCCCAGAATGCGACAAAGATATTGTACCCGAAGGGAATAAAAACCCTGTCCGTATCCCTGTAACCCTGGGCATATAGAATATAACACCATGATTCCGCCCACCATTCCCAGTCCTGCCCTGTGTCGGCCTGGTATACCGGCTCGCCGGTCGTTCCGCTGGTCTGTCTGAAAACAGTGATCTGTTCACGCGGCACGGCCAGCATGTCTCCGTAGGGAAATGGCTCTTTTTTCTGGACATCCCGGAGCATCCCCTTCTCGATCCGGGGTACCTTTCGGATGTCTTCAAACCTTTTGATGTCGCCGGGTTCTAACCCTGCCTCTTGATAATGCCTGCGGTAAAAAGGGGAATGGTCATATGCCCATTCCACGATCCGTCTGAATTTCTTCAACTGCAGGGCCTGGAGCTTCTCGCGTGAAAGGGTTTCAAGCAAGGGATTCCAATAAATACTTTTGTCTTTCAGCATGATGACCTGCTTGATAATCAACAGTCCGGTCTGCCTGAATCCGTGACTTCTCTGCTCTGCCGGGAAGTCACGGATTCAGGATTCCCCTGTCCCCGGAATAACGGCGCCTCAAATCAGGACACTGTGCCGCTATGCCGCACCGCACCGCCGCTAATACTGATACGACGTGGGTATCTGCTTGATCTTTTCCTGACCCTTCCAGTATTCGATGCGTTCACGCACGAAGCTCAGCCAGCCGTCAATGTCGCCGGCCTTGTGGCCTTTGGAGACCAAATCTTTCTTGTAGTCATCAATAACCGGCTCGGCCGCTTTGATCCATCTGGCGCTTTCGGCATCGGAAATGGGCACAATCTGGCCGCCCTTGGAGATAAAGAAATCCCTGCCCCCGATATCTATATTATTCCACTCGACCGCCCACCGTTCCGTAAACTCCCTGGAATATTCGTCAATGACTTTTTGGACGTCGGGGGGAAGGCTGTCCCATTTTTGCTTGTTCATCAACACATAGAAGCAATAGGCGCTTCCGACCTTCCATGACGCCGTGACATATTTCAGTACTTCGCCCGTCTTGAAGCCCTTAAGGGTTTCGAGGGGGAGCAGGGCGCCTTCGATAACACCCCTTTTCAGCGAATCGTAAAGGTCCGGTGTCTCAACGGGGATCGGTGTGGCGCCGAGGGCCTTCACGAGATCCCCGAGCCTCCCCGTGCCCCTGAGCTTTAGCCCCTTGATGTCTTCCAATGTTTTCACAGGTTTATTCAGTGTCTGGAGGACATTGATCGGAGAGGTGCTCAACATGAGCACATGGTAGGCATCGAAGTCTTTGGGCCTGAATTTGTTATGAAAGTCATTGGCTACGTGCGTCGCTATCCAACTGCTGGGGAACCCGAGGGGCAATTCCATGATCTCCATGACGGGAAAACGGCCCCGTGTATAGGAGAGGTTTGACAAGCCGATATCGGCAATGCCGGAGGTCACGCCGGCGGCCATTTTGGGCGCCGCAAGCAGCGTGCTGCCGGTATACTGGGTCAGCTCCACCTTGCCGGCAAGCTTCTTGTTCAGCTCTTCGGCGAACTTGCCCATCATGACCGAATTCATGTGGGTGGGCGGAAAATAGTTTGCAAGCTTGAGCTTGACCGGCTCCGCTGCAAAAGTGAAAGAATAGACTGAAAGGACAATTGAAATCACAAACGCCGTTAATCCTGCTTTTCTTTTCATAATGCTCCCCCCTCTTCATTTAAGTGTTACGGTGTCATTCCTTCCTTGCCGGCCTTTATTTGAGATCACTGCTGTGCGGGGCGGCCGTCCAACTCCCGCGTCATTTGTAAAATATCGATGGCAGCCACAGGGCAAGCTGCGGGAAGGCGAACAAAAGAGCCCATACCAGAATGAGAGAAATCAGGAAGGGCGCCACTCCTCTATAGATGACGCCCAAAGGCGCGCCGGTTATGTTCTTTACGACGAAGACGCAGATGGCCACCGGCGGGATAACGACCCCGATCATGACGACCACGCCAATCACGATGCCGAACCAGATGGGATCAAATCCCAACTTCAGCACTGCCGGGTAGAAGATCGGTGTGGCAAGGATCATGAATGCCAGATCGTCGATGAAAGACCCCCCAATCTCGTAGATCAGGCAAATCAGGATCATGATGACATAGCGGTTGAAGGGCAATCCCACCAGCCAGTCTGCCGTGTATTGAGGGATATTGGTCACGGTTATAAAATGGCCGAGTATGGTGGAGCCTGCAATGAGCATCAGGATCATTACGGCGGTGCGCAGCGAGTCCCTGACCGATGTGATGTATCCCTTGAACTTCATATCCCCCCGGAGGACCGCGAGAACCAGAACGGCAAATGTGCCCACCGCCCCTGCCTCGGTGGGGGTGAAAAAGCCGCTCATGATTCCTCCGACGACGACGAAAAAAACAAGTCCGATCCAGAAGACCTCGGGCAAGGAATGGAGCCTTGCCTTCCAGGTCGACCGCTCCGACATGGGGGCAATCTTGGGATCGATCCTTGCCCATGCGTAAATAATGGCAAGGAAGAAAAAAGCGATAATAAATCCGGGAATGATGCCGGCCAGGAAAAGCTGCCCGATGGACTGTTCCGTGATAATCCCGAAGACGATGAGAACGACGCTCGGCGGAATGATGCAGCCGAGAGTGCCCACGGTGGCAACGATGCCTGTCGAGAGCTTCCTGTCGTAGCCGTATCGGTCCATTTCCGGGATTGCTACGCTGGCAAAGGTTGCCGAGGTCGCCGCCGAGGAGCCGCAAATGGCCTTGAAGCCGGTGGCGCCCAGAACGGTAGCCATTGCCAGACCGCCGGGAATGTGGCCTATAAACTTGTGGGCAGCGTCATAGAGCCTGACAGCCATCCCGGCATTAAACCCGATCTGACCCATCAGGATGAAGAGGGGAAAGACCGTGAAGCCGTAATTCGTTATGACATCATAGATATCCCTTCCCACGAGTTGCGTTGCGGCGGGGAAGCCATTCAGATAGGCAAAGCCGGTCAATCCGACGATCGCCATCGCGAAGCCCAGCTCGATCCCGGTTGCAAAAAGAAGAAACAGCAGGGGCAAAGCGATCAGGCCCACCGTGATCTCACTCATATTCCCCCCTTTTGCGTCCCCAGATTTTTGCGATCTGCAGTATGAATACCATGCACTCGATAAAGCAGCAGATTCCTATTAAGTACGCTATCGGAAAAAAGGGTAACTTCAACGTGGACGAAATCTCGCCCGATGTACGAAACTCGTTGCCGATCAGAATGAGATTGTAACCGATGATCACGAACAGGATGATGCACAGAACCCGCGTAAACGTGTTGAAGAAGGCCCTGTTCCTTCTGGAGAGCATTTCCAGAATAAATTCCATGTAGACATGCCCCCGGACCAATGAGACCTGGGGAATGCTGAAACCGATTACGATGGCAAGCGATAAGGAGACCAGCTCGTAAACGCCCAGGATGGGGCTGCCTCCTGCCCTCATGAGGACGTCGGCGACGGTCAAAAACATCATGAACGTGAGGGCCGTGCCTGCGATGACATTAAGGATTTTGGCCAGGGTCCGGATAAAATTTTCCAATGTGCTCTCCCCTCCTTTACCCAAAGATCTGTTCTTCCAAGAGCAGGATTTACCAAACGAAAGCCATCATGACGGAGGTGATGATCTTCTCATAACCTCGCCGGCCAGCCTTTCGGAGAGCTCCAGGGAATCCCCCCAGAAAATGCAACCGGTGGGACAGATCGCGCCGCAGGCCGGGCCTTTGCCTTCCTGCTGCCGGACGACGCACATGTCGCACTTGACGGCGATGTCCCTGCCGTCGTCGAACTGCATGGCCCCGAAAGGGCATGCCTCCACGCAGGCCTTGCATCCGATGCAGAGCTCGTTGTTGATGAGTACGATCCCGCAACCGTTTCTCGAAATAGCCTTCACCGGGCATGCCTTTCCGCAGGGAGCGGCAGCGCAGTGGTGACAATAAATGGGTGTGAAATCGGGCGACTCTTCAATCACCCTCACCAACCTTGGGCCCGCACCGAGACCGTGCTCCTGTTTGCAGGCCACTTCACAGGCGTGACAACCCATGCAATCCTTCTTGAAAAACATCAAAGAGACTTTTCCCATCTCCTTACCTCCTGTTGATCATCGCAGCCTGAATGCCGCACGAAACGAAGTTACCCTTTCACGGGAGATATACTGCACAAACAAACCCTCAGATTGGTGGCGCCCATGGCGGGATCCATGGTTTCATGGGAATTGTCGGTCAGGATATTCACATTGGATATATCCCATCCATGCCCCGGATCTTTGATTTCCGGGAACCACCACCCGTGTTCCGCAACAATCACCCGCGGATCAATCCCGTCGTTCAGCTTCGCCCGCTGCTTTATGCGCCCTCTTGGAGACTCGATATAGACCCACTGCCCGTTCCCGATACCCTCTTTTCTGGCTGTATCGGGGTGGATCTCCACAACGGGATCAGGTCTGATCTCTCTCAGCCACGGGACCATGAAATTTGCGGAGTGGAAATAGGTGGGGGTGCGCAAACCGGCATTGAGAATGTAGGGGTACTTCTTTGCCACCTCGGGCGTGGAATAGGGGCTTTCGGGAATTTCCGTATACTTGGGCAGAGGATCGAATCCCCACTTTTCCAGGATCGTGGAATAGAGTTCCACCTTTCCGGTCGGCGTTGAAAACCCCTTCTTTTTGTACTTGTGGTAGACCATTTCACCTTGCAGATACCCTTTTTCCTTGAACTGCTCCCAGGTCAGCCCCGCTGGTTCAAGCAGGTAATCCAGCGCGTCCTCTACCGTGTCCCACCACTCCTGGCCCATCTTCTTGCCCAGCTCCTGGAATATCTTGTGATCCTGCCAGCACTCTCCGATCTCCACGCACTTCTTTCTCGCCAGCGCGAAACCGTGCCGCTTCCAGTTGTCGGCCACATGGTTTGCCTCAAGCCAGGTTGCCGCGGGCAGAAAAATATCCGCCAGTTCCGCCGTGGGGGTAAGAAAAAAATCAATGACGACCAGGAAATCCAGCTTTTTCAGCGCCTCGTAGGCCTCTTTCGCGTTTGCCCTCGTGCTGACCGGGTTGGTCCCGCAAAGGATCCCCGCCTTCAGTTGATAAGGCTTTCCCGTCAAAATGGATTCCCAGGCCACTTTCGGGGTGATGAAGGCCACCCTGGCGCCGAGCTTGTACCGATTGCCTCCCAGCCTCTTTTCCCGCATTTCTGCCGAGAGGTCCCTATGCCGGGAAAATTCGGCGACGGTTCTGGTGGGCGGGTTCACATAGAGGACATTCCCCCCCGGCGTGTCCAGATTGCCCGTGGCCGCCATGAGCCCCGTCAGGATCCGGGTGCAATCGGTGCAGTTGTTGTTCTGCTCGGTCGGAACACCCCAATGGATGCATGCAGGCTTGGCGGCGGCGTACATACGCGCCGCTTCCCGGATCAACTCCCTGTCGATCCAGGTGATCTCCTGCACCTTGTCGAGAGGATATTCCCTGACCCTCTCCTTGAAGGCGTCCCAACCGTTCATGAAGTCTGCCACAAATGCCTTGTCGTATAGTTCTTCCTCGATGATTACACTGTGAAAACCCATGGCCAGCGCCGCATCCGTGCCGGGACGAATCTGGAGCCAGAGATCGGCCTTTTTGGCGAGAAAGCCCCTCCTCGGATCGATCACGATCAGCTTGGCGCCCTTTTGATATGCCTTCCAGAAATCCACGCCCTTGTACTCGTCAGGATTGGTCCACTGCGGGTTGCATCCCCATATGACGATACATTTGGGTTCCCCCCGGTAGTCGCAAATGGGGAGGTTGCCGATGGTGATCAGGGTCGAGGCAACTCTGGAGACGTAGCACATGTGCCCGGCTGTCAGCACATTGGGGGTGCCCAGTTGGTTGGCAAAACGGTAGAGATGGCTCTCGTAATCCCGACCGGTTCCCTGACCCACGACGATATGTTCCGGGCCGTAATCGTTGATCACCTGCCGGAACTTTGCCGCAATGGTGTCCAGCGCCTCATCCCAGGAGACGCATTCCCATTTCCCGTCTATCTTTTTCATGGGGTGACGCACCCTGTCCGGATGGTAGGCCAGTTGGGTGATGGACAACCCCTTGCTGCAAAGGCTCCCGAAACTGATCGGGGAATCAGGATCGCCCTCCACCTTGATTACTTTGCCGTTCTGCACATGGGCGATGACGCCGCACCCCCCGTGGCAACTGCGGCAGACGGTTTGTATCTTCTGTACCTCTTCCATGATGTGTCTCCTTATGCGTTCCTGTATTTCTTCCAGTCACATGCAAATCACACTGATGTCCGGAGTTTCGTTTCGATTTCTTCCCGCAGGGTTCGTTTGTCCAGTTTTTGCGCGCCGGTGTATGGCATGGCGGCAATAAATTCGATCCGCTCCGGAAGCTGAAGAACAGAGGCCTTCTGCGCTTTCAAAAAGGAGATGATCTCATCGAAGGTGCACTCCGCGCCGGCTTTGGGCTCGACATAGGCGCAAACCCTCTCTCCCATGACGGGATCAGGCATCGGGATGACGGCCACGGCCGCCACACCCGGATGCCGGCCGATGAGTTTCTCTATCTCCGTGGCGCTGATGCTTTCGCCGCCCCGGTTGATCATTTCCTTGATGCGGCCCGTAAGGGCGATATAGCCCTTACGATCGATCCTGGCCATGTCGCCGGTCCGGAAGAAGCCGTCCCTGGTAAAGGCATTTCGGTTCTCCTTTGGGTTCCGGTAGTAGCCCGTAAATACACCGGGTCCTTTAAGCACCAGTTCTCCCTGCCTCCCGGGGGGAAGTTCATGCCCCTCTTCATCAATGACCTTGTAGGTATCATAGGGGCATGTGGGTTTCCCTACGGAACTGCAGATCGTCTCCAGCGTGTCGGTTGGGCGTGTGATGGTCGTCATCCCCTCGGTTGCGCCATAGCCGTTGTAGAACTTCATGCCGAGCCTTTCCGTCACACCCCTGACCAGTTCGGGGTGGCTCGTCCCGCCGGCGCTGTGCATCTTTTTCAGGCAGCTCAAGTCGTACTTGTCCAGGTCCTTGTACTGGATCATCCTCTGGGCCAGGGTGGGGACCCAGATGATGGAGGTTACCTTCTCTCTATGAATGGTCTCGCAGATGTCTTTGTCATCCGTGGAATCCAGGAATACGACCTTTCCCATCGTGACCACGCTTCCGATGAAGCCCTTGGTGAATGACAGGTCATGACCGACGGGGCCGGCAATCAGGTTAATATCCTCGTTGTTCTGTTCCCACGACCGGGAGCAGAAATCGATGCCCGTAATCAGGCTGTTGTGGGTGCGGGGGACAATTTTGGGCACCCCGGTCGTTCCCCCTGTCGTTCCCATGTGGGCTATAGCCATCGGATCGGGCCTTCGCCTCGCAAGGCGGGCCCGGCTCTTTTCCGTCAGCGGGGTCCCCTCGATCAGGTTTTCGAGTCTCGGGAATGGCGGCGCATGGCCTTCTCCCCGGACGGTGATGACATTTCTGAGTTCCCGGTGTGTCTCCAGGACGTCACGGATCGTGGGAATATAATCGGTATTTTTGTATCTGGAGGGGACAATCCAGGATGTGGCCCCCGTAAGGTCGATCAGGTGATCGATCTCGAACTGGCGCAGCCGGTCAATCAGCAGGACCGCGATGGCGCCGATTTTTTGAACGGCAAAATAGGCGAAAACAAATTCATTCCAGTTGGGAAGCTGAATCAGCACCCGATCCAGCGGGCGGATGCCCAAATTCATCATGCCAATGGCGAGTCTGTCGGTTTTTTCACGCGCCTCTCCATAGGTAAGACGCGTTTCCCGGTCCACAAAGGCCTCTTTATCCGGGTGAATATCCGCAGCCCTGTCCAGGAGATCCCCGAATGTAAGGCCGGACCACCACCGAAACCTGTTGTATTTTTCGGCGTCCTTTTTTTTGTAAGGCGTAAATCCTTCAAGAACCCTCGCCATGTCTCCCTCCATGCCGATGAAGAATTATACCAGCGAAAAGCGGAGATTGATCTCTGCTGCAATCGCTTTCAGAAGCCCTGAAAATTTGGGCGCCGTGTCTTTTGTGACCTGCCGTTTCAGCCCCACGGCCCATATGGCCGCCTGCAGTTCTTCTCTCTGGGTTTTCAGCGGCACCGCAAAGGCAACGATCCCTTCAATGTACTCTTCCCGGTCAAAGGCGATCCCCTCTTCCCGCACCTTCATGATCGTCTTCCTGTACTCCGCCTTATCCACGCAGGCCTGGGGCGTAAACTTCTGCAGCTTGTTTTCCGAAAGGATCCTGTCGAGTTCCGAATCATGAAGTTGGGCCAGAAGCGCCTTGCCGCCTGCTCCGGCCAGCAATGGCATACGCATTCCCACCTCCGAGGATATTTTGATGTCAAAGGCATCATCCACCCTGTCCATGATCACCGCTTTCAGCTCGGAGCGAATGCCCAGAAAGGCGGATAATTTCGTCTCTCGGTTTATCTTTTCCAGAAAGGGGTGAACGGTCTGTATAAGCTCCAACCTTTTGCCCGCCGCCCTGCCCAGCAAATAAAGGTTCGTTCCGAGCCGGAATTTGTTATCCGATCCCGACTCAAGGATCCCCAGTTCACAGAGGGTGTAAACAGTATTGAAAACGGTGCTCTTGTTATAAGCGAGGGCCTTGGATATCTCGCTGATACCCACTGGTTTCCTTGATTCGGCAAGAAAATCCAGAATGCGGAAACACTTGTCCACAGCCGGGACCTTTTTGAATGTTCCGTTCACGGCAGAGATGCCCCCGAAAAGTTGTTCTCTATGTAAAACGATTGTGTCCTATGGTAAACGGTCAGTGTAAGGGATGTCAAGTGAAATTTGCGATAGTGAAATTTTTTATAGGTTGATGCGATTTCCAGGTCAAACGCCCCTTGCCATCCGGTAGCGCGAGCTGATGAGGCTGGAGTCGGAACGCGTCATTGGTCATTGCGAGGCTGGCAAAGGCCGACGAAGAAATAACGTAACCATTCGATAAGCCACTAAATTTATTCTTCGCTGGAACTCCCCGCAAGGACAGGAAGGGCAGAAATTCAAAGGTCTCTTCAATCGTGTTTTTGCACCGTCCGGGCCCCGCTTACTTAAGGAAGCACTCGCAGGTCATCGGATCCCAGACGTCCTCGCCGCCGGCCTTGCGCTTCTCACGCAGGGCCGCCCACACTTTCTCCGGCGTGAGGGGCAGGCTGTTCACCGAGACGCCCATGGCGTCGAAGATGGCGTTGCGGAAGCAGCCCATCGTGGGGAGGGTGGCGCCCTCACCGACTTCCTTCACGCCCCAGGGGCCTGCGATCTCGTAGCTTGGCACGAGTGAAGAGTGCACCCGGGGCATATCGAGAGCGGTGGGCAGGCGATACTCGCCCAGGGTCGGGTTCTGGATCTTGCCCTTGGCGTCGAAACGGACCTCTTCCCAGATGGATTCGCCCATCCCCATGTACAGAGCTCCATGTACCTGGGCATGCAACAGGGCAGGGTTGATCACCTGGCCGCAGTCGTGAACGTCCCACACGTCGAGTACGGCGACCTCGCCCGTCTCCTCGTCGATCTCCACCTCGGAGACCTGGGCCGCGAAGCTGTAGGCAGGCGACGTTCCCACCGGCGCGCCCTTGTGCTTGCCGCCCAGTTTGGGCGGGGCATACGAGCCCCGACCGATCAGAGGTCCCTTCCGCACAAAGAAGGTGCGGGCCACCTCTTCAAAGGTGAGAGAGGTCTCCGGGTTGTCCGGGTTGTCTTTCGCGGAGATCCTGCCCAAGCGCACGTCGATCTGTTCAGGCGGAAGATCGAGCATCTCGCCCGCCATATCGAGGAGCTGTTTCCGGACTTCGTCTCCGGCTTCCTTCACGGCCGCCCCCGACATGAGGGTCTGCCGGCTGGCGTAGGCGCCGAAGTCGTGGGGAGTCGTCTCGGTGTCGGAGGCCACGATCTTCATCTGCTCATAGGTGTAGCCCATGGCTTCGGCGGCCATCTGGCAGAGCACGGTGTCGGAGCCCTGTCCGATGTCCGTGGCCCCGGTGTAGAGGGTGGCGGCGGTGCCATCTTCAGCTACCTTGATCATAGCCGCGGCTTGAGGCAGATCGGTCCGGTAGATGGGGTAGCCGGCGCCGGATACGAAACTCCCGGTGGCGACGCCGATGCCACGGCCGGCGGGCAGCTTGCCTTTCTTGTCCGCCCAGCCCGAGATATCCCGGGCCTGTTCGAGGCAGGCCACCATCTCGCATGAGTTCACGACGAACTCGTTCGGGGTAATGGTGTTGGGTTTGCGCGCGTTTCGCAGGCGGATCTCCAGCGGGTCAATGTCGAGGTCTTTCGCAATGTTGTCCAGGTGTGCCTCGAAGGCGTAACGGGGCTGCGGGGCGCCGTGCCCCCGCTGGGCCCCGCAGGCCGGCAGATTGGTATAGACCCTGTGCATATCGAAGCGGTAGTTCTTGAAGTCGTAGGTGAGTGTGAGCATGGCCCCGGCATAGTAGGCGGTGGCGATGCCCAGACTGGTGTAGGCGCCGCCGTCCATGATGAAGTCGGCATGCACTCCCAGGATGCGCCCGTCGGCATCAACGCCGGTGGTGAGCTTCATGTATTGGCGGTGGCGGCCCCGGTTGTGGGCGAACATCTCGGCCCGGTCGTAGAACATCTTCACTGGCCGGCCGGTCATGCGGCTGAGCACCGCCCCGGCGAACTCGAGGCCGGTGGGCTCCAGTTTGCCGCCGAAGCCGCCGCCGACGTATGTCTTGATGACGCGCACGTCGCCCATCGGAAGCCCGAACTCGCGGGCGATGTAGTACTGGAAGTAGTGCGGCGACTGGGTGCTCGAGTAGACGGTGAGCTTGCCGTCTTGCCAGATGGAAGTGGCGGTGTGCGGCTCCATCGGCGCCTGGTAGGTGCGGTTGCCCACGAACAGGTCTGTGCGGACGTGGTCGGCCTGGCGGAACGCCTCGTCCACATCGCCGAAGTTCTGGTGGATCACCGTATTCTTGTTCAGCGGATACTCGGGGTGGATCTGGGGAGCGTCTTCGTCCATCGCGTGCAGCGGGTCGAGGACGGCAGGCAGCACCTCG
>CAYSSF010000061.1:0-18741 GCA_964433455.1 uncultured Syntrophaceae bacterium
GAGCTGCGACGTCGCATAGAGGTAATTCTCGACATCGATCACGGCTGCGTTCGCGTCCATGACCCGGAAATAGACGACGGCATTCACCTTGATCGAAACGTTGTCCCGGGTGATCACGTCCTGCGGCGGAATATCCATCGTGATCGTCCGCATGTCGATCCGGACCATCTTGTCGACGATCGGGATCAGGATGATGAGCCCGGGGCCCTTCGTTGCGATGACCCTCCCCAGACGAAAGATGACGGCCCGCTCATACTCGTTGAGGATCCGAATGGCCGAGGAAAGGAACATGACGACCAGAACAACCACGATGATGACTGGGTACATACCTGACATAACTGACCTCCTTTTATTTTTCGATGGGTTCAACCTTGACTTTCAGATTTTCGACACGGGTCACCCGTATGTTGGACCCCCGTGTTACGGGAACGTCGCTGATCGCGTTCCAATGCTCCCCGTGAATCAGCGCCTTTCCCTCCGCATGGATATCGGTTACGGCCACGCCTTCTTCGCCCAGCATCCCTTCCTGACCTCCCTGCCGCGGCCGGAGCTGCGCCTTCAGGGCGATCGCGATCACGGCAATGAAGAAGAGCGACGTGATCGACACTGCCGGGATGAGGACGCCCCAGGAGATCCGCAGGGAGGAATCGGGCGCCTGAAAGAGCATCAGCGACCCGATTGCAAGCGAAACGACCCCTCCGATCGTGAGGATCCCGTTGCTGATCACCTTGATCTCAGCGATGAACAGAATGATGCTGAAGAGAATCAGCGCAACTCCGGCATAGTTCACCGGCAGGGTCTGCATCGCGAAAAAGGCCATGATCAGGGAGATGCCGCCGATCACACCGGGGAGAATGGCGCCGGGATTGGAAAACTCGAAGTAGAGGCCGGCAAGGCCGATCAGAAGCAGAATGTAGGCGATGTTCGGATCGCTGAGCGCGGAGAGGACCTTCTGCCGGACGCCCATCATTTTTTCATTGAGGAGGGCGCCTTTCGTCTTCAGGATCTTCTTTCCTTCGGCCAGAAGAACTTCCCGACCGTCCGCCTGCTCGATCAGGCGGTTCAGGTCCGTCGCGATGAAGTCGATCACCTTCAGGCGGAGGGCCTCCTCGGCGGTGATCGATTCACTCTTCCGGACCGCCTTCTCGACCCACGCTTCATTCCGGCCCCTCTTGTTGGCGATCCCCTGGACATAGGCGACGGCATCATTTTCCACCTTGGTGCTCATGGTCTTGTCCATACCGCCGCCGATCCCCAATCCGACGGGATGCGCCGCGCCGATGTTCGTCCCCGGCGCCATCACCGCGATATGCGCCGCCACCGTGATGATGACCCCGGCCGAGGCCGCCCTCGCCCCGGAGGGGGCGACAAAAACGATAACGGGTAAGGGTGCATTCAGGATGGCCTTCGCAATATCCCGCATGGCCAAATCGAGACCGCCCGGGGTATCGAGACGGATGATCAACCCCTCCGCGCCGCTCTTCGCGGCCTCGTCGATGCTCCGGACGACATACTCGGCAATGGGCGGCGTAATCGCGGCGTTGATGGTGATCACGTCGAAGACGGGCGCCTTGTCCGCCGCCTGAAGGTTCTGTCCGGGCAGCATCATGCCGATGAACAGAGCGGCCATCGCCGCAACCGCGCGAATCGTGTTTTGCATTGTGGCTCCCTTCATTTCACTGGACCTTCCTTCCATTCATCATATCACGAACCTTCCTGAAGAAGTTTCATGATCGCCTGGACATCCTCCCACACCTGTCTCTTCGCGCCGGGGTTCCGAAGCAGATAGGCCGGGTGGTAGGTCGGCATCAAAGGTATCCCCTGGTAGCGATGGAACCGGCCGCGCAGCGCGGAGATGGGCACCTCCGATTTGAGCAGGGCATGCGCCGCAATGCTCCCGAGGGCGCAGATGACCCGCGGGCGGATCGCCTCGATCTGCCGGATCAAAAAAGGTTCACAGGCCGCAATCTCCTCCGGCAGCGGATTCCGGTTCCCGGGAGGGCGGCACTTCAGGATGTTGCAGATATAGACATCCTCCCGCTTCAATCCCATCGCGGCAATGATCTTCGTGAGCAATTGCCCTGCGCGACCGACGAACGGCCTTCCCTGGGCGTCTTCGTCCGCCCCCGGCGCCTCGCCGACAAAGAGCAACTCGGCGCCGGGATTCCCTTCGCCGAAGACAAGCTGGTGACGGAGAGCGCCGAGCGGACAGCGCCGGCAGTCGCCAAGCTCTGCAACAACCGGATCCAGAACGGAAACATCCACCCCGGAACGTTCCACGACCGGCTCCGGAACGGAAACGTCCATGCCGGAACGTTGCACGACCGGCTCCGGACCGGAAACCTCCATGCCGGAACGTTGCACGACCGGCTCCGGTGCACAGGCGGCTGTCGCCTGAACGCCGCCCATGCCGTGGGAGAGATAGCCGAGCGGTTTTCGCAACTCCCCGTCCAGACGCACCCTCTCCGTCAGGGAGCGAACCAGGCCGAGGAGTTCCTCCCGTGGTTCGTCCTCAGATCCCATTCCGGACCCCTCTGTTTTCCCGGATCTTCTTCACCCGGTCGAGGATGACGCCGGCCACATCCATTTTGTCCAGCAACGGAAACGCCTCAACCCCGCCCTCCCGGTCCAGGATCGAGATCACATTCGTGTCTCCCCGGAAGCCGGCCCCGGGTTCGGTCACGTCGTTGGCCACGATGAAATCCATCCCCTTTTCAATGAGCTTTGTCCGGGCATGCTCGATCAAATGCTCCGATTCCATCGCGAATCCGACCAGGATGCGATCACCCTTGCGGCGGGCGACCTCGGAGATGATATCAGGGTTCCGCTCCAGGCAGATGGTCAAGGAACCGTCCTTCTTCTTGATTTTCTCCGGTTCGCAGACCTCGGGCCGGTAGTCGGCCACCGCGGCGGCCTTGATCACCACCGTGGCCTCCTCCAGACGGTCCAGGACGGCGTCCCGCATCTCGACGGCCGTACGGACCGGGACGAAGGCGACGCCCCGCGGCACGGGAAGCGCGGTGGGACCGCTGACCAGCGTCACCGCTGCGCCGCGCCGCCGCGCCGTCACGGCCAGCGCATACCCCATCTTTCCGGAGGAGTGGTTGCTGATGAACCGCACCGGATCAAAAGGTTCCTGCGTCGGACCGGCCGTCACGAGAACATGCTCCCCCTGAAGGTCCTTCGGAGTCAGCATCGATTCGATCTCCTCCGCGATCTCCGACGGCTCGGCAAGCCGCCCCTGCCCTTCAACGCGGCAGGCCAGTTCGCCGTACCCCGGCTCCAGGATCGTATGGCATCGCGAGACCAGGCGGGCCAGGTTCTCTTTCACGACGGGATTCGCGTACATTTTTGCGTTCATCGCCGGGCAGATCAGAACCGGGGCATCCGCGGCCAGCAGGACCGTGGTCAGCAGGTCATCGGCCAGGCCGGCGGCCATTTTGCCGATGATGTTCGCCGTCGCGGGCGCGATGACGACCAGTTCGGCGAAATCGGCCAGAGCGATGTGGCCGATTTCGAATTCCCCCGGCACCCAAAACAGGTTCGAGGCGACCGGATTTCCCGACAGGGTCTCGAATGTGAGCGGCGTGACGAACTTGCAGGCGTGGTCGGTCATGACCACCCGCACCTTCGCCCCGCGCCGGACCAGCTCCCGGACCAGTTCGGCCGCCTTGTAGGCCGCGATGCCGCCGGTCACGCCCAGCACGATTCTTCTATCCTTCAGCATATCAAGGGTCCCCCGCAAGAGAGCTAAATTATAGCAAGGATGCCCGGCGATATCAAGCAATTCATGGTTCCTGTCCGGAAATGGTTTTTGACCTTGCAATGCGTCAGCAAAGCCGCTATACCGCACCCAGTTCATCTTTGGAGGCCAAGAGACCATGAAAAGGAAATTCTGGTATATCGTCTTGTGCGCCGTCCTGCTCGCGGGCGGAGGCGTGTGGTTTTTCCTTACCGTCGGGGAAAGCGGCACTCCCGTCGTCGAGATCGGCGCGGATGTTGCCGTCATCGGCCGGCAAAAGGTCCTGGACGTCACTTTCGCAGATTCGGGCCGGGGTCTCCGCCACACGGAGATCGTCATCACCCAGGAGAATCGCCCCCAGGTCCTTTCCTCCGTCGACTACCCGGAAGCGGGCGTCCGGAGCAAGACGGTCTCGGTTGCCGTTGACGCCTCCGCGCTGAAACTCAATGACGGCCCGGCGACGCTGACCCTCACCGCCGTCGATCACAGCCTCTGGAGCAACCGGACCAGGGTGGTCCGGCCCGTTCAGATCGATTTCCTACCGCCTCAGATCTTTCAGCTCAATACCCAGAACCACATCAATCCGGGAGGAACCTGCGTCGTCGCCTATCGCTTGTCGGAAACGGTCCCCCGGACGGGCGTCCTGGTCGGCGACCTTTTCTATCCCGGCTACCCGGTTACGCTGGCCGGGAAACCCGGTTACGCGGCCTACTTTGCGTTGCCGATGGACGCAACCCCGGGCAATCCGCAGATCCGCATCCTGGCCCAGGATCAGGCCGGAAACGAAACGGTGAACGGCATCCCGAGCCTGATCATGAAGCGGAAGTTCCGCAGCGACAAGATGCTTCTTTCGGACGGCTTTCTCGGGCAGAAGATGCCCGAATTCCAGGCGGCCATCCCGGAGCTGCGGGGGAAAACGCCCATCGAAACTTTCGTCCATGTAAACACGGTGCTGCGCGACGACAATCTCAAGACCATCCAGTCCGCCTGCCTGAAATCGGAGCCGAGGCAACTCTGGCAGGATACCTTTCTCCGGATGAAGAACGCCGCGCCGATGGCCCTTTTCGGCGACCACCGGACCTATGTTTACAATGGGAAACCGGTGGGTGAAAGTATACACGCAGGCGTCGATCTCGCATCCCTCGTCCATGCCCCGATCGAAGCCGCGAACAGCGGGATTGTCCGTTTCGCCGGGCTGCTCGGGATCTACGGCAACGCCGTCATCATCGACCATGGTCTGGGACTCTCGACCCTCTACGGCCACATGAGCGGCATCCAGGTCAAAACAGACCAGACCGTCAAGCGCGGGGAGGTCATCGGTCTCTCCGGCGCGACCGGTCTTGCCGGCGGGGATCACCTCCACTTCGGCGTGGCGATCCACGGCCAATTCGTCGACCCGCGCGAATGGTGGGATCCGCATTGGATCGCCGACAACGTGACGAAGAAACTGGAGGCGGGTTCATAAGATCGTCCCCAAAGAATAGTCCCCAACAATTGTAAAAAAAGGCGCCCCTGCGGTGTGGAATGATCCGTGGACGTTGGTCTGCCGGCGTCATGCAAGACACGCAAGCGCCTTCCAACTTCTCCAGCGGTAACATCTTGTTTGTTTTTTATTGTAGTCTTGTTTTTGAGGAAAGCGTTTGTGTAGCAGCTTTCACTCCGAAATGCTCTGGTAAGATTAAGGAAAATCTGAACAGTGCTGGTTATCGCTGTCACCTACCAAAGTCACACATATCCGCATCTTTAAGAATCAACGATAACTATTTGTAATGTTGAATATTCCGCGATCTGAGAGGGGAAGTAAACCGGAATCAGTATTCATCGAACATCCGCTGAATATCCTTCAGGTCACGAGTTCGGGTAAGGGCGAGCATAAGAAGTATCCTGGCCTTTTGTGGATTGAGTGTGTTGGACGTCAGGATTCCATCTCTTTCATCATCGCTGCTGGGGGCAACGAGTCCGCTGCCGACGCGTGTCGAACGGACCACCACAACACCTTTTCTTCGTCCATCTTTGAGGGCTTGGTATGTAACCGGAAAAACCCCTCCATTCCCAACACCTGCGTGGATTATCCCCTGTGCCCCTGCCTTCACCGCAGCATCGACAAGGTCCCTGGAGTCGTTCCCGTGACCGTACAGTATGTCCACACGCGGCAATGTCTCTATACCTCGGAAATGGAATTCGGATTTTGTCGTGTGACGCTTCAGGGTCGCTTTGTCGAAAGTGATTTTCGTGTCTATGATATAACCGAGGCACCCGGATTCCGGTGATCTGAACGTGTCGACATTCGTCGTATGAGTCTTGGTCACGTCGCGGGCGCCGTGAATTCTCTCGTTAATGGCCACAAGCACCCCTTTTCCCTGTGCCTGGGAGCTTGCTGCAAGAACAACGGCATTATACAGATTCAGGGGGCCGTCTGCGCTGATGGCAGTAGCGGGCCGCATCGATCCAGTGATCACTACGGGTTTGTTGCTTTCTATGACGAGGTTCAGGAAGTATGCGGTCTCTTCCATGGTGTCCGTCCCATGGGTGATGACCACTCCATCTACTTCACTGGTCCCAAGAATGGCATTGGCCCTTTGGGCTAGCTTTATAAGATTGTCATCTGTTATGTGGGCACTGTCAATGTTGGCCACTTGCTCGCCGGAGATCCGGGCCAACGTGTCAAGACCCTTGACCGAGTTAATCAGTGAACCGATATCGAGTACCCCGGCCTTATAGTCTGTTGTTTTGGCAGAAGACTGGCCTGTCCCGGCCATTGTTCCACCCATGGCCAGGATGGCAATTCTGGGCACAGGCTGTGGGTTCTCCATCTATCTTTCCAAAATGTTACCTTGAGGCAGTTTGACGATTATTAAAAAATATCGCTGTACTCCGTAATGTCCTGCATAGCATCTTGTCGGATGGCATGCCAGCACTTTCTCTCCCCTTGGCGAATTTTCTGCTTACAAGAATTGGGTGTAATCCCGGTTGACATCCTTGTACAGCAAGTACGCGGACTTCTCCCAACCGGTCGCGTAGAAGAACTGCGGACAGAAAGGCGCCATGTAAATGTAATCGTTTTTCTGGACTTCGATCAGATCATGGTTCAGCCAGTACAGGCCGCGGCCATTGAGCATATAGAGACCGTGTTCCATGACATGCGCTTCGACAAAGCTGAAGTAAACACCGGGGTCAAAGATCTGCAGGTTGATGCCCATATCAAAGCCCAACTGTTCATAGGGAGTCAGGTGCTGTTCCATGTAGGTGTCGGTCGGGTCGGCGCGGACATCGCTTTCGTGCGCTATAATCGGCGTGGGTAAGGCAATCCCTTCCACCTGAACGTAGCGGCGGCGAATCCAGATCATCCGACTCAGGGCGTCACTCTTGCTCTGGAAAGCATAAGCCACCTGCGGAGGCAGCCAGACATAGTTGCCCGCAACCATTTTGTGGGCTTTGCCTTCCAGTTCGAATTTGACTTCTCCCTCTAGCAGGTAGAAAAACTGTTCAAATTCTTCCTGGCGCGGTTTGAGGGTCTTGCCATTCGGCTCAATCAGCAGTTCATGTTCGACAAATCTGGCCCCGTGCTGGGGCGTGGAAAGTACCTGGGCAAGCACCCCGTCAAAACCCGGCAGGTGATGTTCCACCCGGTTGGCGCGCGGAAAAATCATATAACTTCCGGGAACATTGACACAGCGGCAGCGCGAAGTAACATCTGCGTCACTGACAATCATTTTGGCAGTCTGCGGTTGTTGCATGGTTTTGTCTCCTTGATGAGATTTTTACTGGACAAATTCTCAGGTCCCTATGTTTTTCGGGAGGGTAAGATGAGAAAATGTCGTTACGGGACAATACAAGTGCCGGTCTCGCCTTTCAAGGCCCGGCCAATGTTTTCAGGGTTCGTGATCAGGGCACGCCGGCCACCGCGTTCAATGAACCAGATGCAGGCCTGGATCTTGGGCGCCATACTGCCCTTGGCAAAATGGATGCCTTCATCCAAGTATGTTTTGGCCTCTGCCACGGTTATCTGGTCTAACCACTTTTGCTCCGGTTTACTCCAATGGATGGCGGCTTTTTCCACGGCGGTGCTGATCACAAGTAGCTCAGCGTCCACCAGATTGCCCAGCAGTGATGCGGCAAAATCTTTGTCGATTACGGCTTCGATCCCGGTGAGATTGCCTTTTTCATCCGCCACAACGGGGATGCCACCACCGCCCACCGCTATTACGCATACGCCCTGGCTTATCAACGCTTTAATTGCTGGTTCTTCAACCACACGCATGGGCTTTGGGGAAGCGACAACCCGCCGCCAACCGCGCCCGGCATCCTCGACTACTGACCAACCCTCTTTTTCTTTCTTTTCGTCCGCCAGATCTTTTTCCATGAAACCGCCGATTGGTTTGGCGGGATTTTTAAACGCCGGGTCGTTGCGATCGACTTGTACTTGAGTAACAATTGTGGCTACACTTTTGGAGATACCACGCGCCAGAAATTCATTATACAAGTTCTGCTGTAGCATGTAACCTGTGGCGCCCTGGGTATCCGCACCGCAAACATCCAATGGTACTTCGTGCATGTTTTCCACGCGCTTGGCAATCTCAGAACGGCGTAGCACAAAACCAACCTGCGGTCCATTGCCATGCACAATCGCTACAGTCAAATCCGCCTCGATCATATCGGCGATATGTTTAGCGGTTTCTTTGACGGCAGCATACTGGTCCTGGATCGCCTCATGTCCTTTGTTGACCAGTGAATTACCGCCAATTGCAATAACAACAATCTTCTCTGACATAATCCATACTTTATACGCCTAGAATCGCACTAATGAGCGCCATACGGATGGCGACACTGTAGGCGATTGCTTCGAAGTGGAGTTGGTGGGGTGAAGTATCAATACGCAGGTCCATCTCACCGGCTCGGCGAGGCAGGGTATGGGTGATGTAGATTGTGCGGTTCTCGTCCTTCGCAACCTTGGCCAGCGTTTCGTAGCGCACGAAATAATCATCCATCACCGCTTTGAAAACTTCCGCCGCTTCACCTTTCGGAGCGCTGCATCCCGGCAGGTAGATCATGTCCACGCCCGAAACCAATTCGTTGAACGAATTCTGGTCCACATCAAATATTTCTTCAATTGCGATCCCGCGGTTGGTGATATTCTCACGCACATCCAAGGGGATGCGCTTTGCTTTCGGACTCGCCAAAACAACTTTCGCGCCCAAACGAGCCAGACCCTGTGCCATCGAGTGACCCGTACGTGCTTCGATCAAATCCGCACTGGCTATACAAACTCGGAGGCCTTCAATCCGCCCAAAGGTGCGATACAGGGTGTAAAGATCGAGCAGTGCCTGGGTGGGATGCTCCCAATGTCCCCAAGCACCATTGATAATCGGCGATTCAGAGTAGGGGGCCGCCGCGCGGGCATCAACATCATTGAAGTGACGTAAAACGATGATATTCGCGTATTTCGAAACCACCTTGACCATGTCAGACAGGCTTTCTTCCTTCGCCGCTGACGAGGTCACCATCGGGTTAGCTTCGCTGATCACCGTCCCGCCCAATCGGTGCATGGCGGTCTCAAAGCTCATTCGCGTGCGTGTGCTCGGCTGGAAAAACAGGGTCGACATCACGTTACCCGTTGCTATAGGAATCATCGATCGGTTGAATGGCTCTAACGCCAGCGCCAGATCGAACAGACCGTAGATTTGAGCATCGCTCAGGTCATTCACTGAAAGTAAATTACGACCAACGAAATCAATTGCGTTGACCATTGACCGGATGGTTTTGATTTTTGCATCTGCCATGTGATAGTTCCTCCATTCCCAGAATTGAATTGATAGATAAGGTATTGCTTTCTTTTCACGGGCGCCACCCGCCGTTTGTTTTTATATTTTATAAGATATAAATTGTCAAGAAAAATTATTCCCCTTGCCGGGAGCAGGCAAATTGTCCGGGTTTGCAACACACGATCTGCCCGGTTTGCGATGGTCTCCGATGGGGGTAGGCCGTGGGAGCCGTTTTCCCGGCAGGCGAGTCTTGACGCCCTCGTAAGAAGTCAAAATTTACCAAATTCAGCTTTGTAACTTGCTGTAATTATAAGGTGCAAATTTTAAAAAATAGCCATTTTCCGACTTTTTACGGATTCATCAGTCTTTACGTTTATCAAAATCCGCTTGACTCCCGGCCCTTCCACTGATATCAGTTTTATAACCTATAAAATATCGAATCCGATTGTATTTCAGATTTTTTATTCTGAGTCGGCCGTAGAGGGACTGCTGGTGATTCGGAAACAGAGGAACCGGATTCAAAAGATGCGGGGATGATATGGTATTCGATCGAGAAAAGCGGTATCGGCCCAACCTGAACGAGGTCGCCTATGGAGAGATTAAAAACATGATCCTGACGGGGGAACTTGCCCAAGGGGAGAGGGTCATCCTGGATAAGATGGCCGAACGGATGAATCTCAGCATCACGCCGGTACGGGAGGCTCTCAACAAGCTGGCGCAGGAGGATCTGATTCAGATGACGCCTCGCACCAGTTACGAGGTAGTCCGCTTTGACAGAGATGATATCTGCGATATCATAGATATCCGTGAACTGCTGGAGACGTTTGCCTTGCGCTCCGCCGGGGATGACCTGCAGAGCTTTCCGGTAGAGGAACTGAGCGCACTGTTCCGGAAACCTTACCCTACCGAAAATTACATGCAGTTCATCGAGGCGGACCTCCGTCTGCACGAGACGATCATCGCCATCGCCAAGAATCGGAAGCTGAAAAAATTGTTCGATTTCATTTACAACGGCATCCGTATTCTGGCCATCCCGTCCGCGAAGGTTCAGGGGCGGATGGCCAAGAGCAATCAGGAGCACCTGGCCCTGCTCAAGGCGATCGGGGAGGGAAACGTCGAAGAGGCAGTGGCGCACCTGAGTTACCACATCCGACAGGTCAAAACGATTCTGCTGAAGCATTACGACGAGAGCATACAGGCATCGTGAAGCCAATCTGTTTAAGGATCCAGATACGATACGTGACCCATTCGTCTGTTGAGTTACAATTTTAACATTTTGATTCTGCTGCATTTTTCCCTTATCACCGGCTCCTACATTTCGGACCATCCTTGCGGAATGATCAAAGGGGAATAATTTTTCTTGACAACTTATATCTTATAAAATATAAAAACATAAACAGCGGGGGCAGGGTTGAGCGGAACCCCTCTTTAGGTTAACCGGGGATGGAACTCTTCGTCAGAATGCTGGAAGCAAAATCTTTTCATAGAATTCGCCCGTCAAATGAGTTTCAACGGGCAATGCGATAGCGCAAGTGTCAAAGAGTCTAAGCGTTTATGGAAGCATAAATCAAACAACTGAACTTACTGTCGCGAATTCAGAAATACCTTATCGAAGTCAACGAAGGAGGAGAAGATGAAAAGCATTGCAAAGAGAAGCAGGATTTGGGTTGCGTTAATGGGCATCATGGTTTTTGTTCTCTGTTTGGGGTTGACGGTCGTGCCTGCCTCGGCCAAGAAGATCATCAAGATCGGTCATATCGATCCGGATGATCCCTTCCTGTCGCCGGATCAGGCGGCGTCCGTCGTTTTCAAGAGCATGGTTGAAAGTGGAACAAACGGTGAGATTGAGGTCCAGATCTTTCCAGCGAGTGTCCTTGGAAAAGAAAGGGAGTCCATGGAGCAGCTCCAGAAGGGGCTGATTCAGGGCTACATTGCCTCGGCAGGCGCCATGGCCACCTTTTGGCCTTTGGTGGGAGTCCTTGATACACCCTTTGCGATTCCTAACTATTCGGTCGCCTATGACGTTTTCGACGGTAAATTCGGAGATAAACTGAAGAAGTCCATTCTGGATAAGGCCAAAGTTCGATGTCTGGAAGTCACCGATGCAGCCGGATTCTTCTCCTTTACCAACAGCAAGAAACAGATCAAGACCGTGGATGATCTCAAAGGTGTCAAATACCGTACCATGTCGCTTCCCAGCCACATCGCCTTTTTCAAGGCAATGGGCGCCTCCGCGATTCCTATTGCGTGGTCAGAGGTATTTACTTCCCTCCAAACGGGGGTGGTCGATGGACAGCACAACCCCCTGGGCCAGATCATTCATGGCAAAATTTACGAAGTCCAGAAGTATCTGAGCCTCACGAACCACATCTTCTCGACCCATTGGTTTCTGATGAACGATGATTTTTTCAAAGGGCTTACCCCGGATGAGAAAAAGGTCGTCCTCGACGCCGCTCACGTAGCCAAGACGGCATCACGGGGAATTACCAGGGTCTATCTGTCCACCGATAAGGGGCTTCCCTTCCTTGCGAAAAAGATGGAGGTCTATCAACCCTCGGCGAAGGAAAGAGAGACCTTTTCCAAAGTGGCCATTCCGGCCATGCAGCAGTGGGTCAAGGAAAATCTGAAGGAAGAAGGGGTAGCGCTCCAGAACGATTTCCTGAAGGCTATTGCCGACTCCTCCAAGAGGCTTGGCTATTAGGAAATAATGTATGATTCACCCCCTCTCCCCTTGTAAGAGAAGGGGGAGAGGGTGATTTCTGATCTGAAAGGAAGAGCATATGGCCTCGGCAGAACAGAATAAATTCGTGCTCAGGATCGAACGGCTAGGCGGGGTTGTCGAGAGGATGACCTCCGTGCCCTGCGTCATTCTGGGCGGCGCCATGGTGATTGTTGTCATCAGTGGGGTATTTGCCCGTTACCTCATGCATAGCCCCATGTCCTGGACCGAGGAGGTGGCCCGGTTCTTCATGAACTGGATGGCGCTGCTGGGAGCCTCCATCGTCACCCGCCATCGGGCCCATCTCGGGTTGATCTATCTTATCCAGAAGATACCCATGCCCTTGCAGCGGTTAACCAAACTGATCACCGACGGGTTGATCATGTTTTTTCTCTATCTGCTGACCGTAGAGGGATTCCACATGGCAGTGGCCGCAGCGGGGCAGACCGAGCCGACCACAGGAATCACCATGAATTACGTCCTGAGCTGCGTTCCCCTGGCAGGCCTGCTGATGATGATCCAATTGGCCCTCCAAATGATCGTCGATCTATTCCACTGGGGGACATCCATATCCCCCTTCGAAGAAAGTCAGGAGGGAGTTTAATGACCTCGATTATCGCCATTTTCTTCTTTGGTTTTCTGATTCTCGGAATGCCGATCGCCTTCGTGCTGGGGGTGACCTCCCTGGTCGCTATCCTTAACCTGGGAACGCCGGGTCTGATGCAGCTCATCCCCGTAAAGGTCTATAACGGCATCGATATCTATCCCCTGATGGCCATGCCCCTCTTCATTCTCGCCGGGGAGATCATGAACAAGACAGGGATCACGACCCAAGTGGTCACCTTTGCCCTGAGAGTTGTGGGACATTTCCGCGGGGGGCTGGCCCATGCCAATATCCTGGCCAGCATGATTTTTGCCGGGATCACCGGAAGCGCCGTGGCCGATGCCGCAGCCCTCGGCACGCTGCTGATTCCCGCCATGGAGAAAGAGGGCTACCCCAAACCCTTTGCTGCTGCCATCGTGGCCGCGGCCTCCTGCATCGGACCCATCATTCCCCCGTCGACGATCATGGTGATCTACGGGTCCTTCATGGGCGTTTCCATAGCCGGCCTTTTTGCCGCAGGAATCGTTCCGGGGCTGCTCATGGGAATCGCCCTGATGATCAGCACTTCTCGTACGGCTTCCAAGAACAACTATCCCAAAGCAGAGCGGCGGGCCACGGTCCGGGAGATCCTGGTCTCATTCAAACAGGCCTTTGTGGCCCTCATGATGCCGGCAATCATTTTGACGGGGATTCTGGGAGGGTTTTTCACTCCCACAGAAGCGGCTGCCGTCGCCGTCTTCTATGCCTTCATCGTGGGCATTTTTGTGTATCGCAATATTAAATTAAAGGACGTGTGGGACAGTTTGTATAATATGACCTTTGTGACGGCCGTGGTTTTCCTTATTTTATCTACGGCGGCCATCTTCGGTTGGCTGCTCGCCTCCGAGCAGATCCCCCAGAAGGTGGGAGGCCTGGTGCTCGCGATCAGCGACAACAAATATGTCGTCCTGCTCATCATCAACATCATCCTGCTCATCGTCGGATGTTTCATGGATCAGACGGCGGCCCTGATCATTCTGGCTCCGGTTTTGGCGCCTCTCGCGCATCAGGTGGGAGTCCACCCCCTCCATTTTGCAATGATCATGTGTGTGAATCTGGTCATCGGTTTGGTGACTCCACCCCTCGGGGCCTGCCTCTTCACGGTCTGCAGCGTCAGCAAGTTGCCGCTGGATGTTGTCGCCAGGCCGCTCTGGCCCATGCTCATTACCCTTCTCGTCGTGTTGATGCTGATTACCTATGTCCCGGCAATAACCATGACCGTTCCCAGATTGCTGGGATTTGTTGCCTAGCGGCAGGGACAGGATATTCGGAAGCAACCCACGCCACGATGATATTCGAGAAACAAGGACATTTTGCCATGAGCAATGACGATACAGCGGAGAGCCGCAGCCGATACCCGGAGCCCGGGAAAGGGGCCGCAGGCGTCATCTTTGTCGGGGAGGGCAATGGGTCGATCACGCCGGGCAGGGCTATCCATGGGTCGGGCGTGGGAGGGGTCGGCCGGTGAGACGGGTGATTCGGCTTGAACCGCTGACGGCAGAGGCCTTCGCCCCTTTCGGGGACGTGCTGGAGGCGTCGGGTGAACCGGACCTGATCATAAACCAGGGCTTTTGCGGGCGCTACCACGACCGGGCAAAGATGGACTTCGGCATGGATGGCCGGCCCGGCCTGAGCTTGTTCCTGGCCAAGCCGCGCACCCTGCCCCTGATGCTCGGCATGGCGGAACGCCATCCCGAGGGCAGTCAGGCCTACATCCCGATGAGCCTTAATCCCTTCCTTGTCATTGTCGCTCCCGACGCGGGTGATGTGCCGGGAGAGCCGCGGGTATTCCTGACAACACCGGGACAAGGCGTGAACTATCACCGGGGCGTCTGGCACGGAGTGTTGACGCCCCTGCACGCGCCGGGGCTGTTCGCGGTCATCGACCGGATCGGAAGTACTCAAAATTTAGAGGAATACTGGTTCGCCGACCCCTTCCTCCTGGAACCCTGAACCTCAGGCAATTCACTCAAGTGCGGTGTTATTGCCAGATTGCGGGCGGGCAAGGCTTATCTTCTATTCCTTGCACCTCTGGTATATGCCGAATGACAGAGGTGGTCTGGGAGTCTCAGACAACAATCCCGTTGTGTGATGCGTAAGCGTTGATCATCTCGATGCGGTCGAAGATCGCGGCAATAAGGGCAGTCCGGATCCACATGCCATTGCGCATCTGGCGCCAGTACACCGCCCGTGGGTCGTTATCCACATCAGTGGAGATTTCGCTTCTGCGGGGCAGGGGATGGAGAATTACCGCATCCTTTTTCAGATGTTTCAAATCATGGCCGGTAAAGGAATATCTGCTAATGTCACGCTCTTTTCCCCCCTTTGCCTTGACGTCCCACTCATCTTGAATCCGTGTCATGTAGATTGCATCCGCCTCGGGAATGGCGGATTTAAAATCATCGATCAGGCGGTACTCTACCTTTTGATGGTCAAGCATCGCCATGATATCGGCCGAAATTTGCAGGTCTTTTGGGGCGGCAAAAAGCTGCTTGACATTTCGGTAGGAGGTCAGCAGGCAGGAGAGCGAACGGACCGTCCGACCGCGGAGCAGATCCCCCGTAAAAAGGATGGTTTTCCCGTCAATGCCGCCGTTTTCTTCAAAACTCCGTTGCAGCGTATAAATGTCCAGGAGGGCTTGTGTCGGGTGCTGGTCTTTCCCCGAGCCGGCATTGATGATGGGGATGGAGCGTTCCGAGTTGGATAAAACCCAGGCCATTCTCTCCGCAAGGCCCACCACCTGGCTGCGCATGATGATGAGGTCGAAATAGGAGCTGAAGGTGCGGATGGAATCTTCCTTGGACTCCCCCTTGAATTCACTTGAGGTTGCCGTGTCGCGCACTTCTCCGATGGAGATTCCCAAAACCTGACAGGCGGCGCAAAAGGAGAGAAAGGTACGACTGCTTGGCTGCGTGAAGTAAAGCATAGCCCTCTTGTGGGACAACTGCTGCTGCAAGAATTTAAGGCCCTCTTCGGTTTTGGCGATACGGCGAATCCTGGTTGCCAGCGTTCCCAGCGCATCCAGATGAGCGCGATCAAACTGCTGCGCGATCATGATATGATATAATCGGCCGGCCTCATTAAAATAAGACACCCTCTCCGCCGGAGGCAACGATTCATAGTGTTCCCAGGAAATCCCCGAGAGTGTTAGTCTTGCCGTCATTAAGTCCTGCTCCTTTAGGTGAGTGTGGCAACCATAACCGCTTTGATCGTATGCAGCCGATTTTCCGCCTGATCGAAGACATGGGAAAAAGAGGATTCGAAGACCTCGTCCGTCACCTCCATTGCGCCTATCTCACGCGTAACTTCTGTAAGGTTGTTATGGAACGCCGGCAGACAGTGAAGAAAAATGACTTGGTCGGTCTCCGTGTTGCCCGTCAGGCGCATGAGCTCCATGGTGACCTGGTAACGCTGCAAAAGTTTTCGTCGCTCGTCGAATTGCGCTTCCTCTCCCATGGACACCCATACATCGGTATAGATCACATGAGCCCCTCGAACGGCGTCACGGGGTTCGTGAACAATCCGCACGGACCCGCCCTTTTCAGCGGAGAAACCTTCGACTGTCTTTATGAGATCTGGAGGCGGCATCAGTTCGGGAGGCGTGCAATTCACGAAATGCATTCCCATTTTGACACAGCCTGTCATGAGCGAATTGGCTACATTGTTGCGTCCGTCGCCCATATAGACGACGGTCAGTCCCTTGAGTCGGCCAAAGTGTTCCTTGATGGTCATCAGATCCGCAAATGTCTGCGTCGGATGGGCCTTATCGGTCAGGGCATTCCAAACAGGGATATTGGAAAAATGCGCTAGTTGCTCCGCCGTATCATGCTCATATCCCCGAAAGGCGATACCGTCGAACATCCGGCCTAAAACGCGTGCAGAATCGGCCAGAGACTCTTTCTTGATAAAATGGATATCGTTCAGGCTCAGATAATCTGTGTGCGCTCCCTCGTCGGCTGCGGAAACCGTGAAGGCGCAACGCGTGCGCGTCGAGGGTTTTTCGAAGATCAAGACGATGTTTTTTCTTTTAAGGAGGTTGCCATAAAGTCCCTGTTTTTTCTTATTTTTCAGACGTTCAGCCAGATTGATCAGATATGTGATTTCCTCCGGCCTCAATTGCGTCATCGTCAGGATGCTTTTACCTTTCAAATTTAAATTTTTTTTCATCGGTCAAATCCTTCTCGGACGCTTGGCGTATATTCGGCAAAGAAGAAAGCCCATCCGTAAAAATGTGTTCCAGAAACCAACATTTAAATCTCTCCGGGCCATATTCCTCGACGCTTGCTGCGGGGTAGTTCATTCACGGATAAGCACTCCATAAGATCTTATAATAATGGGCAAGTGAAAAAATTTGTAACTCCTACCGCACCGGTACATCCTTGTCAATAAAATAATCATCAAGGGAAAGTATGCCATTAGATACGACTTACCGATTGAAATGGTGCATACGCATCAAAATTGCCGTATGCTTTGTTTCAGGAAGCTCTCGATACCACCGTTTCATAAAAAAATCACGTCCAAAAACTGTGCGTTTCAAACCGTTATCATTGATCCGGACCGACCTCCCAATCTCTCGACTTGTATTTGAAGTGAATGGACGCCTATCATGAGGATAGGACATGTTCCGGTCCTTGGGTCCACGAGTTAATGATTTTTGGGTTGTAATTGAGGTGAGGATCATCATTATTAACCATGTGTCGTTTTCGGAGATGTGATTCTTCGCCTCGGGGAGCTTCGCTATAAAAATGTTGTGATTTCAATCGAGTTCGAGCTCTTCCTCAAGCGCCTTTATTTTTTCCTCTGCCTCCCTGAGTTCCTCCGGGTCCGAGATCCCTTTTCCCAGCCTCATCCTCAGGGAGAGGAGTTCCATACATTCGCCGGTCCTTGTTGCAACATCCTTTCAAAATCGCGGCTCCTGAAGGTACAGATCGATCGGCTCTGTATAATACAGCGTTTCGCTGCGTGCCAGCGTGCCGGAGGCGACGTCGATGACGATGCGGTAGAGTCGTTCGCCCGCCTCCTCCGGCGTCTCAGATCCTTCGATGACTGTGCCGGAGTAGAAGTCGATGCTGTCCGTAGCTGTCGCATATGTTTTCGGATTGGCGGTGGCCCACAGGAAAGGCGCCACGACCGAAGGGGCGCCCTCCAGAAGGGTCCGGCCAGCCACGCCCCCTCCTCCGAGTTGGAATAACACAACATTGGCGCCTGCTGCCGCGTATCCGGCGAAAATGGATAGGTGGCCCATCCAGTTATCAACGAAGTACAAACCCTTACGGGTCGGCCGCTCCGCATACTTCAACACGTCCTGGATTGGCTCAGTCCCCGCCTTGTGGATTGCCCCGAGGCTTTTCTCCTCTAAAGAGCTTATCCCGCCTTTGATGTTGGACGGTACCGGGTTTACAGTACGGATGTCCAGCCCGGTAGCTTTGGCCCGATCTTCCTGGACCGTCACAGCGTGGAGGATCTTCTCGGCAACCTCCTGAGTCGCGGCACGCCTTACCAGGGCATGTTCAGCCCCGATGATTTCTGTGGTCTCGCCGAACAGTGCGGTACCCCCGCCGGCAACGATTTTGTCGAACAGATATCCCACCGCCGGGTTTCCCGCAATTCCTGAGGTCGTGTCCGAATAACCGCATTTCACACCGATGCAGAGGCGGTCGTCTTCGACTTTTTCACGGCGCAGCCTCGATGCCTCGTAGACCATCCGGCGGGCCAGTTGTATCCCCTTCGTGATTGCCCCGTAAGTACCGCCGTCCTTTGCCGGGTCCAGCAGTTCCACTCTCTTGCCACTCTCCGCGATCTCGTCCACCAGTCGCTCGGCACGCAGTTCAGGGTAGCCGACACCGGGACTTGCCGCGTGGACGATGACCGAGGC
>CAYSSF010000062.1:0-18713 GCA_964433455.1 uncultured Syntrophaceae bacterium
CTTAGTTCCTGTCTCTGTTGTTGTGGTCGAGGTTTATAGTTCCGGACGCCCCAAGTGCCTTGTCTTTCCCAACGGCGATCATTTTGCCAACTCTTCCAGTTCTGTTGAAGCCGTTGGTGAGGAATCCGTTCATAGTCCCACCGGTGCCCATACCAGTTACGACCCCTGTAATATCCTCTCCAACCCGGGTCGACATCAAAATAGAAACTTGGAGTATCGTGATAATAACCCCAGCCCCGGTTATAATACTGTGAGCGATACCAGCGACCTTCCCATGGACGCCACCACCAGCCATTCCAGAAATACAAATCAACATCGATATCAGGAACAACGTAAACATCGTCTGTATCAGGCATCACGATCACATCCGGAGATCCCTGAAATATGATCGGTGGTGGTTCATAAACTCCGCCTCCACCCTGGCCGTCAATAACCGGAACCGGTACGACACCGATGCAGCCTTGAAGAGACAGGAACAGCACTGTAGTAATTACTTGGAGCAACAGCATTTTTCTCATGGTTTTCCTCATTCTTTTATTAGGGTGTTTTCAAGCTACACTTTCCCGCCGATTGTGTCAACCGTTAGGTAAAAAAGATAAATTCAATAGTGGCTTTCGGCAACAATTAGAGGTAAAAGGGCACTTAAGGAAGGGAAGGCACATATCATCGGTAAGGAGAATATACTCCGAACCCTCATGCCTACTCAGAGAAAGGAATCCACCTGAAGGCAAGAGAACCTTTCCACTTAAAATCATACAGGTTTCGGTTATGGACGCTCCGTTGATCGCGTCCAGGTCAAGCCAGGGCGACCCGCTCAGGGATCGCTCAACCAGGAGGAGAGAAGATACGGGTCATTGACGGCCGAATCACGTCATCCCGCCAGACAGCATGAACGTTTCTCGCCGAAAAACGGCCCTTGCCGCAATAATCATTGCGCCGGTCATGCTGCTGGCTTCTTGCTTCCTGCCGATCAGGCCTTTCGATGAAAAGAAGTGGCGGGCGCAAGTGGAATCCGCGGACCCGGCGCTTCTCGACGCCCCCCACCTGAGAGACGGCCGGTATTTCAATCCCTGGATGCCCATGCAGAAGGGCTTCCTCGATTTTCTGCGCTGGCAGCTTTCTGAAAAGACCCCCTATTCCCCTGGGGAGGAAAATGACGTTCCAACGGTCGTATCGGGTCTCAAGGAGCGGATAAGGTCAACGCCGGGCGATTTTATCGCCTGGATCGGTCATGCCTCATTCCTGATCAGAATCAACGGAGAATACTGGATCACCGATCCGATCTTTTCGGAGCGGGCGCTGCTGCCGAAGCGGAAAACCCCGCCCGGTCTCTCCCTCGATGAGTTTGTGGCCCTGCCCGGCAAGAAAAACGTGATGATTTCCCATAGCCATTACGATCATCTGGATTCCGCCAGCATCAGGCGTTTCTCCCCAGACACGCGGGTCTATGTCCCCCTGGGACTGAAGGCCATAATGAATGATCTCGGAAAACAGGACGTGGTGGAAATGGATTGGTGGCAAGCCGTTTCCTGCGGCGACCGTTGCCAGGTGGTCTGTCTTCCCGCCCAACACTGGTCGCGGAGGATCAGTCAAAACACGGATACCACACTGTGGGCAAGTTTTCTGCTGGTAACCCCCGGCCGGAAGATCTATTACGGTGGAGACAGCGGTTATTTTATCGGCTACCGGGAGATCGGACGCCGTTATCCCGGTATCGATTACGCCCTGTTGCCCGTCACTGCCTATGCCCCCCGCTGGTTCATGCATTATGCGCATATGGATGCCCGGGAGGCCCTCGACGCCTTCCGCGACCTGGGAGCCCGATACTTTATCCCGACCCAGTGGGGGACCTTCCGGCTGGGAGACGAACCGATCGGGCAGGCTCCTTCGGCGATATCGAAAGCATCACAATCCGCCAACACCGATCCGGCCCGGATCATCATCATGGACACCGGGCAGTTGTTGCCTATCGATATTCAGCCAGCCTTTACCATGCCGAGATAGGCGGGCAGGTTGTTCCGCAGTTCCGTAACGTTGACTTCTTTAATGGCATTCTCCTTTCTGTACGTTTGATCCGTACAACTGCTTGCCAGCGATGTCAGGAATCTAACGGGGCCGCCCTATGCTCAGGGCAACCCGGGCAAAGGCATCTCCTCCTCTGTGAGCAGATACCTGGTTGCACAAATATTGGGATTACCCCATAATGTGAGCGATCCCGGTGAGAGGTGCTCCATGCAAAAAGTTATATTTCTTATCGATATGAATGCATTTTTTATCAGTTGTGAAATGACGAGAAATCATTCTCTCGTCGGAATACCGGCCGCTGTTGCCGGTGATCCAAAGAAACGCACAGGAATCATTCTTGCGGCGAACTATGAGGCAAGGGCATGCGGGGTCAAGACGACCATGGTTCTTCATGAAGCTTTGAAACTTTGCCCCAAAATAATCCTGGTACCGCCGGATCATCGCTTCTATGAGCAGAAATCAAAAGAGGTCATGGACTTGCTGTCGAACTACACCCCGATTCTGGAACAAAACAGCATTGATGAAGCATGGCTTGATATGACGGGCTGCGAAGGACTTTTTGGCAAACCTGTGGAAGCTGCAAAACGGATCATGGATGAAATCAGAGACAGGCTGAACCTTTGGTGTTCAATCGGAATCGCTGAAAGCAAGTTCCTCGCAAAAATGGCGGCTGAAATGAAGAAACCTCTCGGCATCACCGAACTATGGGAACAGGATATTCCAACAAAGCTCTGGCCGCTTCCAGTGAAAGAAATGTATGGCATTGGCGTTAAAACCGCTGAAAAGCTGAACCGCATGGGGATACGGACGATCGGTCAACTTGCAAGGTTTGATATAAACCTCATTGTCAAAACTTTCGGCAAAGGGGGAAATGAAATTTATCTGCATGCAAATGGGATGGACCATTCCCCGGTTCTCGCCCGCATGGCTGATGATATGAAGTCAATCGGACGCTCGGCAACACTGCCGGAAGATATATCCGACATCGAGAAAGCAAGGCTGGTTCTGATGGAGCTTGCCGACGATGTGGGTATGACTGCACGAAGGCATGACAAAAAAGGCCGCACGGTACATATCACCCTGAAATATTCTGATTTTCAGGTAGTCACAAGGCAGGCAACCATTCCTGCAACCTATACCACCAAGGAAATATACCAGGCTGGATGCAGTCTGCTTGACCATCATTGGAACAGGCTCCATTCGGTGAGATTGATCGGAATAAGCCTCTCGGGATTTCATGATGATGACTCTTCGGACCAGTTGTCGCTTTTTGATCAAATGGAAGACCCTGTGAAAAACGATAAAAACGAACGAATCGACAGGGCTATGGACAAAATAAGAAACAAGCATGGCTCCGAAATAATAACCTTTGCCGCCCTGGTTAAGAAATAGCTGGTTGCGAGTAAGGCCACGATTAGATCCATGCCCCCGGTTGCCGGCTGCATGTTTATCAATTTTCTTTTCTATTTCATCCACATATTGTGAACTGTATTTGTTGAGACCAATCCGATCCATCTGGTTGCAGCCATTTCACCCCACGCCGGGGAGGCGCTGACGGCAGAGTTCACCATCCTTCACTTGTATTGCAAATATACATTGTACCATTTGGCTGTCGCAGAAGTTGATGGCAGCCAACATAACAGCGCAGTCCAGCCCCCCCTAACAAATAACCGACAGTTATCAATTATATGATTATTATTCGTTTGACTTATATTGCGGAAGGTATAGATAGGGGCCTACGATCACTATGGAAATGATTTCATTGGATCTTCCACTGAATCCATTGATAAAGACGAGGAGGTTGATATGGATACCAAAAGTTTGCCGGACAATCCTTATCTCTTGTTGACGCCGGGCCCGCTATCGACAACCAAGACGGTGAAGGCCGCGATGCTCCGGGACTGGTGCACCTGGGATGACGATTACAAAACGATCGTCCAGGAGGTGCGGGAGAAGCTGGTCCAACTGGCGACGGACAAGACCGACCGTTACACCTGCGTCCTGATGCAGGGGAGCGGCACCTTCGCGGTGGAATCGATCATCAGCACGGTCGTTCCCGAAAACGGCAAGCTGCTGGTCCTTCCCAACGGCGCATACGGGGACCGGATCGTGCAGATCGCAAAGACCCTGAAGATCCCGGTGGTCTTCAACGACAGCGGGGAGCTCGATCCGCCCGACCTGGATAAGCTGGAGGCAACGCTGAAGGCGGACCCGGCGATTACCCACGTCGCGGTCGTCCATTCCGAAACGACCACCGGCATGCTGAACCCCATCGCCGAGATCGGGAAGATCGTGAAGCGGCACGGCAAGATCTTCATCGTGGATGCGATGAGCAGCTTCGGCGGCATCCCGATGGACATCGAGGCGCTCGACATCGACATCATCGTCAGCAGCGCAAACAAGTGCATCCAGGGGGTCCCCGGGTTCGGCTTCATTATCGCCGACCGGGAGCTGCTGATGACCTGCAAGGGCCGGGCCCGCTCGCTCTCGCTGGACCTCTACGACCAGTGGAACACGATGGAGAAGGACAAGGGGAAATGGCGCTACACCTCGCCGACCCACGTCGTTAGGGCCTTCCATCAGGCGTTGAAGGAACTGGACGAAGAGGGTGGCGTCGCGAAGCGGACGGAGCGTTACCGGGCCAACCACCGGACCCTGGTGGACGGCATGCGGGGGCTTGGATTCCGCACCCTCCTGCCGGACGCCTTCCAGGGGCATTTCATCACCTCCTTCTACAGTCCGGAAAGCGAGAAATACGACTTCAAAACGTTCTACGACAAACTGAAGAGCAGGGGATTCGTGATCTATCCGGGCAAGGTTTCCAAGGCCAGCGCATTTCGGATCGGCAACATCGGCGACGTCTACCCGACCGACATGGAGAGGCTCGTGGAAGCGATTGCGGCATCGATTTTCTGGCAGGGCTAAAACGCGTTTCCCGTAGAATCATTTCTGAACAGATCCTATCACCTTGCGGGAGGAAGCCATGATTACAGGAATTTTAAAAGAGATCAAGATTGAGGAAAACCGCGTATCCATGACGCCGGCCGGCGTCGAGGTCCTGAAGGGGCATGGCCACACGCTCCTCGTTGAAACGAAGGCGGGATCGGGCAGCGGCTTCGGGGACGATGCCTACGCCGCCGCCGGCGCCGAGATCGTCAAGACCGCAAAGGAGATCTACGACCGCGCCGACATGGTCATGCATGTGAAAGAACCGATGCCTCCCGAGTACCCGTTGATCCGCAGGGATCAGATCGTCTTCACCTATTTGCATCTGGCCGCGAACGAGACGCTGACGAAGGCGATGATCGAAACCCGATCCATCGATATCGCCTACGAGACGATCCAGAAGGCGGACGGATCGCTGCCGCTGCTGATCCCGATGAGCGAGGTCGCCGGCCGGATGTCGATCCAGGAGGCCGCCAAGTACCTCGAGATGGAATACGGCGGGGAGGGCGTTCTTCTCGGCGGCGTCCCGGGAGTCGAACCGGCGACGGTCCTGGTGATCGGCGCGGGAACCGTCGGCACCCACGCCGCAAAAATGGCCTGCGGCCTGGGCGCCAGGGTCTATGTCGTCGACTCCTGCCTGTCGCGGCTCCGCTACCTCTCCGACGTCATGCCGAAGAACTGCTTCCTGCTCATTTCCACGCCGGAGACCATCCGCAGGCTGATCAGCGAGGCGGACGCGGTGATCGGTTCGGTCCTGATCCCCGGCGCGAAGGCGCCAAAGCTCGTCACGCGCGACATGCTGAAGCTGATGAAAAAGGGATCGGTCCTGGTGGACGTGGCGATCGATCAGGGCGGCTGTTTCGAAACCTCCAAGGCGACGACGCACAAGGATCCGATCTATACGATCGACGGAATCATCCACTACTGCGTGGCCAACATGCCGGGCGCCGTCGCGAAAACCTCCACACTGGCGCTGACGAACGCCACCCTCCCCTATGCGGTCGAGATCGCAGACAAGGGGTGGAAGCGGGCGATGAAGGAGAATGCGGAGATCAAAAAAGGGGCCAATGTGGTCCAGGGTCAAGTCACCTTCAAAGGGGTCGCCGACTCCTTCGGCCTGCAACTCGCCGATATCGATACACTTCTGTAATTGTTTGTCGCACACCCGGGATGTCCGTAATCCACCACCAACTTTTGACGTCGGTTGAATTTACGGCATAAATTGCGATTATATTTACGCAGCGAGGTGAAAGAAAATTGTTAGCAAACTACCGTTCCCACGAGATTTGCTAAAAGTTGGTGGTGGATTTGGGATGTAAGCGGTCATTGACGGATTTTAAATAATATGCAAGGCTGATGCCGGTCATTGTCAAATCTTCAAGGTCATCTCTTTACAGGCCGGGGGCGACGAATGGCGATACCGCTACCGAAGCCCCGGACCCCTGTTTGGCTTTTACCCTCCTGAGACCCTTTCGCGCTGGTCCGTGGGAACCGCTAACCTTTAAGATTGAATCCCAATGCCTCCGGGATGATCCCCTGCCGGAATCGCTGTTCCCGCGCCTGTTCGCCGGGGAAGGGGCATAATGTTGCAAGAGGAGATCGGATTGATGAATACAGCTTGTCACGTTTGCGAAACCATATTCGCTGCGCGTATCCGGATGAAACGAACCGGTGCAGGGTCTCCGTCGGCCATCCGCAAAAACGCGGAACCTCGACCGCCAGCGCTCTCCGCAGTTGCCGACCGCTTGCTCCGGGTATCCCTCGCCGGGCTGTCGGCGGTCCTGCTGTTCCTCGCGGCAGCCCTCCCCGGGCACGGTCAGAGTCTCCCCATCAATGCCTATGACTTCAGCAATTTCGCCGGCCAGCCGGGGACAAGCGGCAGCGCCAACGGCACGGGCGGCGATGCGCGGTTTAACGCTCCCCGTGGCGTGGCCGTGGACGGCGCAGGCAACGCCTATGTCGCGGATTACTACAACAGCACGATCAGGAAGGTGACCCCGGAGGGCGTCGTCACGACACTGGCGGGGCTTGCCGGCAGCGCCGGCAGCGCCGACGGCACGGGCAGCGCGGCACGATTCGACAGACCTTACGGAATCGCCGTGGACAGCACAGGCAACGTGTATGTCACCTGCCTGGACGGCACGATCCGGAAGATCACACCGGCAGGGGTGGTCACAACGCGGGCGGGAAGCGCAGCCGGTTTCATCTCCCCTTCCGGCGTGACCGTCGACGGCCCGGGCAACCTCTTTGTCACGGACTCGTACTACAACACGATCCGGAAGATCACGCCGGCCGGCGCGATTACGACACTGGCAGGCAAGTCAGGTACCGCAGGTTTTCTCGACGCGACGGGCACCGCGGCCATATTCTTCAAACCTTCCGGCGTGGCCGTGGACGGAACAGGCAACCTGTACGTGACGGATTACCAGTACGGTCTGATCCGCAAGGTGACGGTGGCGGGCGTCGTCACGACGATCGCGGGAACCGCCGGGTCGGGAAACGTCGACGGCACGGGCGCCGAAGCCAGGTTCAACCATCCGTTCGGCATCGCGATCGACGGCACGGGCAACCTCTACGTGGCGGACCAGGACAATAACACGATCCGGAGGCTGTCACCCTCCGGATCGAACTGGCTGGTCACGACCATGGCGGGGAACGGCAGTGCCGGAAGCGCCGACGGTGCGGGCAGCGCGGCCCGGTTCAACCAGCCGCAAGGGGTGGCGGTAAGCAGCGCGGGGGCGCTTTTCGTTGCCGATACCCAAAACCACCGGATCACCAAAGGAACACCCACCCATCTGTACATTCCTCCGACCATCACGACGGCCGCGCTGCTGCCTGCGGGCACCCTCGGTGCGGCCTACAGCCAGACCCTGGCGGCAACGGGCGGCACGACGCCCTACACGTGGACCCTCGTTTCCGGGACACTCCCGCAGGGTTTGATTCTCAGCCCCGGCGGCGTCATCAGCGGTACGCTGGGCGCATTGCCGACCGGCAATTTTACCGTCCAGGTGACGGGCGGCGACGACGTGTCCACCCAGCAGACCTTTACGATCGACGCGCCGCCGACCATCGCGACCGCAAGCCCCCTGCCATCCGGCACGGTGGGCGTCCTGTACGCCACTCAGATATTGACGGCGACGGGCGGCGCAACCCCCTATGTATGGGCCCTCGCCTCGGGCAGTCTGCCGCCGGGCATGAATCTCAATACCAACGGCTACATCTACGGGACGCCCACCGTGGCTGTGAACGCCGTTTTCGTCGTTCGCGCGACCAGCAAAAGCGGACTCTCCTCAACGAAGTCCCTGATCCTGACCGTCATCTCAATCATCGCAAGCCCGGGTCAGATGCCGGCGGGTACGGTCGGCGCGGCCTACAGTCAGACCTTGACGGCGAGCGGCGGCACGGCGCCCTACTTCTGGACCGTCACGTCCGGCGGTCTGCCGCCGGGCTGGAACCTGAGCGGTGAGGGGGTGCTGACGGGTACGCCGGGCGATGAGACGACCATCCGCTTCACCGCACAGGCGACCGACCAGAACGGCCTTTCCACCACAAAGACCTTCACCCTCACGGTCAAACCGGCTGCTCCGACCATCGTGACCGGCGCCGTTCTGCCATCCGGCACGGTGGGCACGGCCTACAACCAGACCCTGGCGGTGAGCGGCGGCACGACGCCCTACTCCTGGACTGTCATGTCCGGCGGTCCGCCTTCCGGGTTGAGTCTCGGCGGCAACGGCGTGATCGCCGGCGTGCCGGAAACGGAGACGACCACCCGTTTCACCGCGCAGGTGACCGGCAGCAACGGATTGTCCGCCGTGAAGGCTTTCAACCTGACGATCAATCCGGTCCCGGTCGCAACCGACCTCTACGCCTTCGCCAACTTCGTCGGCCAGCCCGGCACGGCCGGTGTCTCCGACGGCCTGGGCGCCGAGGCGCAGTTAAACTATCCAAGCGGCGTGGCGCTCGATCGTGCAGGCAATCTCTATGTTACGGACAATTCGAATAATACGATCCGGAAGGTGACGCCGGCGGGCATGGTGACGACACTGGCCGGAAGCGCCGGGGTTTTCGGCAGCGCCGACGGCACGGGCGGTGAGGCACGTTTCAATCATCCTCACAGCGTGGCGATGGACAACGCGGGCAACCTGTTCGTGTCGGACACCTCGAACCACACGATCCGGAAGGTGACGCCGGCGGGTGTGGTGACGACGTTCGCGGGCAGCCCGGGCTTGTCCGGCAAGACTGACAGCACGGGCAGCGAGGCGAGGTTTTATTATCCGTCCGGCCTGGCGCTGGACAGCGGCGGAAACCTCTACGTGGCGGATGCCCAGAACTGCACGATCCGGAAGGTGACGCCGGCAGGCGTGGTGACGACACTGGCCGGAAACCCGGGCATTTCCGGGAAGCTCGACGGTACGGGCGCCGCGGCGCGGTTTAACTTCCCCGCCGGTGTGGCGATGGACAGCATGGGCGACCTGTTTGTCACGGATGAAGGCAACCACACGATCCGGAAGGTAACTCAAGCGGGGGTGGTGACGACGATCGCCGGCAGTGCTGGGGTTTCCGGCAGCGCCGACGGCACGGGCGGTGAGGCGCGCTTTTACATGCCTATCGGGATTGCGGTGGACGGAACGAACAACCTGTTCGTTCCGGACTACTTCAACCATACGATCCGCAGGGTGACCCCGGCGGGCGTGGTAACGACGATCGCCGGCAGCGCCGGAGTTTTCGGCAGTGATGACGGGACGGGCCATGCGGCACGTTTTTACCAACCTGCGGGGATCGCGGTGGACGGCATGGGAATGCTTTACGTGGCGGATCTTCTGAACCACCGCATTACGAAAGGCACGCCCATTTACCCGCAACCGATGATCACGACACCCAATCCGCTTCCCAACGGCACAGCGGGCAGGGCCTACAACCAGACATTGACCGCCGGAGGCGGCGCGGCGCCCTACACGTGGTCCATTGCTTCCGGCACATTGCCGTCGGGATTAAGCCTGAGCAGCGGCGGTGAGATCAGCGGCACGCCGGATACCGCGACGATGGCCGCTTTCACGGTGCAGGTGACCGGAAGCGACGCACTCTTTTCAAAGAGGGTCTTCAGCCTCACGATCACTGCGCCGGGGGATCTCAACGGTGACGGTCATGTGAATATGGTTGATGCAGTGATGGCCGTTCAGGTGATGTCCGGTGTTATACCGTTGCAGCCATTGGATAAGAGTGCCGCTGTATACAACGGCAGGACGATCGCTCTCCCGGAGGCCATTTACATCCTCCAGAAGGCGGCGGGGATGAGATAATCTGAAAATCGCATCTTCCGGATCTCCGATAGCATCTCCGTCCGTCGCATCGGTCGCCTCCATCGGTGATCATGACAAACCGGACATATCACGTACTCGCGACACTGCTTATTATTTCATTGACTCCCGGGGGTCTTCTTCCTATACTTCCGTCACAAGAAAAGAAGTTCTCGTCAACATAATACGTTCCCGTCGATCCCCAAACAGGTCTGAGGGAAATATCATGTCCCGGATTCGCCTTTTTCGCCCCGCGCTGCCGATTGTCCCCTGTTCGCCCTTTCCGGCCGCGGGCAGCGGTTGCGCCCGCCGGATCGCAAAACCGTCCCTTGCCGGAAGCGTCGCCATCCTCCTGATGACCCTCCTGATGACCCTGCCGGCAGCGGCCGCGACGGCGCCGGAGCAGAACCGCCCGAGGATCGGCCTCGTGCTGAGCGGCGGAGGGGCGCGCGGCGCCGCCCACATCGGCGTTCTCAAAGTTCTGGAGGAGCTTCGAATTCCCGTCGATCTCATCGCCGGTACGAGCATGGGTGCGATCGTCGGCGGGTTCTACGCCGCCGGAAACTCCCCCGCGGAAATCGAGGCAACGGTCAACAGCATGGAGTGGGGCGAAGCATTCCGGGATCGACCGCCGTTGCAAGATCTCTCCTTCCGCCGGAAGGAGGACATCAGCCGGAGGCCCGATTCAACAGCGGTACGGTTTACACCGCCTTTTCCTACAACCGCCTGCACAAATACATTTTTCCCCGCCGGGGCACGGAAGTGGATGTAATCTGGGCGCTTCACCGGACGGAATTGGGCTCCGATTCTCGGGAAACGGCCTGCTGCTGAACTGGCTCTCGGCCAAGACCTTCAATCGACACACCTTTCTCTACCTCTCCCTGGGCCGCAAATTCTGACCGGCATGCCCGGGCTCTCTGCAACCATCCTCCGGCAGCCGGGGCCGGTCAGGCTGCTTCGCTCCCCCCGTCACGGGGGCGACCTGGATCTGCGTGCCGATACGCCCTGATGAGCGGGCAAATGATCCGTTCCCTCCTTGACTTCGCGGCTCGGCTCTTCTATATTTCCAATCCGGAGGTCCGGGAATTCATTCCACCCACCCTTTTTTCATGACCCTTGCATAGGTGAGCCATGGGAACCAACAACGTCGTTTTTCTGGAAGTCATCGAATGGTTTGACGAATCGGGGCAGGAACTGGTCCACCGCATCCCGGAGACCGGTTCCGGCGAAATCAAGTGGGGGGCGCAGATGACCGTCCGCGAGAGTCAGGCCGCCGTCTTCTTCTACAATGGCAAGGCCTATGACGCCTTCGGTCCGGGACGCCACACCCTCAAGACGGCCAACATCCCGCTGCTGACGAAGATCCTCAGCCTCCCGTGGGGCATGACAAGCCCGCTCCGCGCCGAGGTCTACTTCACGAACATGAAGGTCTTCCCGAACCTCACGTGGGGGACGCGCGACCCGGTCGCCTTCCGCGACCGGGAGCTGGGCCTGATCCGACTGCGGGCCTTCGGCGTCTTCAACCTCAGGGTCCTCCAGCCGCTCCTTTTCATCAACAGCCTCGTGGGAACGCAGGGGGTCTATACCACCGAGGCCGTCGCCGAATACCTGAACCGGGTCATCGTCTCACGCTTCAACGACTTCATGGGAGAGACGATCGACACGATCTTCGACCTGCCGGCGCGGTACGATGAACTCTCCGGGGAACTCAAGAAGCTCCTTGAAAAGGATTTCTCCCAGTTCGGCCTCGGGCTTACGGACCTCTATATCAATTCCATCACCCCGCCGCCGGAGGTGCAGAAGGCGATTGACGACAAGAGCCGTCTGGGCCTTTTCGACGACATGAACAAGCTCCTCAAAATGAAGGCCGCGATGGCCATGGAGAGCGCCGCCCGGACACAGGGCGAGGCGGGCGCCGGCCTTGGCATGGGAATGGGGTTCATGATGCCGGCGATGTTCGCCGATGCCTTCCGGGGCGGTTCTGAACAGCCCGGCGCGAAGGAGGCCGTCGCCTGCCCGGATTGCCGGCTTCCCGTCGAGAAAGAGGCAAAGTTCTGCCCCCACTGCGGCCATCAACTCCTGATTTTCCAGAAATGCGCCGCCTGCGGGAAGAACCTCCCCCCGAGCGCGAAGTTCTGCGTCCAGTGCGGAGCGCCGGTCGAGGCAAGGCCGAAGGAGAAGAAGTGTCCGCACTGCGCTACGCTGAATCTGTCGAACTCCCTCTTCTGCAACCAGTGCGGCCAGAAAATATGACCACTGCGGGGGAACACCTTAGCGAGGATGCCACCCGTTGAGGCGGGACTAGCTTCCTGTTATGCGCAAAGCTATAATCTTGATGAAAATGCTGGAGTTCAAATCGTTATCAATGGTGTCACATTCTTTCATCACCGATTTTCGCGGAGCAATTTGACATAAGATTTTCGTTGGCTCTTCATGGAGCCAGCTAACGGTTATAGCTCCGCGAAAATCGGTGTTCATGAAAAAAGCTTGACATTAGCCCACCGCGCCTGTAAATGGCCCTCTAAATCGGTTCACGCATACAGGAACACGGTGCGAATCCGTGGCGGACCCGCCGCTGTAATCGGCGAGGTCCTTCAGAATGGCGGAAAGCAAGTCACTGCCGGGGGAAACCCGGTGGGAAGGCTTCTGAAGGACTGACGACCCGAGAGCCAGAAGACCTGCTGGAACTGAAAATATCTCGAATCCGATGGTAAAGGGTTCTGACGAACGCCATGCGTTTGTTGGGACCCTTTTTTGTTGCACAAAACTGAAAGGAAAGGAGAATGGAAGTGGAGACAAAGAAGGAAAAGCAGGTTAAGGAAGAGGTGATCGCCTACCGCAAGGGCTGCAAGGCCGAGGGAACCGGGCTTTCCCATTACATCCTGATGGACAGGAAAGCAAGGTAATGGCGATCACGAAAAACAAAAGCGTAACAGGTGCGACGGCCCCCTCGCGGGGCCGCTTCGTAAACACCGGCAATGGCCCCACCTTTCAGGTTATCGACATCGGCCATGCGGATTATGCGGCGGTGATCGATCCGGATACCGCCTTCTGGTCCCTGGTGAAGCGCGAAAAGCTTGCCGATGTGCTTTCGGGAGGTGCTCTGTGCAGCGCCTACGCCAAAAAGTCTCATCAATTTGCCAAGGAGATGAATAACCTGCGGTTCGGACTCAAGCCTTCGGCGGTTTACTTTAACCCAACCGAGCGCTGTAATATGAACTGTACCTACTGTTATATTCCGGAGAAAATGCGGCATGATGGCAAGCATATGCCGGAGAAAAAACTGTTTGAGGCCCTCGAAATTCTCAAGCAATACTTCCGTTCAACTTTACCTAAAAGTTCCAAGCCTCAGATCATCTTCCATGGTGCTGAGCCCCTGCTCAATCGTGATGCTGTTTTTGCAGGTATTGAGGCATACGGGAAAGATTTTCTTTTTGGTATTCAGACCAATGCCACACTGTTGGACGATGCAGCCGTCGATTTCCTGACGAGCCACGATGTGAGTATTGGTATTTCCCTGGACGCGCCGACGGCACGCATAGCCGACCAAACACGCAAAAACTGGAACGGCCAGGGAACGTTCAAGCAGGTGATTGCCGCCATGAAGCGCCTTAAGGGTTACGAAGGTTGGAGTGTCATCTGTACGATTTCTAGCGCCAACATGCGGCAGCTTACAAACCTTGTGGATTTTTTCCACGAGCAAGAGGTGCCAACCTGTCTGATGAACATCCTACGCTGCACACTCCCGCCGTCGCGCAGCATAAAGCCGGGGGATGAGCAAGCGGCCAGGTGTTTCCTGGCCGCTCTGGACAGAACTTACGAGCTTTACCAGCAGACCGGCCGGGGACTGCCGATAGGCAATTTTGCAAATATTTTGCTGGCTATCATAGCGCCGGCAGCCCGTCGATTAATGTGTGATATATCTCCCTGCGGAGGCGGTCGATGCTTCTTTGCCTTGGCTCCTAACGGCGATATGTTTCCCTGCAGTGAATTTATCGGTGTTGATCGCTTCCGGGGTGGGAACCTTTTTAAAAACGATATTCCCGCCATCCTTGAAACAGAGCCGTTTCGTTTGGTCACCGGCCGAAAAGTTGAGGACATCGAACCCTGCCGCCGCTGTGCTATCCGGCACTTCTGCGGATCGCCATGTCCTGCTGAAGCCTATGAAATGAACGGCGATATGCATAAGACTGGAGCCTTCTGTGAGTTTTATGAAGAACAAGTGCGATACGCTTTGCGAGTCATAGCCGACAAAAAGGTTGATGCATACCTATGGGACGGTTGGGACAAAGGGATGAAAGACACATTCGCCATTCAAGGAGTATAGGGGGCGTTCATTATAAAAGGAGGATACTTTCCATGAAGCTACTTGAGTCAACCATCCAAAAAATTACCAGCCAGGACGGCACTGCCCGTCAACGCGCAAGGGCCAGGCTGGAACAGCTTATTATGCCATACTGGGCGCTGGGCCGATTGCTGGATTTGGCCGAGGACCTCGCAGGAATGACCGGCAGCCTTAAGCCGCCGCTGAAAAGAAAAACAATAGTCACCATGGCCGGCGATCATGGTGTCGTTGCCGAGGGAATAAGTGCCTATCCCCAGGAAGTAACCCCCCAAATGGTACATGGTATTGTTGCCGGTGTAGCCGGTGTTAGTGCGCTTTCTCGTCAGGCAGGTGCGTCAGTCGTCGTGGTGGATATGGGTGTTGCTGGCGATTTGAGCGAACTGGTTGCCTCGGGTAAAATCATATCCAAGCGGATTGCCGCAGGTACCAGTAACATGGCAACAGGCGCAGCGATGAGCCGTGATGAAGCCATTCGCGCCATTGAGGCCGGCATTGATATTGCGATCGAGCTCGGTTCTTCCGTGGATGTCTTTGGAACCGGTGATATGGGAATCGGCAACACGACACCCAGCAGCGCCATCGTATCGGTCTTGAGCGGCAGCCCTGTGGCGGATGTGACAGGGCGCGGCACCGGCATCAATGACAGCCAGTTGGAACACAAGATTCGCGTCATTGAAAAATGCATTCAAGTGAACCAGCCCAACAAAAATGACGGTCTCGACGTTCTGGCAAAAGTAGGTGGATTTGAAATCGGGGGTATAGCTGGGCTGATCCTTGGTGCCGCTTCCTTGAAGAAACCGGTTGTCGTGGATGGGTTTATATCTACTGCCGGGGCGCTGATTGCACATTCTCTTGCACCCGCCTCTGCTCAGTATATGATTGCCGCTCACCGGAGTGTGGAGCAAGGCCACCGGGTTGCCCTGGATATTTTGGGAAAAATACCGTTGATCGATCTCGATTTGCGGCTGGGTGAAGGGACAGGCGCCGCGTTGGCGATGAATTTTGTGGAAGCGGCTGCTCGGATTCTAACCGACGTTGCCACCTTCGAGGAAGCCGCTGTTTCCAAGGCAGATGAATGAAATCTGACCGGTGATCCCCTTTGGCCGCGGCATTTTTATATAAACATTGAAATCCCTTCAAGGAGAGGCGAGGGTATTTCCCATCTGCTATTCGACAGCAAGATCTCTTGTCCGTGGATTGGGAGCCAAACTGAACGTCCACGTGTCACCTCATGACCTTCGGAGATATTCAGCGACTTATGCCAGCAGAAACGGTGTTCCTATGGAAGTAGTATCAAAAGTAATCCTGAGGCATCAGGACCTGAAGACCACTCAGATTTATCTCGGCAAGATCAGTGACTCTGAAGCGATCCGCTGGATGGACAATCTTCACGGGAAATAAGGGCGATCAACATAACCAACTGGAACGTTGAGGTCTTTGGGGTTCGCAAATCACGGTCAGGTGACTCGTAAGGCATTACCTTTAGGTCAAATTTGCGATTTTCAACCAGAAAACATTGACCATGCTGTCAGTGAAAATCTGAAGAGTTCAATTGGCATTCATCGATAAAGAAAAACTGTTGACATAATATTCCCTGGAGGTTATATTCCTTCTATGGCATGGGAAGTTGAATATACTGACGAATTTGAAGCATGGTGGATTGGTCTGGACGAGGAAGAACAGATCGATATTGCCGCCGTAGTCGGTTTACTGGAGGAAAAGGGACCTCATCTGCCATACCCTTATAGTTCAGAGGTGAAGGGAGCCAAGTACGGCTCAATGAGAGAGTTAAGGGTTCAGCACAAAGGAAAACCGTATAGGATACTATATGTCTTTGATGCCCGCAGAGCAGCCATATTGCTTATTGGCGGCAGAAAGACCGGCGGTGCACGTTGGTACGAAAGATACGTGCCTCTGGCTGAAAAAATTTATGAACAGCATTTGAAGGATTTGGAAAATGAACAAGGAGGTTGAGCATGACTAAGCCTTACTCCATCCTGAGGGGAAAAATGAAACCCGTTGCGCGCAAGAAAGCAGCGGAGAAGACAAAGTCTTTACTTGAGGCAATGCCTCTACAGGAATTGCGGCACGCCAGGAATTTAAGTCAGGAGCAACTGGCACAAACATTATCTGTCAAGCAGGCAGCGGTATCGAAACTTGAAAAACGGACAGACATGTACGTCAGCACATTGAGAAATTTTATCAAGGCCATGGGGGGCGATCTGGAAATCGTTGCAAAATTTCCCGATGGGTCCGTTCAGATTAGTCAATTTGAAGACATTGCTTCGAAGACAGAAAGAGGTGGTTTGCCAAGTTCTGGTTGAAACGCACAGTTTTTGTATGGCAGGGTCCAGTGATTTGGGGTATCCGATTCTTCCTGTAGTCAAGCATCCGTTGGTTTTGACGGATATGCTTTGTTACTTTCGGTAATAATGAACAAACCTACGCTATTCCGCCCTGTCAAAAAAACATGTCAAAAAACCATTGACGTGATAGCATATAGTGTTATCATCTATAGCCATGAACACCATGAAATACAAAGGATATGCAGCTCGTATCGAGTATGATGCCCATGACCGCATATTTGTAGGTCATCTCGTCGGTATACGTGACATTGTGGGGTTTCACGGAGCGTCTGTAGAAGAGCTTGAAACCGCATTCCATGAGGCAGTTGACAATTATCTTGCCGCTTGCACAAAACTTGGACAACAACCCAATAAAACGGTTTCCGGCAAGATCTTGCTGCGAGTGCCGCCTGAAATTCATTCCGCAGCTATAATGGTGGCCGAAAGCGAGGGCAAAAGTCTTAACCAGTGGGCCGCTCATGTTTTGGCTGAGGCTGCGAACTGTAGTTGAACCAATATTTGCTGCCGGTTTGCGTTCGTTTTATTTCGTGAGAATAAGCTTTGCGTATAATTAGTTGAAACCTTTAGTGTTTGAAGGAAGGATTTTGGGGTTGTCAGGGTATTTGCTCCTTCCTGAAGTCAGTAAAACGGCAACCTAGAGAAAAATGCTTGCTTTCGAATGGAAATGGTTGATGGACATTTAGTAGACGTGATATTATTCAGACCATGAAGAAACATCTTTACGTTGAAACGACAGTGGTGAGTTATCTCACTGCCAAGCCAAGCCGAGACATCATGATTGCCGGGCACCAGGAAGCCACAAGGGAGCTTTGGGATCAGCTATCATCAAGATATAAAACCTATGTGTCAGCGCTTGTCTTGGAAGAAGCTGGCAAAGGTGATACAGATCAAGCACAGATGAGACTTGCCGCCATCGCCAAATTTCCGATGCTCGAAATCGAAGACAAGGCTCGACTTCTTGCCGAGAAGATTATTGCTAAAAAGGGTATCCCTTGTGAATATCCTGAAGATGCTCTTCATATCGCTATTGCAGCGGTCAATGGAATAGAAGTCATCATTACATGGAACTTCGCCCATCTCAATAATCCATTTATTCGCAAGAAGGTGAGAAAGATCGTAGAAGCTGAAGGATATGGTTGTCCAGAGATATGCTCGCCCGAAGAACTCTTGGAGGTCGAAGAATGAAAGATCCCATTGTTGAAGAAGTACGAAAGCACCGCGAGGAACATACAAAAAAATTTCATGGTGACCTAGCAGAAATCTGTGATGATCTGCGTCGCGTTCAGGAAACTTCGGGGCGCAAAGTTGTTCGTCTTGCACCGAGAAGAATCGGCCCAAAGATTCACTCCAATCGACGCATCAAAGCATATGACTGAGCTTCCACCTCTTTCCACCATGATCATCGATCACTATGGATGCCAACCATCAAGTAATTGTTATCATTTATTACATATGGATTGATGAAGGCCGTGTCTTTCCGGCAAGGCTGCGTGAAAAATTTTGTACCGGCGGGTAGGATCGGTTATCAACTTGAAGAAGGAGGATAACCGATGGATCAGCAGTTCACACCCGACACAGGACGAAGCCTTGAAGAAGTTCGGCAACGATTTGAGCAATGGCGCGCGGGGAGGAAGCGTGGCACGCCCATTCCGGCTGCTTTATGGGAAGACGCGGTGCATCTTTGCGCCGATCACTCCCTTTGCAAGATATCCGGTGCCTTGCGTTTGGACTATA
>CAYSSF010000063.1:0-18466 GCA_964433455.1 uncultured Syntrophaceae bacterium
ACATGTGGTCGCCGACGCCATAGGTGCACCAGCCGAGGGCCAGTTCGCTCAGATCGCCCGTGCAGACCACAAGGGCGTTTCTCCAATTGGCGATGCGGAACAGATGCGAGGTCCTCTCACCGGCCTGGATGTTTTCAAAAGTGATATCATAAAGTGTTTTCCCCTCCGCGTAGGGGTGTCCGATATCCCTGAGCATCTGCATGCAGCTCGGCCGGATGTCGATCTCGTTCGCCTCCACCCCGAACGCCTTCATGAGCCGGACGGCGTTGTGATGGGTTTTGTCGGATGTCGCGAAACCGGGCATCGTATAGGCCAGCACGTGAGATCGGGGCAGTTTCAGCATGTCCATCGTCCGGGCGGCGACGATCAGCGCGTGGGTGGAGTCGAGCCCTCCGGAGAGCCCGATCACGACCTTGTCGATTCCGGAGGAGCTTAGGCGCTGGGAAAGCCCCTGAACCTGGATGTTGTAGGCCTCATAACAGTGTTGTTCCCTCTTTGCCGGGTCCGCCGGGATGTAGGGGAAACGGGCGTACTTGCGATCCAGGAGGAGACGGCCCGAGGCGGGGTCCAGATTCATCTCGATCCTGCGAAACTTCAGGAGCGCCTCTTTGTGGTTGAAGGCGCTCCGTCCGAAACTGGTCTGACGCATCCGATCCTGAGCGAGACGGTCCAGATCAAGGTCGGCGATGATCATCCGGGAACCGTTCACGAATCGCTCCGATTCGGCGAGAAGATTGCCGTTTTCACAGATCATCGCGTGGCCGTCCCATGCCAGATCCGTTGTCGATTCACCGGCGCCGGCCGCCGCGTAAAGATAGGCTGCGATGCACCGGGCGGACTGGTTCGCGGTCAGACTCCGCCGGTATTCCGCCTTCCCGATCGTTACGTTGGAGGCGGAGAGGTTTCCGATCATGGTCGCTCCCGCCAGAGCGGCAAAAGAGGAGGGAGGTATGGGAACCCATACGTCCTCGCATATCTCGATGAAAAAACGGAAATGGCGGACGTTGGAAACCTCGAAAAGCAGGTCGGCGCCGAAGGGGATCTCACACTGGTCGCAAAGGCGGATGGTTTTCGCGAGGGCCTCCTCGGCGGGACTGAACTGGCGCCCTTCGTAAAACTCCCGGTAGTTGGGGAGGTAGGACTTCACCGCCACCCCGATGATGCGGCCCCGGTGGAGAACGATTCCGCAATTGAAGAGGCGGGAGTCGACTTGCAGCGGCGCGCCGAGGACGAGGATCAGGTTGAGGGTTTCCGTCTCGCGGGCGATCCGTTCGATCGCGCGGAGGGTCCCCTGGAGAAGGGCCTCCTGCTGGAAGAGGTCATCATTGGAATAGGCGGAGAGGCCGAGTTCGGGAAAAAGGGCAAAAACGGCTTTCCGGTCCGCAGCCTCGCGGGCGAGGCGAATGGTCTCTCCGGCGTTAAATACGGAATCCGCCACCTTGACCTCCGGGATGCAGACGGCGGCCCGGATGAAGCCGTGACGGTATAGATTGAAAAACTCGCTTTCATTCGCCATGGCTATTTTTTCTCCACGCAGGCGTAGGCGCTGTGGTTGTGGATGCTTTCAAAATTTTCCGCCTCAACGCTGTACCAGGTGAAATTGGTGTCCTGGTTGAGCCGGCCGGCAACGTTTCTAACGACATCCTCGACAAACATCGGGTTTTCATAACCATTTTCGGTGACGAACTTCTCGTCGATCCGCTTCAGAAGGGAGTAAACTTCGCCGCTGGCTGACTTTTCGATCAGTCTGATCACGTCTTCGATCCAGAAGAATTTACGAAACCTTACCCGGACGGTGACGATGCTTCGCTGGTTGTGAGCGCCGGAGCGGCTGATCTCCTTCGAGCAGGGGCAGACAGTGGTCACCGGGACGACCATCCCCACCAGGAAATCCGTGCCGCTGTCGTTGCAGGTGCCGATAAATTGACAGCGGTATTCCATCAGGCTCTTTGCTCCGGACCTCGGGGCGGTCTTCTCGATGAAGTAGGGAAATTCGATTTCAATATGGGCCGATTCGGCACGCAGCTTGACGCGAATCTTTTCCAGGATGCTGTGGAAGGTCCGGATGTTGACCTGCTCGCGGATCTCATTGAGGACCTCGACGAAGCGGCTCATGTGCGTCCCCTTGAAATGGTGCAGCAGGCTCACATACATGTTGATCGTTGCGGTGACCGGCTGCGTCCCGTGCGCGCGGTCCAGTACAATGATCGGGTATTTCAGTCCTTTGACACCGACCTTATTGATATCGATGTTCCGTTCGTCCTTCAGGTTCTGGATATCGATCATAGGCTGTAGGAGACGCGGGCGTTTTCCGATTCCCAGACGGTTACGCGGGAGAGCGGTGTCTTTGCCGACTTTGCCTTTTCTCCGATCCTTTCATAGAGGAAACGGGCGATCTGTTCGGACGAGGGGTTCATCTCTTTGAAAAAAGGAAGCTCATTCAGATATTTATGGTCGAGCTCTTCAAGCACCTCATCGGTCCAGCGCTTCAGCAGACGAAAATCGATCAGCAGCCCCTCTTCATTGAGCTGATCGGCGGCGGCTGATACCTCAACGATAAAGTTGTGTCCGTGGAGCTCTTCACACTTTCCGCCGATCTCGCGAAGCAGATGCGCGGCGGCAAAGGATTTCCGGATGGTGACTTCGTACATAAATGAACCCTCCAGTAAGTTGTCAAGAGCCTATATCACAAAACATCATCCCGGATAAGCGGCAAAATGAGGATTGTTCCGTTAGTCCTTTCTCAAACCCAGTTCGCAACAAGCAATCCAGGGACCTTGTCAAAATGTCGGGTATTGTTACTCACCAGGGTTGCCCCCTGACTTCTGGCATGGGCGGCGATCATCATATCCATGGCGCCGATGGGCGTGCCGTCCTTTTCCATTGCAGCTCGAATCTGTCCATAATGGTCCGCCGCTGTTTCGTCCCAGGGGATTACGGCCAACCGGGAGACAAACTCGTCTATCTCTCTCCGGATGGAAGGTCCCTGCGAATGGCGTGCCGCGCCATAGTAAAGCTCGGCCAAAACAACCGTGGAAATGCAAAGATCTCTTGTCCCAACCTGGTCAAAATGGGCCTTGACGGAAAGGGGGCGGCTTTTGAGGATATAGCTGCAAATATTTGTGTCCAGCATATAGCGCATTAAAATAGCTCCCGCTTCTCCGGCGTAAGATCATTACGATCCGACATAAAATCTTCCGGCACCTGCGACCGACGAGCAAAAAAGTCATCCCAGTCCAGCGGCTTTGGCCTGATGATCACCGCGTCCCCCTGCCGTTCGATAAAAACCTCCCGGACTGAAAAGCGAAACTCTGCAGGCAGACGTACCGCCTGGCTGCGACCGTTCATAAAAATTTTAGCTGTTTGCGACATAACTCACCTCCATGATCTATATCGGCAGTATATACCGCCGGTTTGAAAAATGCAATACCACCGAGAAATCTTTTTCCAAAGTGAATAAAGTGGACAGCTCCGTGAAAAGTCACCGCTGTCACCCTGAGAAATTATTTCCCCTGAAAGGTTTCTGCTCTTGCATAAAACCCGAAAAAGGTTATACAAAATAAACAAACAGTCTAACTTTATGCCATTTTTAAAAATCATTTTCTTTAATCCGTAACATGTTTTTGGATGGCTGAAATCAGGTGGTCGAGACGATAGGGGCCTTGCTGCCGGACGCTCTGCAGATGGCTATCCCGGAATGACGACAAGAGCTGTTTCTCCTCCACCGATAGAGGACTCGGCTCGCCGAGGAGATAGCGTTCGTCATAGAGAAGGTGGGTGAATCCCTCTGCCTTCAGGCGGTTACAGACCCGGTCCGGGGCTGCTTCCTCCCGGAGAATCTTCTGGAGGGTGTGCGCCTCAAACATCGAGTCCGCATAACAATCGCGTTCGCACAAAAAGGTGTAATTCTTCATATAGATGAGAAATACCTTTGCATCCGGTGGGAGATTCCGATTGACGAAGTGGTACATCGTGTATGGGGGGAGCGTCCGCGAGAGAAATTGATCGCGGGATTCAAGGCCGACCGCAACATGGAAGGGGTTGATCCTGATGAACTCGCGGGCGATCTGATAGCCGTTGAAGAGGAGGCTTCCGGCGACGATGAAGAGCAGCAGCGCGAAGATCATTTTCCGGTGTCGATATCGTGTCAGGATTGCCCCGACAACGAGCGCGAGAAGGGCGAAGAGCGGGATCAGATAGCGGATCTGCTGCGCGGAGGAGGCCCAGAAGAGAAAGGTCAGGAGGCTGTAGATGAGAATCATCCGGAGCGGCGTTTCCCACCGGCGAAGGGCGGCAAGAAAGGGAAGGGTCAGCAGAAAGATCGGCCCCAGGATGCCGTCAAACGCCGGACTGTCCATCTTCGCCCGGAGGCTCACATTCCAGGGGAGGAGCAGATAGTCCAGGAGATTCCTGCCCATGCCGAGGTTTTGGATGAAGAGATCGTAGAGTCGGGCCTGGTCGCCGTCCCATCCCCGGCCACCGAATATCCCATAGAAAAAGGGATAGACGGGATTCCCCAACACAATCCAGTTTTTCAGATAAAATGGACTTCCGGCAGCGATGGCTGCGGCAAGGTAAAGAACGAGAGATCGAAAGGTTGCCCGTGCGCCGTTCCCGTTTCGGTAGGCCAGCCAGAGGATGCCGAGGCAACCGAGTGGCGTGACGAGGAGAGCCGTGTATTTACAGGCGGCGGCGGAACCGGAGAAGAGACCGCAAAGGATCAGCCATGCTGTAAGACGCTGATCGGACCAGCGGAAAAATGAATAAATCGCGGCCAGTGTGAAGAAAGTGACGAAAAGGTCGTTGTAGGCAGCATGCGAGACGGCGAAGACGGAGGGGATCGAAGCGAAGATCAGCATGCTGAGGCAGGGAAATGCTTGATTCGTTAGAACATGGCGGGCAAGAAGGCCCATTCCGAGCAGGGTTCCGCAGAGGAGGAGATAATTCATCCCCTTGGCGAGGATGTCGTTCCGGAGGAAAAGTGCCAGAAGATAGTGCATCTCGCCCAGTAGCGGATAGCCGGCGAAGATGTTGCCCGGAACGAAGTAGAAACCCTGATGAATGAGATAGAGCCTCGGAACGGCGAGGTGATAAATCAGCGCATCCTTGCCGATCTCCGGTGTCAACGTCAACACAAAACCTGCGAGCAGCATGATGCCGAGCAGAAGCGACGCCGCGAGGTCCAGGCCGGAACGACCGGATGGCGCAGCCGTAGCGGTCCCGATGGGGCTCAACCACCCTGCCATGGAAAAAAACGCCAGGGATATCAGCAGAAGAATGATGCCGGAGGCGGCAAGAGAGCCTGCAACGCCGAGGAGGAAAACGGCGTAGCCGGTGATGACAAGACCGATTCCTGCCGAGAGGAAAACCCCCTCCCCCCGAGAGGCGAAGCGGATCGCCGTGACGCTCAGGCAGAGTCGCCCGACACCGAGGGTGATCAGCCACCAAACAGCCAGCAAAAGAAGGGTTATTCCCTGTTGCACAAGCGTCGTTCGCATGGCCTCCTTCACGTTTACGGAAATGGGGGAAAATGATTATCATGGCGGCAGTCAGGCGTAAAGCGGAATCGGGGCGGATATGGAAAAAATGCGAAGAAATCCGTGAAAATCAAAGTCAACGACTACGGAAAAAGAGAGGCGGTAAATCTTCCACCCCGGATGCCTTTATGATAAAGGGCCTGAATGATAAGACATACGATATTCTGATCCGGAAATCGACCGGATCGGCAATTCTGGTATGATCATTGCTTTGACAATGCAAAACGATTTGAATCATCATCAAGACAACGATTGGGAAAAGGGGGTGGTTGCGGAAAGAGTCCGGTGATTTCATGATCAGGGCATCATGCAATATCGTAAATTCAAACAACCAAACATAAAGGAGAATGAAATGATGAGTAAATTTCACAAAAAGGGGCAGAAAGGGTTCACGTTGATCGAACTCATGATTGTTATCGCGATTATCGGCATCCTTGCGGCCATTGCGATCCCGCAGTTCACCGCTTACAAGACGAGAGGCTATAATGCCTCGGCCAAGGCCGACGCGAAGAATACCTACACGGCAGCCCAGGCGTACTTCGGAGACCATGCAGCAGGGGTTCTAGCAGCTCCTGCCGATTTGACCGCGTACGGATTCCAATCCACTGCCAGTGTCACTACTACAGTAACAGGTGCGTCGACGGCTTTGGCAATCACCTCTGCCCATGCCAGCGGCAACAGCACTTATAGCGTGAACAGCGCAGGTGTCATTACGCCCTAACGGGGGATAGAATGGACTAAAAAGGGCGGGGATTCCCCGCCCTTTTTTTATGGCTGCAATTCAAATTTCGTACAAGAATGGTCGTCATACGAATGCATTCCGGCAGAGAATTTTCTGTCAGGGTTTACACTTTTCCTGTATGAACAAAGGTCATATGTTCCTCGTGTCGGAAAGAGAGGTGGAGGGGGAGCCAAAAGGCTGAAGAGGGTTTCAGTATATCATAGATTGTAAGGGCGTGCGATCCATTCTAAAATAGTACTGTACTCAAATTTACTGGGAAGGGCTTAGGAAGTCAATGGCTAGAAGCCTGAAAGACGGAATTCTATCAAGAGAAAAAGCGATCATCGCGATAGTATTATCCATTCTGGTCCTCACGGCTTACTGGGGAGTGGCGCAGAACGATTTTATCAATTACGATGATCCCGGGTATGTAACTGATAATATCAATGTAAGAGCAGGTTTACGTGTAAACGCGTTTATCTGGGCCTTTACGACCGATTTCATGTGCAACTGGCATCCGCTGACTTGGGTCTCGCTCATGGTGGATCGCGAGCTGTTCGGAGTAGTAAATGCGGGAGGGTACCACTGGACCAATGTCATTCTGCATCTTTTGGCCGGTTTGATGTTGTATTTTGCATTGGGCCGCATGACCGGCCGTTTGTTTCGCAGCGGACTTACTGCCGGTCTTTTTTTACTGCATCCGCTCCATGTGGAGTCGGTCGCTTGGATCGCGGAGCGCAAGGATGTCCTGAGCGGCATGTTCTGGATGCTCGGGCTCTGGGGATATGCAAGATATGTGGAACGTCCGGGATTTATACGATATGGATGGGTGCTCTTATTTTTTGTTTTTGGTTTGCTCTCGAAACCTATGGTGGTGACCTTTCCGTTTGTCTTGCTCCTCCTGGACTACTGGCCGCTTTGCAGAATGAAGGCACGGAAAGAGGGGATCGCCCGGCTTGTGTATGAAAAAGTACCGTTATTCTTTTTTTCCCTTGTTTCCAGTATTATGACATTTTTAGTTCAGCAGAAGGGGGGGGCAGTCGCGCCTCTTGAGAGCCTGCCGCTTGTGAAACGGCTGGTTAATGCCGTCATATCATACTTGGAATACCTGCGGAAAACCCTATTGCCAATTGATCTTGCGATATTTTATCCCTATCATGCCTTCGTGCCGCCGTGGCGATTGTTTGAATCCATCTTAATCCTGATTTTTATTACGCTCATGGCGCTTTTCTTCGTCCGTCGACGGCCCTATCTTTTGGTCGGCTGGCTTTGGTATCTGGGGACGCTGATCCCGGTGATTGGTCTTGTGCAGGTCGGTTCTCAGGCGATGGCGGATCGTTATACCTATCTGCCGCTCGTTGGTGTCTTTATCATCTTGATCTGGGGGGTGTCCGATTCTTTGAATCGATTGCCTTTGCCGAAATGTCTCTGGGCTGCCGTTTCCGTGATCATTTTACTGACTCTAGCGGCTGCGACTAAGACCCAGGTCGGATACTGGAAGGACAGTGTGACGTTGTTCACGCAGGCCATCCGGAACACGGAGAGAAATTACTCGGCTCATTATACACTGGCTCTGGCGTTATCAAAAAGCGGAAATCCGCAGGGCGCGATGGACCATTACCGCGAAGCCCTTCGGATCAGACCTACATTTGCCGAGGCACATAACGGCTTGGGCCATCTGCTCATGCTTTTGGGACGATACGATGAAGCGAACGATCATTTCAAAACGGCGAACCGAAACAAACCTAATTATGCCGCTGCGATGAAGAACCTTGGTGATCTGCGCATGCGACAGGGAAAAACCGATGAAGCTATTGTCCAGTACCGCAGAGCCTACCTCATAGAACCGGATGATCCGGAACTGTTCAATAATTACGGTGTTGCTCTGTTCAATAAGAGACAGAGGAATGCCGCTATTGTGCAAATCAAAGAGGCGTTGCGCCTCAAACCGGATTACATCGAGGCCCGCAACAACCTGCAAAAGATTCTGGGGCATCAGGCAGGACCTTGATAAGACTATGTGAGAAGATGGAGTGAAAATTGGTTTCCGGCGAAGAGCATGCCGTTGCCAACGGGGGGTGATTTTCCGGCCGACAGGTGGAAGTAACCGATTCCTTTATGTTTGAAGGGACGTGACGACGGAAAAGAAGGGGAGTATTCTTAAAAGAGACCGAGGGGAAGTCTTTGGATAGTCAGAGAAAAAAGCAACGGCAGCTCAACGCGATCATCATGATTGGCCTTTCAATTCTCGTCCTATTCGCCTATCGTGCGGTAACGGTAAACGACTTCATCAATTACGATGATCCAGCGTATGTTACAGAGAACCGTCACGTCAATGACGGGATGAGCGTAGATGGGTTGATATGGGCCTTTACGGCTTCCTATGCGAGCAACTGGCATCCCTTGACATGGATTTCTTTGATGTTAGATCGACAGTTGTTCGGGAAGAATCCAGGCGGCTATCACTGGACGAATGTGATTTTCCATTTGTTGAGTGGCCTTTTGCTGTTTATTGTTTTGAAACGAATGACCGGATATCCATGGCGTAGCGCTATGGTGGCTGGCCTGTTTCTGGTTCATCCGTTGCATGTGGAGTCTGTGGCCTGGGTGGCGGAACGCAAGGATGTGCTCAGCGCCCTGTTCTGGATGATGGGGATGTGGGGGTATGCAAGATACGCGGAGCAACCGAGTTCTGGGCGGTACGCAGTTGTACTCTTCTCTTTGTTCCTGGGTCTGCTTTCAAAGCCGATGGTGGTCACATTTCCGTTTATCTTGTTGCTTTTGGATTACTGGCCGCTGAGGCGCATGACAGAGGAAAGGCAGACTCTTGTCCGCCTGGTGTACGAGAAAATTCCTTTGTTTATAATGTCCGCGTCTTCATGTGTGATCACCTTCCTTGTCCAGAGGGATGGTGAAGCCGTCGCGTCACTCCAGAACCTTCCGCTCATCCAACGGATCGGCAACGCTCTGGTCTCTTACGCTTATTACCTTTTGAAAACAGTATGGCCTGTCAATCTGGCGGTATTTTATCCTCATCCCGGCATTTGGCCGACGGGAGAGATTATCCGTTCTCTGGTCCTGCTACTGCTGATCAGCACTCTTGTAATGATAAAAGGAAAACATTTCCCCTATTTGATCGTTGGCTGGCTCTGGTATCTGGGGACGCTGGTTCCCGTGATCGGTCTGGTCCAGGTCGGTGCTCAGGCCATGGCGGACCGTTACACCTATTTACCTCTGATCGGGATCTTCGTAATGGTTATATGGGCAGTGGGGGATATCTTGAATAAGGTCAAAGTCGGCGCCGCAATGGGAGGAATCATCTCGACTGGCCTCATTGTCGTTATGATCGTCATGACGCAGATCCAGGTCGGGTATTGGAAAAACAGCTTTACCCTGTTTATGCACGCCCATCTCGTGACGGACAAAAACTTCCAGGCCCAGAACAACATTGGCCGAGCACTTTCCGCGGATCATAAATATGAGGAAGCCATGGAGTACTACCGTGAAGCCATGAAAAGCAACCCCCTCTATATGCCGGCCTATAACAATCTCGGGATGGCCCAGATGGAACAGGGGAAGCTTGAGGCTGCGATGTGCTCGTTTTCAGAGGCATTGAGAATAAAGCCGGGGGATGGAACGGTGCATTTCAACCGCGGTGAGCTTTACGCCAAGATGAGAAAATGGGATGAGGCCATCGGGGATTACCGAAGTGCCATGAAAAAGAACCCCTATAATGCGTCTTTGCACAACAACTTGGGTGTTGCGCTCACATACCGAAAGCAACTGGATGAAGCGATCCAGGAATACCGGGAAGCGATTAAGTTGAACCCGAAGCATGCCGGCGCCCACAACAACCTTGCGATGCTGTTGATCGGAAAGGGCAAAAACGATGAAGCCATTGCTCACTTTCGGCAGGCAATCCAATATGAGCCGGATTATTGGAATGCCCATTTTCAGTTGGCCAAGCTTCTTGACCGTAAAGGATTGGCAGATGAAGCCGTATCCCATTTTCGTGAAGCGCGGCGGATCAATCCGGATATTTGAAAAACTGCAAGGACGGGGTGTCCTTGGGATCAATGTATGGCAGGGCCGGAGAGTTGGAAAATGAGAAGATGACGAGTATGACAAATGGAGGAGGGATATTAAGCAGGGTCGTTTGAGCACGGTCACAGATCGGTCTTCTTCAAACAGGAAGAAATGGTTCAGGAAAGGGTCTACCCTGAGTCTTGAAACAGATTGCTTCGCCAAAAAGCTCTTGATCGTAAGGAGTTTTAAGGGTATCAAACCGCCATGTTCAAGAATAAAAAGATTGTTGTCGTCATGCCGGCCTACAATGCGGCCAAGACCCTCCGGAAGACCTATGACGAGGTCATGGAGCAGGGGATCGTGGATCTGGTGATCCTCGTGGATGACGCAAGCCATGATGAAACCTCCGCCATCGCCTCAAGTTTGCCCAACACGGAGATGTTTGTCCATGAACGGAACAAGGGTTACGGGGGAAACCAGAAGACCTGCTACCGGATGGCCCTTGACGCGGGGGCGGATATTGTGATCATGGTTCATCCCGACTATCAGTACACGCCCAAGCTGATCCCGGCAATGGCCGCGATGATCGGAAACGATCTCTACCCCTGCGTTCTCGGATCGCGGATCCTTGGAGGATACGCGCTGAAGGGGGGGATGCCGGTCTGGAAGTACATTGCCAACCGTTTTCTGACGCTGGCCGAAAACATCCTTCTGGGCGCGAAACTCTCCGAGTACCATACCGGATACCGCGCCTTCTCCCGGGAACTGCTGCAAAGCCTTTCGCTGGATGGCAATTCGGACGACTACCTGTTCGACAACCAGATGCTCGCGCAGATCATATGGCGGGGGTACACGATTGCCGAGGTGAGTTGTCCTACAAAGTACTTTACAGACGCCTCGTCGATCAACCTCCGGCGCAGCATCCGCTATGGTTTGGGATGCCTCTGGACGGCGCTCAACTTCCGTCTGGCCAGAATGGGAATTATCCATTCAAGACAGTTTCCGGTGAACCCGTGATCCCGCCGAGCGATAACCGATTTGAAGATTTTTTTGCGGATGACGCCTACGTGTCGCTGAAGAACCATCTATACAATTATCTGCTGAGAAGGCGTGCAATTCGACGATGCATGAAATTTCAGAAGAGGGATCTGGTTCTGGAGATCGGAAGCGGTCTCTCATCGATGATCGATGATTCGGAGCGGATCGTTTATTCCGACATCTCCTTTCGTGCTCTTCGGACGTTAAAAAAAAATCAGGGAAGGGGTTATTTCGTGGTGGCCGACGCCACACACCTCCCCTTCAAGGCCGGTTCCTTTTCTCAAGTGATCTGCTCGGAGGTCCTGGAGCACCTGCCGAAGGATCTGCAGGCGCTCTGCGAGATCCCATCGGTCATGAAACAGGAAGGTTCGCTGATCCTGACGTTTCCGCATCGCCGAGCTTATTTTGCCGCTGACGACCGTTTTGTGAACCATCTCCGCCGTTACGAACTTGACGAGATGGAAGCGCGTCTGAAGGAAGCCGGACTGAAAACGGTAGAGATTTGCAAGGTGCTCGGGCCGTTGGAAAAGATAACCATGTTGACGCTCATTTCACTGATCTCGCTGTTCGGACGTTTCAAGAAGAGCAAACCGGAATGCGGGCAAGTCGTGCCGTCATCAGCATATGTCGTCACAGCCTTTCAATGGGTCAATCGATTCTATTGTTTGCCGATCTGGCTGGACGCCCATCTGGCACCGCGATCCCTTGCCTCTGTTCTTCTGATTCGGTCGGTCAGACGGAACTGATGGGATGCGGTTCAAAGGGATCATTCCTTGCTGCACCATTTGCGTTAAATATATTTTTTCTCACCCTCTAATTTTTCTTGACACTCCCCGATTAGTGCGATAGAGGTTCAGCCGTGACCGGCGGTCATATAGTGACCATAGTTCAGAATCTGATCGCGGGTCATGAATCATCGTTCAGAACCGCGGGGATTGTCCCTGTATTCTTAATTCATTCAGTTCGTTTCCTACCTCGTTGCCTTGCGGATATGTCGTGGCGGTTATGGTCTGCCTTTGCTGGAGAGCATTTGCCCGTTGATAGGGCGTAGAACATTCAATTTCGCGGAGAGGATCATACATTGGGACTGGAAGAGAGAAGAAAACGCGAACGTGAAAATCGCAAGAATGCCATCTTGAAGTCGGCAAGGAAGCTTTTTTTCGAGAAGGGGTTCAAACCGGTCACCGTCGAAAGCATTGCCAGGAAGGCCGAACTGAGCAAAGGGTCGATTTACCTCTATTACAACAGCAAGGAAGAGATTTACACCCAGATTCTGTTGAACGACATCGACAAGTTTCACAAAAGCATTTCCGATCTTCTGCAGAATCCTTCCAGCGCCTCCGAATCGCTTATGAAGCTTGCAAACATCTATGTGGACTTCTTCTTAAATGATCGGGAATTATTCAGAATACTGATGACATTCATGCTCCATACCTCCGATATGCATCTACCGGAGGATCTCAATGATCACATCGTTAAGACGACCAACAAAACCATCGGTATCATTGAACAGGTCTTCAAATACGGAGTCGAACGGGGCGAATTTCCCGCGACGTTGAATCTCCGTCAGAATCGGAATGCCGTCTGGGGGATGCTGAATGGAATCATTTCCCTGCATCTCTTTACCGGCGCTGAGGATAAACGGGCAGAGATCATTCGCGACACGGTCAAGGTAGGGCTGGAAATCATGATCCGCGGATTGGACATCTCTGATCAACCACGATGAAAGGCCGGGAGATCGTAAAACATTCACTTAACGTAAGAAAGAAGGGGGGCAAGGTATGAGCAATTTACTTGTAAATTCGAGAGATCAGGAATTTCTTCTTTTTGAGCAACTGGGTATCGAAAAGTTGTTTCAGACGGAAACGTTCAAGGATTTCTCGAAGGACGACGCGTTGATGATGCTCACGGAGGCGGAGAAGATGGCTCTCAATGTGATCCTTCCGACCTATGCCGCGGGGGACAAGGAGGGATGCACCTTCAAGGACGGAAAAGTCACCGTACCGGCATGCTATCATGATGCCTACAAGAAGTATGTGGAGGGGGGATGGCTCTGTCCCACCGCATCGGTCGATGTCGGCGGTCAAGGGATGCCGGTCGTGATGGCGACGGCCAACCAGGAACATTGCCACGCCGCCAATTTTTCCGTGTTGATGTATCCGGGACTCACCCACGGGGCGGCCGCCCTGATCGAACATTTCGGGACGGAGGAATTGAAAACCAAGTACATGTACAAAATGTTCGCCGGTCAGTGGACGGGAACGATGTGTCTGACCGAACCCGGCGCGGGAAGCGATGTCGGGGCCTTGAAGACGACGGCGAAGAGGCTGCCCGACGGGACCTTCAGCATTACGGGGACGAAATGCTTCATCTCCTGCGGGGATCATGATCTGACGGAAAACATCGTCCACCCGGTCCTGGCGCGGATCGAAGGAGACCCTCCGGGAACCGGCGGCATCTCCATTTTTATTGTTCCCAAGTACCGCGTGAACGCCGATGGCATCCTCGGAGAGGCCAACGATGTCCATACGGGGAATATCGAACATAAGATGGGCATCAAGGGATCGGCCACCTGCACGCTGAATTTCGGCGATGAGGGAAAATGCATCGGCGAACTCCTCGGCAAAGAGCGGGAGGGGATGAAAATCATGTTCCTGATGATGAACGGCGCCCGTCTTGACGTCGGCATGCAGGGGCTGGGCCACGCCTCCGCCGCGCTCGAACACGCCATTGCCTATGCGAAGGAGAGGATCCAGAGCGCTCCGGTGTGGGAGATGAAGAGTCCCGACGCAAAGGCCGTTCCGATCATCCAGCATCCCGACGTCCGGCGGGATCTCCTCTGGATGAAGGCGCATGTGGAAGGGATCCGGGCGCTGAACTATTTTGCGGCCTATTGCATGGACATGGCCAAAGCGATGCCGGAGGAAGAGAAGGAGAAGTGGCAGGGTTTCGTGGAGTTGCTGACGCCGGTCTGCAAGGCCTATTCATCGGACAAGGCGATGGAGGTCTGTTCCAAGGCGATCGATGTATACGGCGGGTACGGGTACTGTCAGGAATATCCGGTGGAACAGTACATGCGGGATTGCAAGATCGCCAGCCTCTATGAGGGAACCAACGGCATTCAGGCTCTCGACCTGGTCGGCCGCAAGCTCGCCCAGCGAAAAGGGATGAACGTGATGAACATGTTCGGCGAGATCGGGGCGACCATCGCCAGGGCCAAAGGGATCTGCGAGCTCAATGCCTACGCCGTCCGTCTGGAGGAGGCCTACAACGCACTCGTCGATTTGACCATGACGCTCGCGCAACTGGGAAGGAGCTCCAGTTTCATTATTCCGATTCTGAATGCCTCCTCCTACCTGGACATCTTCGGGGATCTGCTGGTCGGCCATTTTCTCCTCCAGTCCGCGGCCCTCTCGCAGGAAAAATTGAAGGCAATCTATGCGGAAAAGGGCGCCGAGGAATCGAAGGGGATGCAACGGGCGCTGGTTCATGAAAATGCGGATGTCGCCTACTATACAGGCAAGATTGCAGCGGCCAAATTCTTTGCCGTGGAGATCCTCTGTACCGTGAAGGCGAGATGCGAGGCGATCAAATCGGAGGAGAAGATCTCCATCGAGATCGCCGATGAATCCTTTACCTGTTAGGAGGGAATTATGGCATACGAAATCAAGAAAGCAGCCGTTCTGGGTGCGGGGGTCATGGGCGCCACCATCGCCGCCCATCTGACCAATGCGGGAATCGAGTGTTTCCTGCTGGACATCATTCCTTTTGAACTGACCGAGGCGGACAAGGCGAAGGGGCTCACCGAGAAAAGTCCGGCCTGGCGGAACCGCTTCGCCGAAAACGGGCTGGCCGGCCTGTTGAAATCAAAGCCCGCAGGATTCTACACCAAAAAGAACGCATCCATGATCCGGACCGGCAATTTCGAGGACAACCTCGGCTGGCTTGCCGATGTGGACTGGGTGATTGAAGTCGTTATTGAGAATCTGAAGATCAAACAGGAGCTTTTTGCGAAGGTCGAAAAGGTGGTCAGACCGGATTGCATCGTGACGACGAATACCTCCGGCATACCGATCAGGGAGATCTCCGCCAAATTCGGGGCGAAACTGAAGGAGCATTTTCTCGGGACGCACTTCTTCAATCCTCCCAGATACATGAAGCTTCTGGAGGTGATCCCCGGAAAAGAAACCCGACCCGAAATCGTGACATTCATCACCAGGTTCTGCGAGCAGGTTCTGGGGAAGGGCGTCGTCATCTGCAAGGACGTTCCCAATTTCATCGGCAATCGCATCGGTTCATTCGACATCTCGAACGCGATCCATCTGATGGTTGAAAAGAAACTGAAGATCGATGAGTTGGACGCGATCATCGGAAAGGCGCTGGGGCGGCCCGGTTCCGCGATCTTCGGAACACTCGATCTGGTGGGGCTGGATACCGGGGCGCACGTGACGAAAAACCTTTATGAGGCGGTTCCGGACGATGAGATGCGGGAGATGTTCGTGCAATCCGAGTTTATGAACAAGATGCTCGAACTGAAATGGCTCGGCAACAAGACCAAACAGGGATTCTACAAGAGGAGCAAGGATCCCAAAGGCAAGGATGTCAAACTGGTGATCGACTATAACACCCTGGAGTATGCGCCGGCCGGCAAACCCCGATTTGCATCCGTCGCCGATGCCCGCAAGAAGGCCGATCAGGGTGCGGCTGCCACGCTGAAGGTCATGTTCAACGGGAGTGATGTGGCTGCCGAACTGACCCGGGAATACCTCTGCAACAATTTCATCTACGCGGCGAACCGCATTCCGGAGATCTGCGACACCATCGTCGGCATCGATAACGCGATGAAATGGGGATACAACCACCAACTCGGTCCTTTTGAATCCTGGGACGCAATCGGCGTGAGGGACGCCGTCGAGGTGATGAAGAAGCTCAAAAAGAAAATCCCGAAAAAGATCGACGAGATGCTGAAGAAAGGTTGTGAATCATTCTATCTGAAGAAAGAGGACGGTCTCTATTTCTATGACTTCGAGACGAAGGATTATCTGAAGCTGGAGGCGAATCCGAGGATCATTCTGCTGCCCGATCTGAAGGCGCAAAACAAGGTCGTCTGCAAAAACAGCAGCGCGACTCTGGTCGATATCGGCGATGGCGTGGCCTGCCTGGAATTCCATACGAAGATGAATGCGGTGGATGATGGGATGGTCGAAATGCTCTCCAAGAGTTGCGACATCGTCGAGAAGGATTTTGTCGGGATGGTCGTCGGAAACCACGGAACGAACTTCTCGGCGGGGGCGAACATCTTCAAGGTTCTCCTCGCGGTTCAGAAGGGGGATTGGGATCTCCTGGAAAAAGGGATCGGGGCCTTCCAGTCGGCCAACATGCGGATGAAGTACCTCTCCAAACCGGTTGTTTCCGCCCCCGCGGGACTCGCCCTCGGCGGCGGCTGCGAGATGGCGATGCATGCGGCGAAATGCCAGCCCTGCGGCGAAACCTACATCGGCCTCGTCGAGGTCGGCGTCGGGGTCATTCCGGCGGGGGGAGGATGCAAGGAGCTGATGGTCCGAATGACGGAAGGTCTTCCAGACGGCGTGGTCGATGCCGGTCTGAATCTGCAGCAGCTCTATGCCAAGGCCTTCGAAAACATCGCCACCGCCAAAGTGGCGACGAGCGCCGTCGAGGGGATGGAACTCGGATACATCCGGAAGACGGAAAACATCAGCCTGGCCCGGGATCAGCAACTCTGGGACGCGAAACAGGTTGTGCTGGGTCTTGCAAAATTCTACAGAAAGCCGCGTCCGGCTTTGATCCCCGTCATGGGCGAGAATTTCCGCGGCATTGCCGAGGCCGTCCTCTACAACATGCGGCAGGGGAATTATGCGTCCGACTACGATCTCCATGTCGCCCGCAAGGTCGCACACATCCTCTCCGGCGGTGATTGCGCGGAGGGGACGCTGGTGACGGAAGAGGAGATCCTCGCTCTGGAACGGGAAGCCTTCCTGAGTCTCTGCGGGGAGAAGAGGACGCAGGACAGGATCATGTACCTGCTCAATACCGGGAAACCGTTGCGCAATTAACAGGGGCGGATGCCTGACGCTGCCGGATCGTGATGAACCATCGAAGCCGGACGCCGGGCGGAGGGCCATTGAAAAAGGAGGAATACGATGAGCGATGCGGTCATTGTTGAAGCGGTGAGAAGCCCTGGCGGGCGTTATAAGCGCGGCGGTCTTGCCGCCACAAGAGGGGAGGAGATCGGTATCCAGGTGCTGAAGGGTCTTCTGAGCAGGGTTCCCCAGCTCAAACCGGAAGATGTGGATGATGTGATTGTCGGCTGTTCCTTTCCGGAAGGGGAGCAGGGCATGAACTACGGCCGGATTCTGGCCATGGGCGCAGGACTGCCCATTACGACATCGGGCATGACGATCAACCGTTTCTGCTCTTCCGGCCTGCAGGCGATTGCGGACGCGACGGCAAAAATCCGGGCCGGTTGGTCCGAGGTGATGATTGCCGGAGGTTGCGAGACGATGTCGCACATCCCGATGGGGGGAGGGATCTTCCGGCCGAGCCCCGACTGGGTCTTTGATGGAAGTATGCCGGTCGTCTATGTCTCCATGGGGGTGACGGCCGAGAATGTGGCCGCCGACTACAAGATCTCACGGGAAGATATGGACAAGTTCGGCCTGGAGAGCAACCGCCGGGCCTATGAGGCGATCAAGGCGGGGAAATTCAAGAAGGAGATCATCCCGATCACGGCTTACAAATACAAGGTCCTCAAGAACGGAAAGCGCGTCCGGGAAAAGTTTGTCTTTGATGCGGACGACGGCGTCCGCTGGCCGGCCAAACTGGAGGAGATGGCCAAACTGAAGTCTCCCTTCAAGCAGGGGGGGACCGTCACGGCTGCCAACTCCTCTCAGATGACGGACGGCGCTGCTTTCTGCCTGCTGATGACGCCGGAGAAGGCAAAAGCCATCGGCGCGAAACCGATTGCCAGGCTCGCCTACTTTGCCGTGGCCGGATGCAGGGCGGAAGAAATGGGGGTAGGGCCGGCCTATGCGATTCCGAAGGTCCTGAAGATGGCGGGGCTTACGACGAAGGATATCGACGTCTACGAGATCAACGAGGCGTTTGCATCCCAGGCCCTCTATTC
>CAYSSF010000064.1:0-18389 GCA_964433455.1 uncultured Syntrophaceae bacterium
TCCGAAGAACGCCGACGTCGTACAGAAGTTGCAGCCCATCGGACAGCCGACCGACGGGATCAGGATCGCCGCCGTGCCGCCTGGCCGGTTGTCGAGATCGATCCCCATCGTCCGGCCGCCAAAACCCGAGATCGCCAGCGGGTGGATGATGGGGGCCTTGTCGTCCTGCCCCAGATAGCGCTGAAACCAGCGGATCCCTTCGCCGCGGACGATATGGTCCGCATCGACGATCCGATCGAGACCCTCCTTGTTGGTGATGTGGCCGCCGATCACGATCACGGCATCGGGCTGGTGGCTGCGGATCAGCTCGCACATCTTCCGGACCTTGCCGATATTCGGAACGATTCCGCTGATCCCGATGATGTCGTAGCGATGCTCCCTGATCTCCTCGGTGAATCCCTCCAGCGTCGGGAAATCCAGCAGCGTGCAGGGGGCTTCGATATTGCTCTGGATCATCATCAACCCAAAAGAGCGGTGGAACATCCGAAGCGAGAATCCCCCCTGGACACGGGTAACCTGATTCTGATACAATTCCATCGGGTTGATTCGGCGGCTCCCGTACTCGTCATCCCGGGCGTAAGGCCCGAAGACACTCGCAAGCATAACACGGGCGCGGCTTCCGAGGGGATGGACTGGCTGATTATTTTCCGGCATGATGATCTCCTTTTCAAGGCCGTCTTTAAGACGGCACGGAAGGAGGATAAAGGATATTGCGTGGAATGAATAGTGGTAAGTTGTTGTTTTACAATACTTTTACAATTCATCCTCGGTGCGGTTGCGAATGAAACAGGCGAAATGGTTCATCCATCCGGTTTTTATCTTCATCCTCTCCACGGTCGCGCTGGCGATCTCCCTTTTTCTCTACATCTACTGGTACATCGTGGTCAGCGAAAACCTGAAACTGGTCATCCGCCGCTACCAGTTGGACGGTAATCAGTTTTTCGAGGCCAAGACCTGGGTAGTGATCCTGATCCTTTCGCTGCTGGTCGGCGTGATCATGCTCGGGATCCTGATCATCTTCATCTACAACTTCAAAACGCTTCAGCTCTACCGCCTCCAGCATACCTTCATCAACAACTTCACCCATGAACTGAAAACTCCTGTAACCTCGCTGAAAATCTATCTCGAGACCTTCGCAAAATATCAACTGCCCAGAGAGGAACAACTCAAATACATCGGCTTCATGCTTCAGGATACGGAACGCCTCTCGGGGAACATCAACAGCATCCTGAACCTCGCCCGAATCGAAAGCGGGCTCCATGAAGGGGAATCGACGCCGGTCGACCTGCCCGAAATCATCCGGCAGTTCGTTGTCCGGAACCGGCACATCTTCCACGACGGCGATATCGTCGTCACGCCCCCCGCTGCCGGCCCGCTCACCTACCCGCTCATCGTTCCGCTCTTCGTTCCGCTCTTCGAGATGCTGCTGATGAACATCCTGACCAATGCGATGAAGTACAATGTTTCCGAGAAGCCCCGCATCGAGATCACCTTCGAACAGGATCGACGCAGACTGCGGATCCGTTTCCGGGACAATGGGATCGGCATTCCGAAGGAGGACAGGCTGAAGATCTTCAACAAGTTCTATCGGGGGCGGCACGATGAAAGCCTGCCCGTGGGAGGAAGCGGCATCGGCCTCTATCTCGTCCAGCAGATCGCGCGGCTGCATCACGGGAAGGTCGTCGCCGACAGCGAAGGAGATGGAAAAGGCTCCGTTTTTACGCTGACGCTGCCTACGGTTGCAGGCAAGCACAGCAAAGAGACGGATTTGAAATCCGTCCCCCAAAATGAGGTCCTATGAAACAGACGGAACAAAAACGGATTCTGATCGTCGAGGATGACGTTCATATCGCCGAGGGATTGAAGCTGAATCTCACGCTGCAGGGTTATGAGGCGGTCATTGCCCGGAGCGGAACCGAAGGGCTCAGGATGTGGCAGAAGTGGAATCCGCAGTTGATCGTCCTCGACATCATGTTGCCGGGTCTGGACGGATGGTCCGTTCTGCGCCACATCCGTCTGGAGGATGAGCGGCTCCCGATACTGATCCTCTCCGCCAAAGGGGCTCCGGACGATCGGGTCAAGGGCTTTTCCTTCGGCGTCGATGACTATCTCGCCAAACCCTTCAACCTCGAGGAATTTCTGCTCAGGGTCCAGCGTCTGCTGACCAGGGCCTCCTGGGGACGTAGGCAGGAGAGCGGCGGCGGGCCGGAGAGCGGCGGCGGGCCGGAAGAGACGACGGATCCGATGGAATACCGGTTCGGCGGCAATACCATCGACTGGACGACCCTGACCGCCGCCGGCAGGCAGGGAACCATCCGGCTGACGGAGCAGGAAGCCAAACTGCTGAAGGTCTTCATCGCCAATCGCGGAAAACCGCTGTCGCGCAAGTTGCTTCTGGAGGTCGGGTGGGGCTACTCCGGCGTAACCTCTACCCGAACCGTCGACAATTTCATCGTCCGCCTCCGGAAATATTTCGAGGAGGACCCGCAGAATCCCGTCTTTTTCCGGAGCCTGCGCTCCGTAGGGTATCTCTTCGATCATCCCTGACGGGGGAAAAGGAGTGAACCATGGCCTTTCTGATGGCCCTCGATCAGGGCACGACCAGTTCCCGTGCGATCATTTTCGATGACGGCGGCGCCATCATCGCTTCGGCGCAGCAGGAGTTCCGCCAGCACTACCCGGAGCCGGGCTGGGTCGAGCACGATCCGGTCGAAATCTGGCAGACCCAGGTCGGCGTTGCAACGCTTGCGTTGAAAAATGCGGGGCTCGGCAGCGGAGATATCGCCGCAATCGGCATCACGAACCAGCGTGAGACGACGGTGGTCTGGGAACGGGCCACGGGCCGGCCGATTTGCAACGCGATCGTCTGGCAGGACCGGCGGACGGCCGCGGCCTGCGACCGTCTCCGGGCGGAGGGCCATGAACCGCTCATCCGCCGCAAGACGGGACTCGTCCCGGACGCCTATTTTTCTGGGACCAAGATCGCCTGGATCCTCGATCATATCCCGCGTGCACGCACAATGGCCGAGCGCGGAGAGTTGGCCTTCGGCACGATCGATTCCTGGCTGATCTGGAACCTGACCGCCGGGGCGAGCCATCTCACCGACTGCTCCAATGCCTCCCGGACGATGCTCTTCAACATCCATACCGGCGGCTGGGATGACGAGCTTCTCCGGATCCTGAACATCCCCCGGGCCATTCTTCCGGAAGTCCATGCCTCGAGCGAGGTCTATGGCGAGACCCGCTCCCCGGCCTTCCCGGTTCCGATCCCGATCGGCGGCGCGGCGGGGGATCAGCAGGCCGCCCTCTTCGGCCAGATGTGCACGGAACCGGGGATGGTGAAAAACACCTACGGGACCGGATGCTTCATGCTGATGAACACCGGGTCGACGCCCATTGCATCGGCGAACCACCTGCTCACCACCGTCGCCTGGAAGATCGGCGACAGGACCGATTACGCCCTCGAGGGGAGCGTCTTCATCGGGGGCGCGGTCGTCCAGTGGCTGCGGGACGGGCTGGGCATCATCCGCTCCTCCGCCGATGTGGAGGCGCTGGCCCGGGAGGTCGCAGATACGGAGGGGCTCTACCTCGTCCCCGCCTTCTCCGGCCTGGGCGCGCCCCACTGGGATCCCTACGCGCGCGGAATCCTGATCGGCATTACCCGCGGGACGGGGGCCGCCCACATCGCCCGTGCCGCGCTGGAGAGCATCGCCTACCAGTCGATGGACCTGCTCCACTGCATGACGGCGGATGCGGGAAACAAGATCGAAGAACTTCGCGTGGACGGGGGCGCCACCGCAAACGATACGCTGATGCAGTTCCAGGCGGACATCCTGGGTATTCCGGTGGCCCGACCGCCCGTCCGGGAGACGACGGCGCTGGGCGCCGTCTATCTGGCCGGCCTCGCCGTCGGCTGCTGGAAAGGGGTAGATGAGATCAGCCACCGCGCGCCGGTGGAAAGGATGTTTCTGCCGGGGATGGACACAGAAAAAGTCGACCGGTTGACCCGGGGATGGAGGCGGGCGCTGGAACGCTCCCGGAACTGGGTCGAGATCTGACGGGTGAGACTGAGTACAACGGATAGTGCTGAGGACTGAGTGCTGAGGACAGAGAAGAAAAGCACTTAGCACTTAGCACTCAGCACACGGCCGAGGGCCGGAAGGAGGATGAATCATGAAACATGAGGAAGGGTTTTTCAACGGCGTGCGGGATCACCGGATCTATTACCAGTGCTGGCTCCCGGAAACCGAACCGAAGGCCGTGCTCCTCGTCGTTCACGGCCTTGCGGAACACGGCGGGCGATACATGAACCTTGTCAATTACTTCATTCCGCTGGGCTATGCCGTCTATGCAGCCGATCACATCGGACACGGCCGGTCCGAAGGCGCGCGGGTCTATCTGGAACGGTTCGCGGATTACACGGATACACTCGCATCGTTCAGGGAGATGATCCGCGGCTGGCAGAGGGGAAAACCGGTTTTTCTCGTCGGGCACAGCATGGGTGGCTTGATCGGGGCGCTCTATCTGCTCTCCCATCAGGACGAACTGGCCGGCGCGGTTCTTTCCGGACCGGCGGTCAAGACGCCGGACGACATCTCCCCGGTCACGATATTCATCGGAAAGATGCTCTCCGCCATCATGCCCGGGGTCGGCCTGATCCAGTTGGAGGCGGAAGGGGTGAGCCGTGATCCGGCGGTGGTCAAGGCGTATGAGACCGATCCCCTTGTCTGCCGGGGGAAGATAACGGCGCGGCTGGGTGCGGAAATGATCAAGGCGATGGGTCAGATCGGCGCCGAGGCGTCCCGGATCAAACTCCCGCTGCTGATCCTCCAGGGGGGCGCCGACCGTCTGGTTCATCCGTCCGGCGCGCAGATGCTTCATGACAGGGTCTCCTCCACCGACCGGAAGCTCATCCTCTACGAGGGCCTCTACCATGAGGTCTTCAACGAACCGGAACAGGGCCGCGTCTTGCGGGATGTCGAGACCTGGCTGGAGGCGCACCCCGGCTAATCCCTTTTTTCAACCATCCGGGACGATTTCAGGAAAACCCATGAGACGGCGAATCCCGCCATCACGGCGTATTTGTTCTTGACCAGCGGACTCTCTTCGAAGACGGCGCCCTGGAGAAAATCCACGCTGACAAAGGCGCTGACAATGAATGGTTTCAGGTTTTTACTGAGCCCGACGGTAAGAGTCGACCCGCTGTATCCGCCGCCGGCTTCATATGCGGGGCGTGACGGCGTCGCATAGGGCGGATCGACCCCGTAAAAGTATCGGTGATAGCCCCGGTCGGCAAACATGGGACCGGCCGAAATCCCGAGGTTCAGACCGGAGCCGGCGATCATATCGGCTTTTTCAAAAACCAGTCGCGGGTGAAAGACCCATCCTTCGTGACGAACCGAAGACAAATCGGTCGAAAAGGCGGCCCGGATCGGCAGGGTGAATGTCAATTTGTAATGGTCCTGCCTGTTTTCCAGCAGGGTCACCTTGAGAGAGGGCCCTATTTCAAAGGTCGGGTCCAGATCTTCCATCCCCCGGCGGTCCGGATTGTCCGAACTGCTCACGGGCGCACTGCCGTGTCCGCTGATATCCAGCAACAACCGGTCGGTTTCAAAGATGCGTCCGGAAATGCGCTCCTTTTCGACCCGCAGGATCTCCCCCCGGTAGACGAAATAGGGATATGGAAGGAGATAGCGCCTGTTTTCATTGGAGCCCCGGTAATCGGGCATCTGGAGGAAGAACAACCCTGCGCCGAGCTCCCAGAGCGGTTTCTCCGCGCACCAGGCCCGCACCGGGGATAGAACCATCCCCAAAATAAACAGTTGTATAAACAGTCGTCGAAAATGCATCATCAATGCTCCACCCTGCCGGACAGGCGGTCATCCAAACCATATTGAACTTCGCCATGATTAAAATCTCGTTGCGAGAGATACAGGGATTTCCGTCCGTTGTCAATCTCTACCCCAACATTCCGGGACTAATTGTCTTGTAAAAAAATGAAAGGCACATTATCATGCGCGCCACGATGAATCGCCTACGGCGGTTTTCTTGTTGGAACGCTGGTTTTAAAAAAAACCGATCAACCCTTAAGGATGAGATTGCAGCCATGAAGAATCATGCAAACAGGAATCGGACCGGGATCGTTCTGTGCTTGCTCCTCGCTCTCCCGGTCATGACCGCCTTGGCGGGATGCAGCAACAGCGGTTCGTCCCAGTCGGTTTCCGGCCAGGTGACGGCAGGCGGCTCGGCCTATTCGGGCGTCACGATGACCCTTAGCGGCAAAGCCGTTTTCACGACGACCACCGATGCGGGCGGCAACTATTCCTTCAACGATGTGGAGGAGGGAACCTACACGCTGACCCCTCTGTTTACGGGAACCGCCTTCACGCCGGCGAACCGGGCCGTTTACCTGTTCGGCCTGGACGCGACCGGGTTCAATTTCGACGGCGGGTTCGACAACCGGATCGCCGCCAAAACCCACACCGTCTATGCCCAAAGCGACGGAACGCTCTGGGCCTGGGGAAGAAACGACGACGGTCAGCTTGGCGATGGAACGGCGACGAGCCGTTCCATCGCCGTGAAGATTGCCGGTGTGTCGAACGTAAGGTCCGTCGCCGCAGGGTACGATCATACGGTCGTCCTCACCACGGACGGAAAAGTCTATGCCTGGGGGAACAACAGCAACGGTCAATTGGGTGACGGATCGACGGTCGGGCGTGCCACGCCGGCACAGCTTACCAGCGCCGATATGTCGAACGTCCGGGCCATCGACGCGGGCTACAAATATACCATCGCGCTGAAGGCGGACGGGACAATCTGGACATGGGGGTACAACAACAAGGGGCAACTGGGCAACAACACGCAAACGGACAATCATACCCCCCAGCAGGTGGCCTCGCTTTCGGGAGCGGTCATGGAGTCGATCGCCGCGGGGTACGACCACGCCCTTTCCGCACAGAACAACGGGGCGGTCTGGGCATGGGGAAACAACAGCAACGGCCAGCTCGGAAACAACACGACCACCGACAGCCTGGTTCCTCTCCAGGTGGGCGGCCTGCCCGCGGTCATGCGCGTTGCGGCAGGGAACCTCTATTCGCTGGCCCTGCTGAGAGAAGGAGCCTTACGCGCATGGGGGCAGAACGCCTCCGGCGAACTCGGCGACGGAACGACGATCAATCGTTTGACACCCGTCCGGGTCATCAACCTTCTGTCCATAGCAGGGATTGTCGCAGGACATGACCATGCCGCGGCAAGGCTATCAAACGGAACGGTCTGGACATGGGGGGCCAACGGCAACGGCCAGCTCGGCGATAATTCGACCACGGGTCGCGCCACGCCGCAGCAGGTATCCACCTTGTCGGGCGCGGTAGCCGTTGCGGCGGGGCAGCAGGATACGCTGACCCTGCTGAGGACCAGCGAGGCGTTCTGGTCATGGGGATGGAACGCCTACGGCCAGCTCGGCGACGGCACCCTCACGGAGCGATGGCTCCCCGTCCCGATCCAGATTCAGTAAAGACGGTGAAGAGGCTTTAGGGAACCCGCGGAGCTCCTGTCGCAAGTCGAAAAACGGATCGCATGACCCGCCCGGTTTCATTGACGCCTCAAGAAGGGATCCCGGAGAGTCCGATGGAAAAAGAAAGTCGAAAAGGTCAAGCGGCGGTTGCAGATGACACCGGCAGCGAAAAAACAGGCGGGAGCGGCGTCCCGGCTCTTGTCGTGGGCATCGGGGCCGGGACGGGCAGCCTCAAGTCCCTGAAGAAGATCCTCGGCGGGCTTCCTCTCGGGCAGGGAGTGGGCTTTATCCTGATCCATCATCCGGAAATTACGAAGAATAACCTGTTTAAACTGCTCACGGATCAGACGGCGCCGGAGGCGGTGGAGGCGGCCGACGGCATGGCGGTCCAGGCCGACCGCATCTACGTCATGCCGCCGGACAAGTTCCTCAGCATCGCCCGGGATCGGCTCACGCTGACGGCGCCGGTCCATTGCGACGGCCTGCTGATGCCGATCGACCACTTCTTCTGCTCCCTGGCCGCCGACCGGCGAAAACGGTGCTGCGCCATCCTGTTGTCCGGCCGCGGAGGCGACGGCACCCTGGGACTCTCGGAGATCAGGGCCGCCGGCGGCAGGACGATCGTGGAAGATCCGAAAGAGACTGAAATCTCCGACATGCCGCAAAACGCCATCGACGCAGGCGTGGCGGACGCGGTTATACCGGCCGGCGCGATCGCCGGGGCCATCGCCGAATTCGCCCGGCAGGTGATCGCAGCGGACCGGAGCGACAAGGCGGCCTCGCCGGAGATCAATTCCCGCCTTATGGCCATCCTGGATATCCTGCGCGCCCGGGTCGGACACGACTTTGGCTGCTACAAACCCGGCACCCTCATGCGGCGGATCCACCGCCGGATGCTGCTGGGAAAGATTGCAACGATGGACGACTACGCCCGGCATCTCTCCGGGAATCCCGATGAGGTCGGCCTGCTGCGGAATGACCTGCTCATCGGCGTGACGGACTTCTTTCGCCAGCCATCGGCCTGGGAGGCTCTGGAGACGATGGTTATCGCGCCGCTTCTGGAAAGCGCCGAGGAGGGAGCGGAAATCCGGGTATGGGTTCCCGGCTGCGCTTCGGGAAAGGAAGTTTACAGCCTGGCCATGCTGCTGGCCGAGCAGGCGGAGAGGAGCGGCGGGAAGACGAACTTTCAGATCTTCGCCACCGACGCCGATTTTGCCGCGCTGGCAAAGGCCCGCACCGGCATCTATGCGCCGGAAGATCTCGGCGGGAACATCTCGGACGAGCGGCTCAAGCGGTTCTTTTCCCGCAGGGACGGCCGTTATCAGGTCATCAAGGAGCTCCGCGAACGGGTCGTTTTCGCCGCCCAGACCCTCACCGCCGATCCCCCCTTCTCCCGGCTGGATCTGATCATCTGCCGCAACCTCCTGATTTACCTGGACCAGCAGGTACAGCGGAAGATTATCGCCCTGTTTCACTTCGCCCTGCGCGACGAGGGCCTTCTGTTTCTGGGAAACGTCGAAACGGTTGGAGACCGGGAGGATCTTTTCGAGCCGGTTTCGAAGAAATGGCGCATCTACCGCCGCATCGGCGTCGGACATCGCACCAACGTCGAAATCCCGTCCCGCCCTTCGGACGACGTCCGGCCGTTGTTTTTCAAACCCCCGACGGCGATCGCGATACCCAGACCCAGTCTGGCCTCAATGGCCCTGCAGACCCTCCTGGACCGGTTTGCCCCCGCCTGCGTGATGATCGACCGCAAACTCCAGGTGCTCTACGTGCATGGGATGATCGAGAACTATCTGACCATTCCGTCGGGCGAGTTGACCACCCGGATCGTCGAGATGGCAAGGGAGGGCCTCCGGGCCCGGCTGCGCGGGGCGATCGCGAAGTGCATCGAGACCGGCAGGCCGGTCGCATTCACCGCCCGCACCCGTCGCGGTGAAAAATCGGTGCCGGTCAAGGCCACGGTCAGCCTCCTGAGGCATCTCCGGGAAACCGACGGCCTGCTGCTGATCACCTTCGAGGATCGGCGTTTCCCGGCTGCAAAGTCCGGCGGGCAAAGTGCGGCGAACGGCGATTTTTGTCAGTTGGCGGACGAGCTGAAGATCACCCGCGAGGAGCTCCAGAGCACCATCGATCAACTGGAAGCGTCGAACGACCAACTCAAGGCCTCCAACGAGGAGGTCATGGCGGCCAACGAAGAGCTCCAATCGGCCAACGAAGAGATGGAGACATCCAAGGAGGAGCTACAGTCCCTCAACGAGGAGCTCAACACCATCAACCTCCGCCTCCACGAGAAGGTCGACGAGCTCGAAAGCGCCAACAACGATGTCGTGAACCTCCTGGCCAGCACGAATATCGCCACCCTGTTCCTCGACAAGCAATTCAGGATCAAGCGCTACACGCCGGCCACCAACCGCCTGATGAGCCTGATCCCCTCCGACCTGGGCCGGCCGATCGGGGACATCCTGCTGCGCTTCGCCGACGAGGCGCTTCAGGATGACGCCCGCCGGGTGCTCGTGGATCTGGCCCCTCTCTCCCGGGAGGTAAAAGCCGACGACGGCCGCTGGTACATCCGCCGCATCATGCCCTACCGGACGCAGGACGACCGCATCGAGGGGGTGGTCGTCACCTTCGTCGACGTCGCGGAGATCAAGCAGGCCGAGGAGGCGCTCCGCGAGGCCCTCGTCAGGACGGGATGGCTCGCCCGGCTCCCGGGGGAAAACCCGAATCCGGTGATGCGCACATCGGCGGAAGGCACGATCCTCTACTGCAACCCGGCGTCCATGAATAACAGGGAGTGGGCATGCAGCGTCGGCGATCCCCTTCCCGACCCGGTCCGAACGCTGGTCGCCCCGGCGATCGCATCGGGAGAGGAACTCCACCGGGAGGTCCAACTGGGCGAAAACTTCTACGCCGTTACGCTCACGCCGTTTCCCGGGGAGTCGTACGTCAACGTCTACGGCCGGAGCATCACCAAGCGCAAGCGGGCCGAGGAAGAGATCCGCCGGAGCGAGGCGCGGCTCAAACGGGCGCAGGAGATCGCCCATCTCGGCAGTTGGGAGCTGGACCTGACCGACAACCGGCTCATCTGGTCGGATGAGGTGTACCGTATCTTCGGCCTTGAACCGCAGGAGTTCGCCGCGACCTACGAGGCGTTTCTCGAACACGTCCATCCCGACGACCGCGGGGCCGTGGATGCCGCCTATGTGGGTTCGATCCGGGAAAACCACAATGCCTACGAGATCGACCATCGGGTGGTCCGCAAGCCTACCGGCGAAATACGCTTCGTCCACGAGCGCTGCCAGCACTTCCGGGACGCATCGGGCACGATTGTCCGTTCGGTCGGCATGGTTCACGACATCACCGAACGCAAGCGGGCCGAGGAGGCGCTTCGCAAATTGAACGCCGAACTGGAGTCACGCGTCGCCTGCCAGACCGCGGAGATCCGCCTGAGCTACGAGGCGGTGGCGGCGGAGCGGCAGCGCTTTTACAACGTCCTGGAGTCGCTCCCCGCCTATGTGGTGCTCCTGGCTCCGGACTATCGGGTGCCTTTCGCGAACCGGTTCTTCCGGGAGAGGTTCGGCGAGTCCCACGGGAAACGCTGTTACGAGTACCTCTTCCAGCGGACCGAACCCTGCGAGATCTGCGAGACCTACACCGTCCTCTCGACCGGGAAGCCCCACCACTGGGAGTGGACCGGCCCCGACAACCGCAACTACGACGCCCACGACTTCCCCTTCACCGACGGCGACGGCGCCTCCTTCATCCTCGAGATGGGGATCGACGTCACCGAAGCCAAACGGGCCGAGGCGGCGCTCAGGGAGGCCAACGAAACGCTGGAGCGGCGGGTGACCGAGCGCACGGCGGAGTTGGAAGCGGCCCGCGTGGAGGCCGAGAAGGGAAAGAGACTGCTGGAGACGGTCATGGAGGCATTGCCCGTGGGTGTTTCCATCGTCGACGCCACGAGGGGTAACATCAAGTCCAACCGCGCCTTCGAAGAGCTCTGGGGCGGGCCGAGGCCGCCGGCGGATTCGCTCGCGGACCATGCGGCCTACAAGGCCTGGTGGCCTGAAACGGGCGAGCCCGTCCGGCCCGAGGAATGGGCCTCGGCCCGGGCGGTGCAAACGGGGAAGTCCGTCAGCAGGCAATTGTTCGAGATCGAACGGTTCGACGGTTCCCGCGCCTTCGTCCTTAACAGCGCGTCGCCCGTCCTCGACACCCAGGGAAAGATCGTCGGCAGCGCCGTGGCCATCCAGGACATCACCGCCCTCAGACGCGCCGAGGAGGCGCTCCGGGAGAGCGAGAAACGGGTCAGGCTAAAACTGAGCAGTATCCTTGACCCCGCAGGGGATATCGGCGATCTGGAGCTTGCCGACATCATCGACGTGCCCGCCATCCAGTCCCTGATGGACAACATCTATGCGCTGACCTTCATCCCGATGAGCATCATGGACCTTCACGGCAGGTTGCTCGTCGGTGTGGGATGGTCAGACATTTGTTTGAAATTCCACCGGGTTCATCCGGAAACCTGCAAACACTGCCTGGAGAGCGACACCCGGCTGTCGGCAGGCATCCCGCCGGGACAATCCCGGTTGTACCGGTGTAAAAACAACATGTGGGACGTCGCGACACCCATTACAGTGGGCGGCAAGCACGTGGGAAACGTCTTTTCCGGCCAATTCTTCTTCGACGATGAACTCCTCGACTACGATCTTTTCCGGGCACAGGCCGGGCGGCTCGGATTCAACGAAGCGGAGTATATCGCCGCCGTCGAAAAGGTCCCGCGCCTGAGCAGGGAAAAGGTGGAAACGGGGATGGCCTTCTTCATGAAACTTGCGGAATTCATATCCCAACTCAGTTACAGCAATCTCACGCTCGCCCGGTTGCTCACCGAACGGAAGCAGGCGGAGGAGGTCTTGCAGGAGCAAACGCGGCAGCTCGAGGCCGCCAACCGGGAACTGGAGGATTTCAGCTACACCGTCTCCCACGACCTCCGCGCCCCGCTCAGGGCGATCGACGGGTACAGCCGGATGATCATGAGGAAGAACGCCGACGGGTTCGACGACGACGCGCGTGACAAATTAAACGTGATCCGGAACAATACCCGGATGATGGGCCAGCTAATCGACGACCTCCTGGCCTTCTCCCGCCTGGGCAGGGCTCAGCTCTCCAAGTCAACGCTGGACATGGCGGGTCTGATCGGGGAGGTCTGGGAGGAGATCAGGATCGCCAACCCGGATCGCCGTCTGGCGCTGAAAATCGCCGGGATCCCGCCCTGCAGGGGTGACAGGGTGCTCATGAAACAGGTCCTCGTCAACCTCCTCTCGAACGCCGTGAAGTTCACCAGGGGGCGGGAAGAGGCGGTGATCGAAGCGGGCGCGCATCCCAAAGACGGCGAAATCGTCTATTCCATCCGGGACAACGGCGTCGGCTTCGACATGCAGTACCACGACAAGCTCTTCGGCGTTTTCCAGCGCCTCCACAGCGCCGACGAGTTCGAGGGAACCGGGGTGGGGCTCGCCATCGTCCAGCGGATCATCCATCGGCACGGCGGCCTTATCTGGGCGGAAGGCGAGATCGACAGGGGCGCCTGTTTCTATTTCTCGCTTCCCGCTTGAGGAGGAAAGACAGGCCCGCCTGCAATTGGTCGCAAAACAAAAAAAGAAGGTGCCAGTTTTTCTGCTAACCCACTGTTTTGATTTGGTGAGCCCTGTCGGGATCGAACCGACAACCTCCTCTACATTTTCCGCCTCATGGGCGATTCGGACTAACGCCCATGCCCGGCGTGGGCACAACGAAGTATGCCCCCCCCCTAATTCCATTTCTAATTCCTTAGCGAATTAATGATCCATGGCCAAGCGACGAGTCCATTTACCGATGATAGCAGGGGGAAATCGGTTTTGGGATTTTTTACTGTTGGTTTTTTTGCTTGACAGTCCATGCTTGTATTGGTAGAAGATTGTTAACATAATGAGCAACAATTATTTCGCCTTAATGACTGCTTAGTTAAAAGGTTCAAGCAGTTTCATGAACAAACGAGAGAAAGGATGTATGGCCGTGGCAAGAGAAATAGAGCTGATGCAGGGGAATCAGGCCATTGTAGAGGGTGCGTTTTATGCCGGGGCACGGTTTTATGCCGGCTACCCGATCACGCCCTCTTCGGAGATCGCCGAGGAATGTTCGAAAAAAATGCCGCTTTTGGGTGGGATTTACATGCAGATGGAGGATGAAATCGCCAGCATGGCGGCGATCATTGGGGCATCGCTTTCGGGCGCCAAGGCCTTTACGGCGACGAGCGGGCCGGGCTTTTCGCTTATGCAGGAGAACATGGGCTTGGCCGTCATGGGGGAGGTGCCCTGTGTGGTGATCGATGTCCAGCGCAGGGGACCGAGTACGGGGCTGTCGACAAAACCGGCGCAGGGGGATATCATGCAGCTTCGCTGGGGACGGCATGGGGACCAGATTGTGATCGCCCTGTGCCCGGCAACGGTGAGAGAGTGTTTTTTGCTGACCGTAACCGCCTTTAATCTCTCGGAGAAATTTCGCGTTCCCGTGATCATCTCTCCCGATGAGATCGTCGGTCACATGCGCGAAACCTTCCGTGTCCCCGAGCCGGGAGAGATCGAGGTGATCGACCGGAAGAAGCCCGCCGGTCCCTCGGAAAAATACAAGCCCTTCGCGGCGGATACAGACGGAGTGGCGCCGCTGTCGGCCTACGGCAGCGACTATATCTTCCACGTGTCGAGCTCCATGCACGGGCCCGACGGATACAGCAACAACAACCCCGCCAATGCCGCGTGGCGTGTGGAGCAATTGCACCGGAAGATCGATATGCACCGGGATGAGATCGTGATCACCAAGACTTTCGATACGGAAGATGCGGATGTCCTACTGGTGGCCTTCGGGGGGACCACGGGCGCGAGCCGGGCGGCGGCGCTGGAGCTCCGGAAGAAAGGGATCAGGACCGGCGTTTTGCAGTTGATCACGCTCTGGCCGTTTGCTGAAAAAGAAGTAGCGCTGCTCGGCAGTCGGGCAAGGACCGTGGTCGTGACGGAGATGAATTACAGCGGCCAGGTGGCCGGCGAGGTCCAGAAGGTCCTGGGAAGCGGTGCGGATATCAGGAAGGTCAACAGCTACAACGGACAGATCATCACGCCGCAGGACATCCTGAAGGCCATGGGATAGCATTTATGAAACGTTATATCGATAGGGGGTTTGAACGTGTCACACGCAACGGGCTTAAAATATCTGAAGGATGGTGTCTTGCCGCACATGTGGTGTCCGGGATGCGGGGTCGGCGTTATGCTGGGCGCATTGCTCCGGTCATTTGAGGAGTTGGGGTATGAGCGGAAGGATACGGTGGTGGTGACGGGGATCGGCTGCACGGGAAAATCGGACGATTACCTGCTGACGCATGCCCTTCATACCACGCATGGGCGCGCGCTGGCCTATGCGACGGGAATCAAGGCTTTCAACCCGAAGCTGCACGTGGTGGTGTTGATGGGGGACGGCGACAGCGTCACCATCGGCGGAAATCACTTTATCCATGCGGCCCGGCGGAACATGGACCTGACGGCGATCATCATCAATAACTTCAATTTCGGTATGACGGGAGGCCAGTTTTCCGGGACGACGCCGGGGGGTGCATTCACCCAGACGAGTGTATACGGAAACCCGGAGCGGGCGTTCGACATCAGTGCACTGGCGGAGGTTGCCGGGGCGAATTACGTGGCTCGTGCGACACCGTATCATGTATGGGAGATGAAAACCAACATCCAGGAGGCCCTGAGCAAGAAGGGGTTTTCGGTGGTGGAGGTCTACAGCCCCTGTCCGACCCATTTCGGGAAGAACAACCGGATGAAGGAGACCCGGGAGATGCTCTATTGGCTCAAGGAGAAGGGACTCTCGGTGGAGGCGTACAACCGTCTGCCGGACTTCGAGCGGGAGGGATTCTTTGCGGTGGGCAAGCTGGTGGACCGGAACGAGCCGGATTTCAACACCCGGTATGAAGAGATCAGGGCCAGGGCAATGGCCCCAAAGGGCTGAGGAAGGTGCGAACCGAAATGAATGAAACGAAGGAAAGATATGAAGTCATCATGGCCGGTTCCGGCGGCCAGGGCCTTGTTCTTGCCGGGATCATGCTGGGCGAGGCGGCGATACTGGAAGGCAAGGTCGTGATGCAGACGCAAACCTATGAAGCGGCCAGTCGCGGCGGCTTCTCCATGGCCGAGGTGATCATCAGCACGGAAGAGATCATCTACCAGCATGTGCAGGAACCGGATATCGTGCTGACGCTGACCGAGGAGACTCTGGAGAAGTACGCGGGATTTGCCGAAAAGGGTGTTCCCGTCTTCTATGATACGACGCTGGCGAAACCCAGGACGGATGACCATCTGTCCGGTTTTGCCTTTACACAAATGGCCAGCGATATGGGAAACGTCGCTTCCGTGAACATTCTTGCGCTGGGGGCGCTGCTCGCGGCGGTGCCGATGGTAAAAACCGACAGTCTGGTCCGGGTGATCCGGAAACGTTTCAAGGGAAAAGCCGTGGATTTGAATATCAGGGCGCTGCAGGCCGGTCTGGAACTTGTCCGGGATGCATAGAGGATCGCTTAAACCCGGTTTTGATCCATGCCTCCGGTCACGGTGCGGGAGGAAGAATCTCCGATGACCTCTCCTCAGCCTATCGGGAGGGCAGCGGTTTCGGTGCAATAGAAAAGCATTGTTCTGAAAGGAGAACAAACGTGGGAGCCCAAGAGAGCAGAAAGAAATCAACAGCCCCATGCCAGGAAGCCTGTCCGGCGGGCATTGACGTACCCCGGTATATCCGGCATATCCGGGAGGGACATTTCGATCAGGCGTTGGCTGTCATCCGTGAACGGATCCCCTTTCCCTTTGTCTGCGGCTATGCCTGTGTGCATCCCTGTGAGACAAAGTGCGCGAGGATACAGTATGATCAGGCCGTTGCCATTCGAATGCTCAAGCGCGTTGCCGCAGAGAGGGGCGACGGGAAGCCGCCGATTCCTATCAAACGAACCCGTACCGGCAGGAAGATTGCCGTCATCGGTTCGGGACCCTGCGGACTGACCGCCGCCTACTATCTCAACATTCAGGGCCACAACGTCATCGTGTATGAAGCGCTTCCCCTGGCCGGGGGTATGCTGCGCTATGGCATCCCCGAATATCGCCTGCCCGAGGATATTGTGGATCGGGAGATCGATCGGATCGCAGCCGGCGGCGTCGAGGTGGTGACGGACGCACAGGTATCCTCGGCGGAATCGCTGCTGGAGAAGGGTTTTGATGCGGTTTTTGTGGCCACGGGCGCCTGGAAGCCTGCAAAGATGGGAATCCCGGGTGAGAATTTGGATCAAATCGTCGATGGTCTCACCTTTTTGACAAGGGTCAATGAAGGAAACCCACCGGTTATCGGCAGGAAGGTGGTTGTGGTGGGAGGCGGCAATACGGCCGTCGATGCCGCTCGGGCGGCTGTTCGTCTCGGCGCCGAAGTGGTGCAGATTTACCGCCGGACGCGGGTGGAAATGCCTGCCGGAAGCGAGGAGATCAGCGAAGCGATTGAAGAGGGGGTAGGCGTTGAATATCTTACGGCCCCTGTAAAGATCGAAAAGGATCAGGTGACCTGTATCCGGATGCAACTGGGAGATGCCGATACATCCGGCAGACGGGCCCCTGTTCCTGTCGCCGGCAGCGAATATGCGCTGGGTTTTGATACCCTGATCATGGCGATCGGTCAGTCCGCGGATGCTGCCTCGTTGTGTCTGGAAGGCCGGAAAAACGGAACTGTCCGTGTGGATCAGCGCAATCTCGCTACGCCAAAGAGGGGGATTTTTGCCGGAGGAGATGCCGTCAGCGGTCCATCGACCATCATCGAGGCCATCGCCCAGGGGAGACTGGCCTGTGCATCCATCGACCGGTTTCTGGGAGGGGGAGGCATCGTGGAACCCCTGTCGGACGAGATGAATCCGGAACCGCCCGAGACCCGGCCGCCGGGCGCCGTGCGACCCGATTTCCGCAAGATCAGCCTGAAGAAACGGCGTACCACGTTCGATGCGGTGGAACAGGTCTATCCGAAAAAAGAGGCCATCGCGGAGGCCGCCCGTTGTATGTCCTGTGATCTCCGCGACTTCGACGTGACGGTCAATGAACTCATCTGCAAGGATTGCGGCTACTGCCGGGAGGTGTGCAGCCTCGGCATTTTCAAGCAATCCGAGCAGTTCAACCCCAGCGGTTATAAACCTGCGGTTGCGGAAAATACGGACAAATGCATCGGTTGCCTGCGCTGCCTGTACATTTGCCCGGATTTTGCCATTACGATTCAGGACAGAATAGAGGTTTGAGTTCAGAGGAGAAAGGGAGAAGAGAGATGGGACTGATGACGAAAGCGGAGTATATCGAGTCGCTTCGGAAGCTGAAGCCGACGGTTTACATGTCCGGGGAAAAGATCGAAAACGTATTGGACAATCCGCGCCTTCGGGCCGGCATCGAAGCGACGGGGGCCACCTATGAGCTGGCGGAGATCCCCGAATATCGGAAGCTGATCGTGACCCAAAGCAAGTTGATCGATGAGCCGATCAACCGTTTCAACAATCCGCCGACGTCGGTTGCGGATCTGGTGGCCCGTGTCAAAATAAATCGGCTGCTGGGCCAACGTGTCGGCACCTGTTTCCAGCGATGCACCGGACAGGACTGTTTGGTCGCCTTGTCGTCGACGACATACGACGTCGACCGGAAATACGGCACGCAGTATAATAAACGGTTCCTCGAATTTCTCAAATACATGCAGAAGAACGATTTTACGGCCAACGCCGGGGTCACCGACGTCAAAGGGGACCGGAACCTCAGCCCCAAGGAGCAGC
>CAYSSF010000065.1:0-18372 GCA_964433455.1 uncultured Syntrophaceae bacterium
CGAGAACAGCGTCCCGGGGATGACGCCGCCGACCGAGGAGAACATCAGCACGGCGGCGTATTGGCCCTGCTGTTCGCGCTGTTCCATCGCCATTCCTATTCGGGCTGCAAGCCCGCGATCGGCGACGTGATCCTGGGGACGGCCGCCCTTGCCGCCGAGGTGAACAACATTCATAAACAATCTCATGTCCGCGAAAAGCTGGCGGAGCTCATCATGACCATCGAACTGGGTTACGCCGCGGGTTATACCGCATCCGACCTCGGAAAGCCGGAGGTCTATATACCGGGTATCGGTTTCGTGCCTTACGGTCCGGGATCGTACATTCCCAATTCGATTTACTGCAATGTCGGCCGTTGCCTGTCGGGCGAGGCGGTCTGGCGCGAGGCGGAGATGCTTTGCGACCTCGCGGGCGGCGTTGTGGCCACCTTCCCCCACGAGAAAGATTTCATAAATCCGGAGACCGGAGAGGCGCTTCTCAAGTATACGAAGCGGAATCCGAACATGTCGGCCGAGGATCAGGCCCAGTTTTGGAGATATTTGGGCGATGCGCTCTGCTCGGCGACGGGCGGCATCATGAACGTGGGAAACTACCATGGCGGCGGTTCGCCGATTATGGAGCAGATCGCCATAACGACCCAGTACGATATCGAGTCCCGAAAGACGCTGGTGAAATCTCTCGCCGGCATGAGCGGCGGAGATCGCGACGTCTTCAGCAAGAAAACGACAGCGGCAAAGTAATAATGAAATTTTAGGAGAATGAAACCATGTTTGATCTGTCGCAATTTGAACTCAAGGGAAAGGTAGCGGTCATTACCGGAGGCGGCCGCGGCATCGGCCAGGCAATCGCATTCGGTTTCGCCAAAGCCGGTGCCAAAGTGGTCATCACGAGTCGCAAGGCACAGGATCTGGAGGCGACGGCTGCCGAAATCAAGGCCCACGGCGGCGAGGCTTTTCCCCTCCCGGCCCACCTGGGCAAGATGGAAGGGATCCAAAAGATGATCGACACGGTGATGGAACGGTTCGGCCGGATCGATATCCTTGTCAACAACGCCGGCGCCAGTCCGGCGATGGGCTCGGTCCTCGAATCCGACGAGCGCCTCTGGGATACGATCATGAACCTGAATTTGAAGGGGGTTTATTTCGTCAGCCAGGCCGTGGCCCGAATTATGAAAAGGCAGGGTGGCGGAAAAATCATCAATATCGCGTCCGTCGACGGGTTCAATCCGGAGCCCGGCGTCAGCGTCTATTCCGTCTCGAAGGCCGGCGTCCGGATGATTACGAGGGCATTTGCCAGCGAGCTGGCCGCGTTGAATATCCAGGTCAACACCATCGCTCCGGGACCCATCAGCACAAAGATGATGAATTCACACTGGGCGCACCTGCCGCCGGAAGAGGCCGAAAAGGCGAAGGCGGCGTTGGAAAGGATGCTTCCCACGGGCCGGATCGGCCGGCCCGATGAAATCGTGGGCGCCGCCCTCTACCTTGCCTCCGAAGCGTCCAGTTATACCACCGGAACGGAAATCGTTATCGACGGCGGCATGCTGCTGCAGGGGCTAAAATAGGGTTTCGTCCCAGCCCCGTTTCCGGTCATCCCCCTCCTGGTTGTCGCGCAGCCTCTTTTCGATCTCCAGGCGGAGGGCCTCGAAGGCGTCGTTGTCGAGCGTAGCCGGAACAGGGATTGGTGCATCCCAGCGGATCCAGACGGTACTGAAGGGTTTCGGGATGAGGAAGCGGTCCCAGCTTCGGAGGATCCAGGCCCGGTTCACGGAAATGTGAACCGGGATGATCGGGGCGCCGGAGAGTTGGGCCATACGTACAACGCCCGCCTTGATGCGGCCGCGGGGGCCTTGCGGTCCGTCCACGGCATGAGCGGCCAAAGGATGGACTAAAAGATCCGCGACCACTGCCGTGAGAGCCTCACGACCGCCGCGGGAACTCGATCCGCGGATGGGGCGGAAGTTCAGCCGCCGGATGAAATCTGCGATCAAATCCCCATCCCGACTTTGGCTGATCATGACGGACGGGGTAAATTCCCCGAAGCGTCGCGCGTAACGGAGGACCAGGAAGATCCGCTGATGCCAGAGGGCGATGATTCCCTTACCGCCCCGACGAAGGTAATCGAGGATCTCCTCTTCATGGAAGAAACGGATCCGAACCGTCATAAGGTAGAGACAGAGTATCCAGTAGGCGATCTGAACCAGACCGTGGCGGATGGCAAAGGCGGAGAGTTTTTTGATCATGGTCGTTATGGATGGCTCCGGATTCACCGGCAGATGCCGTAACCCATCTATTTCGGGATGAATCGTGTCTGTCGGGCCTGCCGATCCCTTCCTTTCGGGGGATCTATATCATCATTGCCGTTCCTGTGAAAAGACAAAAGCAACGAAAAAATAAATGCGCGACGGGGGTTTCAGCAGGGGTAAAGACTTCACCGGCATATATGGAAGGTCCTCCAATGGACAGAGGCGATCCCGAAGGCACGCCTAAATCCATTGGAGGAAATGATGGGCTTATGAATGGATTTTTCGCGCTATCCCTCTTTCTCCTTGACCTCTTCCGGAAGTTTGGGAGGCTTCACGTTTTCCGGCATGGGCTCCACACCGTATTTCCATTTCAGGAACTGTTCGCCGGTTGACGGATAGAGCGCGTAGGTCAGCAGATCTTCATCGGTTTTCGCAAGATCGCCGATTTTCTTTTTATCGTCTGCAAGTTCCGGTTCCAGATAATCGGCGGGTCTCCCGGTGATCGGGGTCTGACCGCGTTTGTAGTTCTTCAGGGCCATCTTCTGAACCTCGGGATCAACCGGGGTCGGAGTCTCTCCGTAGAGCCCGTAGAGCAGGTCCTTGAACTGATTGGTCACCATCTTGTACCGACCCTGGATTACATTCATGACGGCCTGTACGCCGACGATCTGGGAGGTGGGGGTGACCAGGGGGGGTGTTCCCGCTTCCTTTCTTGTCCTTGGGATCTCGGCATAAACTTCATCCAGCCGATCCAGGGCATTCATCTCCTTGAGCTGGCTGACGAGGTTGGAGATCATGCCGCCGGGGATCTGGTGGGCGAGCACGCCCGCATCGATCAGGGAGAGCTTGTTTGTCATAAGGTTCTTCTGATATTTGGGAGCGATCCGCTCGAGATGTTCGCCCAGGCCGATCAGTTTACGTACGTCCATGCCGGTGTCTCGCTTCGTCCCCTTGAGGGTGACGACCAGCGGTTCGATAGCGGGCATCGAGCTCCGGAGGGCATAGGGAGCAAGGCAGGTATCGACGATATCGATGCCCGCTTCGATTGCCTTGAGATAAGACATGGAGGCCATTCCGCTGGTATAATGGGTGTGGAGATGGAGGGGGAGCTGGGTCACCTGCTTCAGTCCGATCACGAGATCGTAGATGTCGTACGGCGAAATGATCCCGGCCATATCCTTGATGCAGATGCTATCAGCACCCATCGCTTCGAGCGCCTTGCACTTCTTGACGAAATACTCCAGATTGAAGACGTCGCCACCGAGACGGGGCTGGGTCAGCGAGTAGCAGATTGCACCCTGGAAGTGTTTCCCGTTGGCCTTGATCCTCTCCACGCAGGTCTGGAAATTTCTGAGATCGTTCAGCGCATCGAATACCCGGAAGATGTCGATGCCAACCTCGCAGGATTTGTCGACGAAGGCCCGGACGACATCATCCGCATAATTTCGGTAGCCGACCAGATTCTGCCCGCGGAGCAGCATCGTAAAGGGGGTTTTCTTGATATACTTCTTCAGGGTTTTTGGTCTTTCCCAGGGGTCCTCGCCAAGGAAGCGGTGCATCGAATCAAAGGTCGCGCCTCCCCAGACTTCCATTGCCCAAAAGCCCATCTCGTCCATTTGCTCAACGATCGGCAGCATGTCCTCCGTGCGCATCCGGGTCGCGTATATGGACTGATGACCATCACGGAGTGTATTATCCTGAATCTTAACGGGATGGACAGGCCCATCCTTCATAATATCCCCCATAATCTTCTCTCCTCCCCCTTGTATTTTGACGATATAAAACCGTCACAGGAACCATTTCCTTTGGACACGCATGATCGTGCTCGGAATGCCGTGAATGTCCGGTATTAGGTATGGGTGCTTATCGCAATAGTAATGCCAACGCAAATCACGTGCGGTGGTTGCCGGATGGAGGGTCGCGCGACAAAAAATGGGGGGGTTAAAAAACGATGTAATGACGGCTATTTTGTCATTGCCGGCGTGATCTGCCTGCTTTTATGCTGCTCGGTAAAAACGGCCCTAAACCGTTCAGACCCATGAGAAGGCATCGGGAAGATAGTGCGGAATGAGCACACGCTTTTCGCATCCATGACTGCAAAACCATTCACATCGTCAATTCCCTGGAATTTGTGCAAGATTAACACGCCGTGCAATAAAAGCACGCATGGAATCAGCGACGTTTCACATAGATCGGGTTGGAAAAAATCCAGGGGCGATAGCGGCCAAGGACCTTCAATGCGGCCTCGACACGGTAAACACCGTTGTCGCAGAGAGCTAAGGAAAGCTCCTTACCAATAGATTCATGGAAAGGTATTCCGTTTCTGATCAGGCGAATCCGCGCCTGGTAAGGAAAAAAGGCTGTGAGTTCCGCCGATTGGTGGAGAAAGAAGCCATCTCCCATCGTTGCTCTTCTCCCCTTCTCCGTCAGGAGCAGCGTGAATCCACTCGCCGGTCGAAAATGGTCCAGGGAAATGTAAGCCCGCCCCCTTTTCAATGCGTTCAGAAGCGTGGGGATATCGGACCGACTGTCACCGCAGAGGGGTTTTTCCGTGAGGATGTGTGTCCGGATGAGACGAAAGACCCTGGAGAATGGAAATACGGGAAAATGAATGCCCAGTATCCTTATCCGGCTGTTGTGGTTGTCCAGTTCGCCGATTCCCGCGATGCTGCGTATTTGTGTCATGCGGTCCCAGCGTTCAAGGGTTTTCGGATCCGGCCCGCGGAGAAAATAGGCTGGAAATGCGTAACTCAGAATGGCCCGAAGGTAGCCGGTAAGGCTGTTCTGCCAGTCCGTCATAAAATCCCAGATTCCCAGGCCCGTGTAACCGGTAGCGGACCACTCCTTCCAGGGGTAATGTTTCACGTGAAACAATGCGCTCCCCTTGTGATCCGGGTGGGCGATGAAGCCCACACCTCCAAGAGTCCGCACGCGGTCGATGTATTCCTGAGGCGGCAGATCCGGTTCTCGCTCTGCGCATGCAATCGGTATATTCAACCCAAACGCAAGGTAGTGGTTGAAGCGGGGTGCAATCTCCTCGCCCACGATCAGTAGTGTGCCGTCGTGCCAGCCTTCATAACCTTCTTCGCGAGCCCGCACTGTCGAATGGTCGGTCAGCAGGAGGAAGTCAAGTCCCTTCTGTTGCGCTGCCGCGACGATCTCCATAATGGGGGTACGGCCGTCAAATGAGTAGGCGGAATGCAGATGGATTATTCCCGTGTAGTCGTTGAACTGCATAGCGGCTCTGCCAATGGTCTCAGATCATCCTCCTCTTCTTTAACTTGGCCAATGGGCAAGTTGTGCATTCCGGTCTCTTCCTGCAAAATGTTTTCGCCGCAACCACGATCAGGGCATGAAACTGGTTAAACATCGTTATGTCGCTTGGAAGAGATGCCATCATCAGGGTCTGGATGCGATCATATGCAGACGGCTCATCGATCAGATCATGGCGGAAAAGAATTCTTCGCGTATAGGAATCGATGACGAAAACGGGTTTCTGGCACGCATAGAGCAGGATGCTATCGGCGGTTTCGGGCCCAACGCCCCTTACCGCCAATAGCTTCTCCCGGAGGACAGGGAGACTTTCGGCCTCCATCGCGGCAATGCTTCCCGAATAATCATCCACAAAAAACTGGACCAGCGCTTTGAGCCTGACTGCCTTGAGATGATAATAACCGGAAGGCCTGATCACTTCAGCCAGTTCGCCATCCGATATCTCCAAAAGCGCCGCAGGGTTCAGAAGCCCCATTTTTCGCAAAGCGCTGATGGCCTTTTCGACATTGGTCCATGCGGTGTTCTGCGTAAGAATGGCGCCTACCATCACCTCAAAGGCACTCTCGGCCGGCCACCAGTGAAGATCGCCAAAATATCCGTTAAGCAAACGATAGATCTTCAGCAGATCTTCACGGTGTTCCATCCGGGTCCCGATCGCCTTTTCTACTTAATCAACGGCACGAAAAAAGTCGATTTCCCTCGCTTGATCAGCAGAAGAATACTTCCCTTTTCGCCTGCTTTTGCGATCTCGCGCTGATAATCCTTCATGGTTACGATTTTGGCCTTGTTTACCTGAAGAATGAGGTCCTGCACCTGAATGCCGACTTCGTCAGCGACGCTGCCATCCTGAACATCGACGACGATAACGCCCGTCTTGATCGAAAGACCGAGCTGCCGTGCGATCTCCGGCGTTATCTCCTGCACACTCATCCCGAATGCCTCACCGGACTGCTGAGCAGAGGCCATCTCCGATTTTTCCGTTCTTTCTGCGATCGTCAGTGAGAGGTTCTTTTCCTGCCCATCCCGGATGATCTTGATTTTTACGTTTTCACCGACGTGCAATCCGGCGATGATGACCAGAAGCTCATGGGTATCCTTGATCGGCCTTCCGCCGATCTCCGTGACGACATCCCCCGGTTTGAGCCCGGCCTTGTCAGCAGGGTCACCTTTGAATACATCGGAAATCAGAGCGCCTGTCCGGTCTTTGAGCTTCATGCTTTTTGCGATGTCTTCGGTGATGTCCTGCACGGAAACCCCAAGCCACCCTCGGGTAACCTTTCCCTTGGATTTCAGATCCGGCAAAATGGTTTTTGCCATGCTGATCGGGATCGCAAAACCGATCCCCTGCCCCTGAGAGACGATGGCCGTATTGATGCCGATCACCTTTCCCTCCATATTGAAGAGAGGCCCACCGCTGTTTCCGGGGTTGATGGAGGCGTCTGTCTGTATAAAATTGTCGTATGGTCCCGCGCCGATCACCCGTCCCTTCGCGCTTACGATGCCTGCTGTTACCGTCTGCTCCAGACCGAAGGGGTTGCCGATGGCCAGAACCCAGTCACCGACTCTCAGTTTTTCAGAATCACCGGTTTCCGCTACGGGCAAGCTGTCTCCGGATTTGATCTTGATGAGTGCGATGTCGGTCTTTGCATCTTTTCCGATAACCTTCGCTTCGTACTCCTTGCCGTCGGAAAGTTTAACAATAATTTTGTCCGCCTGCTCCACGACATGGTTGTTGGTGAAGATATAGCCGTCATTGCTGATAATGAATCCCGAGCCGAGGCTCTTCTGCTTGAATTGTCGTTGCGGCATATCGCCAAAAAAACGCTCAAAGAAATCCTCCCCCCCGAAATCACGCTGAAAAGGCGAACGAAATCCTCCACTCCGGACCGTCTTGGTCGTACTGATATTGACGACGGAGGGCTTCAGTCTCTCAGACAGATCCGCAAAGGACAACGGAACCTTCGTCATCTCCGCGGGAGAAACAGCCGATGCGACCTGAACATCCGGTCCAAGAGCCGATGGTGCGTAGGAAGAGCGTAACACCTCCACGATTGAAACGACAAAAAACCCGATCAAAAAAGCCAAAAGAAACATAATAAATGTATTCCGCCCTCTGTGTGCCGTCTTCATTTTCTTCCTCCCTGCAAGCAACAATGGATTTTTTAAACCTTGATTCATCTCGCCTGATAAACTTTCGCGTAATATAAACTTCAAACCGAATTTGTCAATGTTTTCTTCATTTGTTTTCCGCATTTGCATGGCTGGGAACCAATACGGAGAAGTTTTTCCATACGAAATGTTTCTATCACCTTTGTAGAAAAAAAGGAATCCTCCTTAAAATTCAGTTTCTCCCCGTTTAATCTGCTTTGCATGGGTGAAAGGCTTGTGTTAATGTATTTTTAATCGTGACCGGTTGTCTTCGATTTCTATGATCGTCACGAATTTTTTGCTTTTTCCCGGGACGACGGGTGCCATGCTTACGGCTATCGAAAAGATTGGGAAAGCCTCCCTGAGCAAGATCATCCCCCTGTGGGGCACACTTCAATTTGCCCTCCGGGTCTTTCTTCATATTTTCGACCGCCGCACATACAATAGCGCGTCACGCATGGTCTTCATCAACCAGTTCTACTTCACCTCGGTCCAAATCCTGCCGCTGTTTCTCTTTGTGGCGGTAATCTTCGGATCGCTGATCAACGGCATGGCCTTTCAAGTGGTCAAGAACCTGGGCCTGAGTGATTACCTGGGACGGCTGCTGATGGGATTCGTTGTCACGGAACTATCGCCCTTCGTCACGGTGCTTCTGATCGCGCTCCGCTCCAGTTCGGCAATCAACGCCGAGATCGCCGTGATGAAGGTCAACCGCGAGCTGAATACCCTGGAATCTTTCCGGATCGATCTGATCCACTATCTTTTCATCCCGAGAATCCTCAACGGGATGCTTTCCATGGTTCTGCTCACCAGCCTTTTTGCACTGGTGGTACTCTCCATCGGCATGCTCGTCTCCAGTCTGGTTTTTGGAACAAGCGTGGACGGTTATATTGACACCCTGCTTCATTCGACGGATCTTCTGGATATCTTCATCCTGATGATCAAGTGCGCGACCTTCGGGTTTTTCATCACGCTGATTCCGATTCGACTCGGCTTGAATGCCTCGAAGGAGCTGACGAGCATTCCCATTGCGGTGTTAAACGGGATGGTCAAGGTTTTTCTGGCCATTGTAACCATCGAGGTGCTGTCATCGATCTTAAGATTCATCTGAGGCTCTTCGAAAATGAAGAGGTGCTCGAAAAGGCATTGGAGGGATTCCTTGCAGATCACTGGTCGCATCTCGGCCTCATTTCCCTGGAGGTCCCCCTGATATCCAATTTGCCTGTCTGGAGCAACATCTCCCTCATCCGCCAATACCACGAGAACATGCGATTGGACGAGGCGAAGATCTTGGCGCTGGAACTTCTTCAGCGTTTCGGCATGGCCGACTCCGCCGAGAAGCGAAACTCCTCTTTGACCGCAGAAGAGCGCTTCTGCGTCATGCTCATCCGGGCGGCCATGGTCCGCGATGCCGTTGTCGTTCTGGACAGGCCCTTCCGTCTCTTACCGGACCTGCCCGACGGGTTTTTTTTCACGGATGCCCTCCGGAAGGTGGATGATTTGATTGCAGAAGTGCATATTTTTGATTATAATTGGGAAAAAGACCGCTACAGGACAGCCGATGACACAGAGAATTGAATTCAAGGTAGGGCTCTTCATCACGATCGCCACGCTTCTGATCCTGGCCTCGATCGGCTACGTGGCCTATAAAAAAGGACTTTTTTCCAAATTCTACACCTATACCCTCTCCTCAAGAACAGGTGAAAATCTAACCGAGGGGATGCCGGTCGCCGTCTGGGGGTTCACGATCGGCCGTGTCAGCTCTCTTGAGCTGAACGATCTCGGGACCGTCCTCATCCGGATCAAGATTCCGGAGCGCCATAACCGAATGATCCGGGCGGACAGCAAGTTCATCCTCGACAAGCCGCTGATCGGTTTACCGCGAATTGTCGTCAGGACCACCAACCTCAGCGGCCCGCCTCTCTCGCCGCTGACAATCCCGGGACTGACCGAATCGAATGATATCAATGAAATTATCAAACGGGCTCAGCCGATTATCGACAAGGCCGACCGGATCATGGCCAACGTGGAAACGATCACCGCAAACCTCGCCGATCCGGATGGGGATGTGAATCGGATCCTCCGGGAGGCGGAGGCGCTGGTTGCCAAGTTTTCCAAGCGAGACTCTCTTTTGGAACTGGCCGTCGGTGATCCGAAAAGCGTCAAAGCGATCCACGAGGCTTTGCAGAAGATCCGGGACATCACCGTTAAAGCGGATGGGATCATCCAGCGGGTCGATGGGATGGCCGGTAAGACCGACGAGGGGCTTTACGGCCGGGACGGCATCCTCCGGCGGGTCGACGGGATTATCGGGCGGGTCGACGGAATCCTCCAGCGGGTCGATGGAATGGCCGGCAAGACCGATGAGGAGCTCTATGGCCGGGATGGCATCCTGCCGCAGTTTCGAAACATCCTCCTGGATTTGCTTACAAAACTCGCAAAGATCGATACAACGTTTGACAACATCAACAAAATAAGCACCGAGGCTGCCGATTCTACGAAAGATCTGAAGGTGCTCCGTAACGAACTGGATCAAACCGTCATGGCGATCGGCGACTTGGCCGATGAGATCGAAAGGATGATTCCCTTCAAGACCAAACCGGAGATCAAGCTGCCATGAAGAAATTATTCTTTTTTCTACTTCCACTCCTTCTGCTGACAGGTTGCGGCGCCAAGCCCGCACCGTTATGGATTTCATCAGGTCACAAGCAGTTGGAGTCTTTCAAGCAGGACTTTCTGACCGGTCGCGACTCCTCCATCACCGAGTCCCATTTTCGGAAGGCCGTCGAGGAGATCAAAAAAGGCGGCGATGCGGATCTTTTAGGGAAAGCCTGGCTTACCAGGATGGCGCTGCAGGTTGCCATACGTGAGGAACTGGAAGAAGGAGAGTACCTGAAAATTGAATCCGTCGAGCCGGTTCCCGCGAATCGCAACTTTTACCTTCTCCTCAAGGGAGACACGGGACAGGTGGACGTTTCGCTGCTGCCGGAAGCCTACCGCCCTTTCTGGAAGGCGTTTCTGAGCCGGGATGCGACGAAAGCGGCCGCTTCGATCGCGGCCATTGAAGATCCCATCCCCCGCCTGATCGCTTCGGGTTTGGCCGTCAGCCACCGTCTGGAGAATGACGCCATCCTCCGGACGGCCGTCGAAACCGCTTCCCGGAACGGTTGGAAGAGAGCCCTGTCTGCCTGGCTCGAACGGCTGCAATCCTACTACGAAGCGGCCGGGGATGTTAAAAATGCCTCCGCCATCCGCGCCCGCATCGATATGATGAGATAATACGATTGGATGAAGAGGCCTACTTTCCTTTTACCGGCAACGAGATCCGTCGTTTCTCCGGGTCGATTTGCGGCCGGTAGAGAATGGCCGTATGGCCGATCATTCCAACCTGCGCGCTTCCGGTTTGGTCCAAAAGTTCTCCCAACAGGGCCTCTTTCTGACTTTTCTCCTTGTAATCATTGAACTTGATCTTGATCAGCTCATGTTGGGAAAGCCCCTCGTCGGTCGCACGGACGATCCCCTCCGTGATCCCCTCCTTTCCGATGAGGACGATAGGCTTCATGTCGTGGGCAAGACCTCGCAGATACTTCTTTTCAACTCCCTTCAGGGTTTTCATGCTCCATCTCCTGTGGCAATGCCTTCGCGAGGGGTTCGGTGGACCGCCTTTCCACCGGCGTGATTTGAGCGAGACGCATCCAGCTTGTTCTATCCCAGGGAGGATTGACCGCTGCTTCCTCTCCGGCGGGCCGGAGGCCGCATTTGCGTGCAAAATAGCGGTGAAACGAGAGGGAAGGCGTCAGTTCCGGATGAAATACCGTCACCAGGACACCAGGCGATTCGGCGGCCGCGATGAAATCGCCGATCCGGAGGAGAACCTCCACCCCCTTTCCTGCGGAGAGAATCTTGGGGGCGCGTATAAAAGTCAGCGGTATGGGAGTCCGGGAAATCCCCGGGATCGAGGCCTCGGTGACGAAGCTGTCCAACTGGCTCCCGAAGCTGTTTCGTTCGATTTCGATGTCGATCAGGCCGAGATGGGGCGCCTCTCCCGCAACGGACTTTGCAAGCAGAATCGCCCCGGCGCAGGTACCCCAGAGTTTCATCCCCTCCCGGAATTTCCGGTCGATCACCTTGTCGATGCCAAATATGCTGAGAAGACGGGCAAGGCACGTGCTCTCGCCGCCGGGCAGGATCAGACCGCCCAGATCCTGAAAATCCTCCTCTTTTTTGACCGGACGGACCGGGACCCCGAGGCGCTCCATGTGATCGAGATGTTCGAGCACATCCCCCTGCAGATCCAGGACGCCGATCACCTTTCCGGGTGATGTTGAGGGGTCAAATTTCGTGCGGCTCATCAATTCCGTCCCGAAGCCTCCCTACCAGCCGCGGCCGGCCAGCAGTTGCTCTTGGGGAATTGCCGCGATTTCAAGGCCGGCCATCGCTTCGCCGAGCCCCATGGAGGCCTCAAGGACCTTGGTCGGATCGTTGAAATAGGCCGTTGCCTTGACGATCGCGCGGGCGCGCATGGCGGGCGCCGACGATTTGAAGATACCGGAACCGACGAAAACACCGTCGCAACCGAGCTGCATCATCAGCGCCGCATCGGCGGGTGTCGCAATTCCGCCCGCGGCGAAGTTGACCACCGGCAGGCGGCCCAATTCCCTCACCTTCAGGGCCAGTTCATAGGGTATACCGTTTGCCTTCGCGAAACCGGTTACCTCCTCCACCGGCATATGGGCAAGCTGACGGATTTCCCGGTTCATCGTCCTCATGTGGCGGACCGCCTCGACGACATTGCCGGTTCCCGCCTCTCCCTTGGTGCGGATCATCGCCGCGCCTTCGGCTATGCGGCGAAGCGCCTCTCCGAGGTTACGGGCGCCGCAGACGAAGGGAATGGAAAAGAGTGTCTTGTCGATATGGCACTCCTCATCGGCAGGGGTGAGGACTTCACTCTCATCGATGTAGTCGATCTTCAAGGCTTCGATAATCTGGGCCTCCACGAAGTGACCGATCCGCGCCTTCGCCATAACCGGAATGGTGACGGCTTTTTTGATTTCGGCGATCATGGCCGGATCCGACATCCGCGCGACCCCGCCATCCTTTCGGATATCCGCCGGCACCCGTTCCAAGGCCATGACGGCCACCGCGCCCGCCTCCTCGGCAATCTTCGCCTGTTCCACATTGGTCACATCCATGATAACGCCGCCCTTGAGCATCTGCGCCAACTGGACATTCAACTCATATCTCTTTGCATCCACGATATTTACCTCCCTGTCGGATGAATCATCCCGGCTCGTTATTATGAAATTAGCGTAACGACGTCAAGGACAATTATCAAGGGCTCAGATCCGTCCCGTTCCCCTATTCGCGCCCACCCTGCTCCGCGGGCTTCTCGGCGGGAGTTGCGCCCAGACCCTGCAGGATCTCGCGCATGTGGCCGATGTGGAATTGAAGGTGGTATCCTCCCAGTACCCCTATCCAGCCTTCCAGTGTCGGATATTCCCCGAGCGGTGAATCCTTGAGCATGGGGATATTCGCCTTCCGGTCGAGCTGCTCTCCGGAGAGCCCCTCTACAAACCGGCAGGCACGGCCGTAGTCCCTGTCAACCTCAGCAAGAAGCTCGCGAAAGGTCATCCGGGCGCGCCCCGCCGAGAAATAGGGGTTCTCGGGCTCGAAGTTGAGCCTGGGGGTCTCCCGATCGACAAACGCCTGCAAGACCGTCAGTTGGCCCGCTCCTTCGGGCCCCAACAGGTGCGAAAGGATCTCTTTGGGAGACCACCGTCCCGCGGGTGCGCGAGAGGCCGTGCCCTCATCGACCCCTTCACACACCTTCTTCAATTCCTCGATCTTCCGTCGGAGGCCCTCGGCCAATTGCTTTCCCGTCGATTTCGCCATCTCTTCTTCCTCCTTTTTCAATTGATCTTCATTCCGTATGGATAAGCTCCCGGAAACGCATCGCCGTTTCGGGCCCCTTGGCTTTTTCCTCATGCTTGAAAAAAACGAAGGCCCGCTGCCACGGTTGTGAACGGATCACCTCCAGCCATCGAGAGAGATCGGCGTCTGTATAATCGGTACGGCGCAGCCGCAGGTACCCCCACGGCGCCGTTGAGGCAATCCCCTGGGCCGGATGCTCATCGGTGTCGGCGATGCAGGGGCTATATCCCCTTTCCCGGAGGAGATCGGGAATTCCGGGATCGAGCGGGGAGGGGCTGCGGAACTCGAATGCGCAGGGGAACTTGCCGGGAATCAGCGCGAAAAAATGGTTCAGCACCGGCAGGTCCATCCGAAAAGTCGCGGGAAACTGAAAAAGGACCGGACCGAGTTTGCCCTCCAGAACCGGCAGTGTTCCGAAGAGGTACGCCGCCTCCTCATCTACGTTTTTCAACCGTTTCCGATGCGTGATCACCTGAGGCGCCTTGAGCGCGAAAACAAAATCATCGGGGACCTGCCCCGCCCAGGATACGAGGACGCTTTCCGTGGGCATGTGATAGAAGGTGCTGTTGATCTCTACCGCACCAAGGCGCTCCGCGTAGAAACGAAGCATCTCCTTGGGCGAGATCGTTTCGGGATAGAATTTCCCCTTCCACTCCTTGTATCCATAACCGCTTGTTCCGACGTGGATTTTCATATTTTCGGTTCTCCAACTCCGTTCTGCGGTATCCGTAGCGGGATATTGGCAGTTTCGGCGGCGTGCCCATTCCCGCCTGCCGCTGCGGAATAGGTGAACGAATACGGAATGGCGTCATTCCTTCAGGATCGAAGATTATCAACGGCTTGCCGCGGGGAATCTTCAATCAGGGCTTTCGCGCACCACGTCGCGGGCGGTTTTATCCTCCCGCAGCCGCAGAAAAACGGGCTGCCGCATGAGCCCCTCATCGGTCCAGCCGTGGAACGCCACTTCGCAGACCAATTCCGGTTTTACCCAGGTGACCGACGTATTCGTCTTCGGCTCTGCCTTGAAAGGGCGCCTCTTCCGGATCAGCGGATCCAGCTTTTCGCGGACTTCCCGGAGCATTCCGGCCCCGAAGCCGCCTCCTGTATGGCCGATGTAGACCAGTTCATCTCCGTTGAAGACCCCGAGGACCAGCGCGCCGAAATGCTTTCGGCTTCCCCGCGGTTGCGTGAAGCCCGCGATCACCCCTTCCTGCACGAGCTGCGTCTTCACCTTCAGCCATTGCCGGCTCCTCCTGTCGATCCGGTAGGCGCTCTGTGCGTGCTTGGCCATGATCCCCTCAAGGCCCCTCTCTTTGGCGACCCGGAAAAACAGGACGCCCTCTTTCACGACATGATCGCTGAATTTGATGTTCCGGGCGGCGGGAAGGATTTTTTTCAGGATCTCCTTTCTCCGGATGAGGGGGAGGCCCGTCAGATCATGCCCCGCGAAGTGGATCAGATCGAAGACATAGTAGACCAGACGCCCCTTCCCGGATTTCTGGTAATCCTGCAGCGTCTGGAAATCGGGATTTCCCCGGTCATCCACGGCGACGATTTCGCCGTCCAGAACGGCCTCGAATCCGAATTTCCGGAGCGATTCCAGGATGGGGGAAAACTTACGGTTGAAGGAGATCCCGTTTCGGGAATAGAGCGAAACCTCTCCGTCCCGGATTTCGGCAATGGCGCGGTACCCGTCCCATTTCACCTCAAAAATCCAGTCCGGATGGTCAAACGGTTCCTTCACCAGGGTCGCGAGCATCGGTTTGACCCCTCGCGGGATCGGCTTCTCCGGCGCATCCTTCAGCTCTTCCCCCTCCAGCGCCTCCCGGAGTCGGATCCGGTCCACCATTTTTTGCCGGGAAGATCCCTTCGGGTCGGCCTCGGAGATCTCCTCCAGGGTCTTATCGGAGACGACGGAATGGTTCTTCCCGAGGATCCCCTCCGTGTTCGCAAAACGGTCCTTCTTCTTCAGAAGGAGCCACGACTTTTCATCCTTTCGCGTTTTGACGAGCGCGAATTCGCCCCGGAGCTTCTCCCCCTTGAGAACAAACTTCAGGTCCCCTTTTCTCAACCCCTCCAGCAGGAGCCGCTCGCCCTCTTTTCCAACCGCGCCGGAAGGATGATGGTAAAAGCCCCTGTCCCAGACGATCACGCTTCCCGCGCCGTAATTGCCCTCCGGGATCATCCCCTCGAAATCCTTGTAATCGAGCGGATGGTCCTCCACCATCACGGCCAGCCTCTTGAACGCGGGATTCAGCGAAGGTCCCTTCGGAACGGCCCAGCTCTTCAACACCCCTTCCATCTCGAGCCTGAGATCGTAATGGAGGGCCCGGGCCGCGTGCTTCTGAACGACAAAAACGAGACGACTCCCCGTGTCGCGCAGGTTGGGCTTCGGCTCCGGCGTCTCTTCGAATTTACGTCTGAACGCGTAATCCTTTAATCCCATATCCTCTTCATTTTAAGGTCATAGATAAGGAAGCTTCTGCTTTTTGACAAGGACCTCCCGGAAGAGGTCGCCCTTCTTTTCGGCCCGGCTCTGGGCTTCCGGAGCCAGGACGAAGAACTTTTCCGGATCGCCCCGCCCGGCCAGTTCCTCCAGTTCTCCCCAGGGGAGGGGAAAGGAGACGAACGGCTTCTCCCGCGCCCGCAGGGAATAAACAGAAACCATCGTCTTCGAGGCGTCGTTTTGCGACCAGTTGATGAAAACCTTCCCGGTCCGCTCCGCCTTTGCCATTTTCGCCGTCACCAGCTCCGGATAGTTGCGCTGCAGGACCTCCGCCACCGACTTCGAAAATTTCTTGGTGTCCGCAAAGGTCGCCTCCCGGCGGTTCAGCGGGAGATAGACATGGAGCCCCTTCTGGCCCGAAGTCTTGACAAAGCCCTCGAGCTTGAGCGGGGCCAGGAGCTCCCGGAGGATCAGCGCCACCCGCGCGCAATCGAGGATGCCGGCCGGATCGCCGGGGTCCAGGTCGAAGACCACGGCATCGGGCGTCCCGGGGGAAGCGGCCCCGGCCAGCGGGACATGCAGTTCGAGGGAGGCCAGGTTTCCAACCCAGATCAACGTGTTGAGATCGTTGACCAGGCAGACGGTCATCTCCTCTCCGTTATGCTGCGGGATCTCCGCCGTGACCACCCAGGGCGGACGATGGGAAGGGCAGCGTTTCTCGAAAAAGAATTCCTCCTCCACGCCGTTTGGATAGCGCTTCAGCGTCAGCGCCCGGCCCTTCAGATGGGGCAGCATGAACGGGGAGATCCGGCGGTAGTACTCCAGGATTTGCGCTTTCGTGAAACCGTAGGAGGGATAGAGATCCTTTTCGAGGTTTGTAAGCGTCAGGCGTCTGCCGGCAACCTCCGCGACCTGCCTCATCACCGGCTCCCTTTCACCTTGCGCATGCTCTCCTCCAGGGCCGCGATCAGGTCGACGGGGCCCTCGCCCGCCTCCTCGTCGATCTCGGGGGCCTCCACCGGTGCCTGTTCCTTCTCCTTCTTCTTCAATAGTTTCAATATCTTCTTCCGGCGTTCGTCCGCATATTTGTCCGGATCGAAGTCGGCCGCCATCTTCGCGATGGTCTTTTGGATGCGGCTTTTTTCTTCGGGGTCGATCGTCCCCTTGGAAGGCGCGATCTCTTCATCGGAGAGGATCTCCGCGTTGTAATGGAGGGTGACCAGCGAGAGGGCCCCCTCCGTGCTCTTGACCGCTACGAGATACTCCCGTTCGCCGAGGACGAATTTTGCGATTCCCGCCTTCCTGGTCCGGCGCATGACCTCGACCAGCAGCCGGTACGCCTTTTCGCCCCCCCTGGCGGGAACGAGATAGTAGGGGTGATCGAAATAGATCGAATCCACATCCGCGATATCAATGAACTCGACGATTTCGATTGTCCGGCTCCGTTCGGGCGACACCGATTCGAGCTCCTCATCCGTGACCAGGATATATTTGTCGGGTCCGAGCTCGTATCCCCGGATGATCTCGTCCGGGGGAACCACCTTTCCATCCTTCGGACAGACCATTCTTCGCAGCAGGGGGGAGTAATCCGTGCTGTGGAGCAGGCGGAAAGAGACCCTGCCGGGGTCGACGGCCTTGACCAGATGGACCGGAATCGCCACCAGGCTGAAACTGATCGTCCCGCTCCATATGGTCTGCCCGGTCGCTTCATGACCTCCGGCTAAGGACGATGGGGACGGGGTTCGGACGTATCGAAGGTTTTTCATCTAAGCCACCTTCTTCAGACTGGCTTCGAGCGCCTCAAGCAATTTGTCCGATGACGTGGGTTTCAGGCGCCGGGGGCGCAGGAGGACGATTTTTTCTCCGCGGGCCTTTTGATCGATCAACTGCCGCAGTTTCTTCTGATGTTCGTTTTCGAATTTCTCCGGCTGGAACGGGGCGGTCAACTGGTTGATCAACTCGCCGCCGATCCGGAGCTCCTTTTCGGACAGGGCGATATCCGGCAGTTCGAGAGAACTCACCGGTATCACCTCATCGGCATGCCTCAGGGTTTTCAGCCGGAGAATCTTCCCGCTCGGCGCCAAGGCCCCAAGATAGGACCTCTTCCTCATCGTCCAGGAGCAGATCCCGTCCACACCCATCTCCGCCATCGCCGCGGCCAGTGCGTTATAACCCTTTCCGTGGACATCCGGCTCCAGATAGTAGGTCCGTTCCAAAAAGAGGGAATCGATCTGCCCGGATTTCACGAACTCGTGGACATCGATCGCCCGGCTCCTTTCGGGTTCGGTCAACTCAAGTTCGTCCGGGTCGATGAGGAGGTATTTCCCCTCC
>CAYSSF010000066.1:0-18132 GCA_964433455.1 uncultured Syntrophaceae bacterium
TCCTGGCAGTCCGCCAGTTTTCCGGGGAGGGCGCCGACCTCGAGGGCGGTCTTGCGTCTCGTCAATTCGCGGGCGTGCCTGGCCGCTTCGCGCGCCCTGGCCGCATCCAGGCACTTGCCCAGCAGTTGCTTGGCAACCGCCGGATTCTCCTCCAGATAACTGCTGATCTTGTCGTAGACGATCCCCTCGACAAGCCCCTTGACTTCGCTGTTGCCAAGTTTTGTCTTTGTCTGACCTTCGAACTGCGGGTTCCGGATCTTGACGCTGATCACGCAGGCGAGACCTTCGCGCAGATCTTCGCCCTTCAGGGATTCCTTCCCGTTTTTCATGAGGTTGCTGCTGGTGGCGTAGTTGTTGAACGCACGCGTCAACGCCGAACGGAAACCGATCAGGTGCGTTCCCCCCTCGGTCGTGTTGATGCTGTTGGCAAAAGAAAAGACGTTTTCCGTATAGGTATCGTTGTATTGAAGCGCAACCTCGACCAGACAATCCTCTCGGGAACCGGTGATGAAGACCGGGCTCTTGTGAAGAACCTTCTTGTTCCGGTTGATGTATTCGACAAAAGAGACGATTCCGCCTTCATAGAAGAATTCACCCTGGCGGTCGTCCCGCTCATCGATCAGTGTGATCTTCACCCCGCAATTCAGAAACGCCAGTTCTCTTAATCGGTTGGAGAGAATATCATAACTGAATTCCGTCTCCTCGAAGATGGTGTCATCCGGCTTGAAGGTGACGGTTGTTCCGCGGTTTTTTGTTTTTCCGACCTGTTCCAGCGGGGCGTTCGGCACGCCGCAGACATAGGACTGGCGATAGACATTGCCGTCCCGTCTCACCTCAAGATCGAGATAGATGGAGAGGGCATTGACGACGGAGACGCCGACGCCATGGAGACCTCCCGATATCTTGTAACTGTCGTTGGAGAACTTTGCGCCGGCGTGGAGCCGGGTCAGAGCCACCTCAGCGGCCGAAACCCCCTCCGTCCGATGGATATCCACCGGAATCCCCCGGCCGTTGTCCTCCACGACGACACTGTTGTCCATCCGGATCTTCACCAGAATGGTGTCGCAAAATCCGGCGGACGCCTCGTCAATGCTGTTGTCCACCACCTCGTAAACCAGGTGGTGGAGACCTTCCTTTCCCGTGCTGCCGATATACATGGCCGGACGCTTTCGGACGGCTTCCAGCCCTTCCAGCACCCGGATGCTGTCGGCGCCGTACTCCCCTTGTTTCGCTGTTGTCTCTTCCTGAATGATCTCTTCCATCAAACCTCTTCCTGTTCTCTATTCTATAATTTCAATGGCATGACTATGCAGAAGTAATTCTCGTTGCCGATAGCCCGGACAATGCCGGGTTTCATCCCTTCTCCGATTTCAAACTCGATCCGCTCCTCGTCAACCACATCAAGGGCATCGGTCAGATAGGTCACGTTGTAGCCGACGCTCTTTCCCTCGCCTTCATAAATGACATCGATCTCATCATTTGCCTCCCCAACATCGGGATTGTTCGAATTCAAGATCAGTTTTTCCGGTGAAAGCGTCATGATCACGCCATTGTATCGATCCGAGGAGATGACGCTCATCCGGCGGAGGGCATGAAGAAATTTTTCCTTCTCCACGCTCAGAAGAACTCCCTTCTCCGCCGGGATCACCCTACGGTAATCGGGATACTCCCCGTCGACCAGACTCACATTCAGCAGGGTATGATCGGTCTTCACGATACACATCCCCTGCCGGATCCCCAGCAACAGATCGCCTGGCTCATCCTCGACAAGCCGCCGGATCTCCACGAGACCTTTTCTGGGGATAATGACCCCCTTTTCCAGCAAGAGAAAATCCTTCTCTCCCGTATCCATTTTCATCATCGCAAGACGATGTCCATCCGTCGCCACCATACGGATCCAGCAGGAGTCATCCGTTTTTTCCGTCTCCATCAGAACGCCGCACAAATTTTTCCGCATCTCATCGGTCGAAATCGCAAAAGCGGTCTTGCGGATCAACTCCTTCAGAATTCCCCCCTTTACCTTGTAAAAGGTCAGATCCCCATGATCCGCGACCAACGGATAATCATCGGCCGGAACACCGGGAATACGGTATATGGCCTTGTTACAGGTCAGGGTCACCATATCCCTTTCATTTTTAACAACATGGATGATCTCTCCCTGACTTTCACGAACCATTTCATGAAGTTTCCGCGCCGAGAGGGTGATCTCCCCATCCCGGAGGACCTCCGCTTCATAGTCCGCCACCAGACCGATCTCCCGATCCGTCGCCATGATGGTGACCCGATTTTGACCCGCCCTGAGCAACAGGTTGCTCAGGATCGGCATCGTGGTTTTCTTTTCCACAATCCCCAACGTCTTTTGAATTCCCGCTGAAAACAAATCTCTTTTGATGTTGAATTCCATGGTTGCCCCATCCTTTCCACTTGGCTAACAGGTTATATAGTTTTAAAAAAATTCTTTAATATAAAAAAATAGTAGTAGTAATAGTACCTGTGGATGCTGTTCATAACCCTCATGGGAGCTTCATTTTACAATATTTTTTCACTCTTGTGCTGTGGATGGTGCTGCTTCATCCAAACTTCAACCCTTGTTCAAAAGGATCTCTCGGATATCCTCCACGGTATCCCGGAGCGCCTTGTCGGTATCCAAAATTTTTTTTATTTTATTGTGGGCGTAGATGACGGTGGAGTGATCCCGCCCACCGATCTTATCGCCGATGTCCGGGAAGGATGAGTTGGTCATCTCACGGGAGAGAAACATCGAAACCTGTCGCGCCAAAACGAGATTCTTGTTTTTTTTCTGAGATTTGATCTCCGAGATCTTGATATTCAATTTTGATCCGACCACTTTCACAATCTCTTCGATCGTCAACTCCTTTTTTTCCTCTTTCCTGAAGAGTTGTTTCAGCACGCTTTTCACCAGGTCAAGGTCAATCTGACGTCCGGTCAGAGAAGAGTAAGCGGCGATTCGAACCAGGTATCCCTCCAATTCCCGTATATTGGACTCCGCCTGGGAGGAAAGATAGAGGGACACATTTCCGGGAAGCTTAATATTGTTCTCCTGCGCTTTTTTCTCTAAAATGGCGATTTTCGTCTCAATCTCCGGCGGTTGGATATCGGCGATCAACCCCCACTCGAACCGCGAGCGCAACCTTCCTTCTAAATTCGGTATATCCTTCGGGAATTTATCGCTTGTCACAACGATCTGCTTGCCGGCGTCATGAAGGGTATTGAAGGTATGAAAAAACTCTTCCTGGGTCCTCTCCTTTCCGGCGATAAACTGGATGTCATCGATCAACAGACAGTCGATATTTCGGAACTTTTCCCTGAATTTCGGCATTTTGTCATAGCGGATTGAATTGATCAATTCATTCATGAAGACCTCGGCCGAGACATAAACCACATTGAGGTCCGGAAAAAGTTTCAGGGTCTGCAAGCCAATGGCGTTCAACAGGTGGGTCTTTCCCAACCCCACACCGCCATAGATGAAGAGCGGGTTATAATTTTTCGCCGGCTGCTCGGCGACGGCCGCGGAGGCGGCATGGGCAAACTGGTTGCAGGACCCCACAACGAAGCGATCAAAACTGTAGTTCCCATTCAGCGTGGAGTGCGTTCGTGCACGGGAAGGCTTTTTTTGAGACGTTTTTGTTACAGCATGGCCCTCGACAACATCCGTCAATCCATGGTTTTGACTGTTTTCCTGTTCAATGATCAGTTCAATTTGAAACTGGACGCCGGCAGTGGACTGCATCGCGTCGCGGATCAGGGAAAGATAGTTTTCCGCCACCCAATCGCGGAAGAAGCGGTTGGGTACGCTCAGATGGACCTGAGCCCCTTCCATCAGCGTGATGTGAATCGGGCGAATCCAGGTCTCAAAGTTCTGCTGGCTGACCTTTTCTTTAATGATTCTGACCGATTTATCCCAGAGGATGTCCAATGTTCGCTACCTTATACACAGTTTTATCCACACCTGTGGACATGTTCGTTCTACCCATTGCCTAAATTCTGTCAAGAAACAACCTTGCCAGGCGGTTCAACTCATCGTTGCTGTTGTAGCGGATCTCGATGGTTCCCGATCGCTTCCCGGCGCGGATCTGAACGGCCGCGAGCAGTTGCGAGGAGAGCTCCCGCTCCAGGTCGGTCAAGTATGGATCCTTAAGCCCGTCTTTCTTCTTTTGTGGCGCCGTTTTCAGATTCCGAATCAGACGCTCCGTCTCCCGGACGTTCAACTCCCTCTTCTGGATGATCTTCAGCGCGCTGATCTGCTCGTTTGGAAGTTCCAGCGCAAGGAGCGCCCGGGCATGCCCGGCCGTTATTTTTTTGGCGATCAGGGCCTGCCGGGCCGTTTCGGGAAGCTTCAGCAGACGAAGCGTATTGGCGATCGTGGAGCGGTCCTTCCCGACGCGGGTGGAGATCTCCTCCTGCGACAGCGCAAAACGGGTCAGCAGGGTCTGATAGGCATCCGCCTCTTCGATCGGGTTCAAGGCCTCGCGCTGGATGTTTTCGATCAGCGAAAGCTCCGCCAGATCCCGATCTTCCGCTTTGCGGATGACGATGGGCACCTCTTTGAGACCGGCCGCCTGCGCCGCCCTCCAGCGTCTCTCTCCGGCGATGATCTCATAACCGCTCTCCGCCTTCCGGACGATGATCGGCTGGATGATGCCGCTCTTCTTCACGGAGGCGACCAGTTCTTTCTGGCCCTCGTCGTTGAAGTCCCGCCGGGGCTGAAACCGGTTCGGGGTTAGCTCCTCGATCCCGCACTGGACGAAAGCGGGCCGATCGCCGATATTGTCCAGAAGATCGGGGAACATCGCCCCCAAGCCCCTGCCGAGGGAGTTTTTTGGCTGCATCATATCCTCACGTTGCCCAGGATTTCCTTGGCCAGTTCCATGTATGAGATCGCGCCGCGCGATCGGATATCATAAAGAATGATCGGCAGCCCGTGGCTCGGACTTTCCGAGAGCCGGACGTTCCGCGGGATGACCGTCTGGAAGACCAGCTCCCCGAAATTGCTGCGTACATCCTCACTGACCCGACGCGAAAGCAGATTCCGCGTGTCGTACATGGTGAGCAGAATCCCTCCGAGCGTCAGGGTGGGGTTCAGTCGGGCCTTGATCAGCCCCATCGTATTGAGCAGGTGACCCAGTCCCTCCATCGCAAAATACTCGCACTGCAGGGGTACGATCAGGCAGTCCGAAGCCACCAGAGCGTTGACTGTGAGAAACCCGAGGGAAGGCGGACAGTCGATGATCACATATTCATAAGAAGCATCCAGCGCGCGGAGCAGGTTCCGAAGTCTCTTCTCCCGATCCTCGATGGAGACGAATTCCACCTCGATCCCGACCAGGTCCTGGTTCGCGGGGAGCAGATCCAGATGGGGGATCTGTGTCCCGACGATCACCTCCTTGAGCGGGCGATTCTCGATCAGACAGTGATAGAGGTTCTTTTCCCGAATCGCCTCTCCGCCGATCCCCATGCCGCTCGTCGCGTTTCCCTGGGAATCGCAATCGATCAAGAGGGTTCGCTTCTCCGCCGCCGCCAGCGAGGCCGAGAGGTTGATGGCCGTCGTGGTCTTCCCAACCCCCCCTTTTTGGTTGGCCATGCTTATGATTTTACGCATTATTTAATAGAAAAAGCCCCGCGAGTAGGTATTTGCCGAACCAGCGCAGACGGTAGCATAAAACGCAAGGAATGAAAAGGTTTTTTATAGAAATCCTTAACGGAAAGCACGATTATAAATTATTATATTTCTTAACGAATCAGCTCCAGGTAGCCGGACGGCACGGCAGGCCGTGAAGACCATCCCGACCTCCTCCAGAATTCGCTCCGTTTCCGCCATCTCTTCCTGCGGATCGGGGCCCTTCATTGCGACCATCTGTCCCCCTGGTTTGAGAAAAAAGGCGGCCGTCCGAATCAGATCCGGGAGCTTGAAGGCGGCCCGGGAGATGAGTGTGTCGAAGCGGCCTGTAAGGGCCTCCCCTGCGGTCAGCGCTTCGACGCGCTCCCGGATCACCTGAACCCCGTTAAGGCCGAGCGTCCGGACGATGTGGGAGAGGAAGGAGCTCTTTTTCCGGGAGGTCTCGACGAGCGACAGGCGCAGTCCGGGCAGTGCGATCCTGAGCGGGATGCCGGGAAAGCCGCCCCCGCTTCCGAGATCGATCAGCGCGCCGTCCTGACGGTCCAGAAACGGCGCCGGTGTCAGCGAATCGAGAAAGTGGCGGAGGACGATCTCCCGCGCGGAGCGTTCCGAGACGAGGTTGATCCTCCGGTTCCAGAGCAGGATCTCCCGGTGGTAGGTTGCAAAACGTTCCAGTTCCGCCGGACCGAGGCGGATGCCGATCGCCGCCGCCCCTTCGGAGAGGGTTCTGATCAGGGTTTCGTCCATGTCTCTTCTTGGCAGAGACCTGCCCGCCTGTCAATCCTTCTCTGAAAAGGGGACAACGGAAGTTTTCAGGTTTCGTCTATGATCGGATCATCACGAGCATCATCTTGAATCTCTTGATCGCCTTCAATGCATGGGGTTTTCCACCGGGCATGATGATCATTTCCCCGGCTTTCAGATGATGGGGCTCCCCTGCGATGCTGATCTCGGCCTCGCCATCGATAATGTAGACCAGGGCGTCGAAGGGCGCTGTATGTTCGCTCAACCCCTGATCCTGGTCAAAGGCGAAAATGGTAGTGGTCCCGGTTGCTTTTTTGATGATCTCCTTGCTGACGACGGAACCGTCCTGATAGGCGACCAGCTCCTCCATGTTTGATATTTTCTCTGTCATATTAACTCCATAAGTGAATTGTCCAATTCCATTGCCTTGTCTTGTATTGCCGTAGTCCGGTGCAGAATCGCCCGCTACAAAAAACAGAATGATGTCCAGTTTGTCGACTCGCTTCCTAAAAAAGAGGACGGATCGATCGATCGTGCCAAGGTGAAGGAGCTGCACGGGTGAAAACCCGATCCTGATCTTTCCCATTTGAAGTGACCTTCCCATCTGAACGGGGTCCATCCCCGGGGTAAAGTCGCAACAATCCGAAAATGAGGAAACATTCTGCAACGCAACGACCATGTATCGATCGCTTAAAAATATGTTTACAAAACAATACTGAAATGTATTAAACGTTAACATTTTGAGTGCTTGAGAATGGCTAAGCCTTTTAGCGCCAATCTCAAGCACTCTGCGTTCTGCCGTTGCGGGCAGTTCTTTTTTACATCAGAAAAATAACCTCCTCTATTACTCTCCTAAAATTTTCCGCCTACATCGGCAAAAAGAGATAGATCAGAGCAACCAAGATAAACTCAAACAAACAAGATATCAAACAATATCCCATGATTGTTCTCATCTCTGTTCCCGTAGCCCCCAACAGGGGAAGAGCCCAAAACGGCTGAATGGTGTTTGTGAGCACCTCGCCAGCGGTGAAAGCCATCACCGTCAGAGGGAAGCTCACCCCCAATGAACTTGCAGCGAGGATCATGACAGGTCCCTGGACCATCCAAATTCCACCGGAAGAAGGGATGAAAATATTGACGATTCCCGAACTGATCATGGTAACCAGCGGATAGATAAATGCGTTCGATATGGCCACGAACCACCCGGCAACAACCTTGAGCAGACCCGTGTAGGCCATAATCCCAAAGATGCCCGCATAGAAGGGAAACTGCAGGATGATCCCAAATGCTGCCTTGGTAGCCATTTTCACGGATTCGACAAAACGGGCCAAATTTTCGTGGAGCAACATGGCAAGGCCGATGAAAATGAAGTTATACATATTCAGATCCAATTGCAGGAAGGACTTGCTCTGGAACCAGAGAAAAATCGCAGCAAAGATCATGATACAGGTCAATATCCAAATGGTCCGGCTCCAGTTTAACTTATCGGCCAGGGCCATTTCTTTGGGTTTTTCCAGCATGAATTGAGATTCTGCTGCCAACTTTTTCAAAGATTCAGCATCAATAGACCGAGTCCGCTCCGGTGTGGGGTGCATGAGATAGCAACTGAGCATGGCAACAATGGGGGTTACGATCAGAGCAACAATGCTGGCCGGCGCATAAATGGTTTTATCGAAACCCATCGGGGCTAATTTTTGCCCCAGGTCTTTTTCCATTGCGGGGATGATGTCAGGCGCCCATCCCCAGCCGGCGGTGTTGACGAGCAAAGGCTCGGTGATCGAAATGGACCAGGTGGTACCAGCGATGGCCCCAATATATGCGCTGGCTACAAGCAACGGCCAGTGGACTCCTTTCACTCTCCTGGCGGCCCCGAGGCACAAAAAGATTCCCGAAACGATTCCCAGCCCCCAGTTAATCAGCGCCAGAACGGCAGCCACCCCAGCAACAAGAGCCACAGCCTGAGAAGGGGTCTTGGCGATCCCGGTTATCGCGTCGATAACCTTCACCCCCACCCGGGTGATCGCCAATGAATAGCCGAAGATCAGGAGCACGACCATTTGCATGGAAAAAGAGAGGTAGGCCCAAAATCCCTTATACCAGGATTCCACGATCTTGATGGGGGATGCCTGGACGAATACCAGGGCCATGATGACAACGATGAAGGTGAGTAGAACCGCAAAAATGAATGAGTCCGGCATCACCTTTTCCATGGTAAATTGCCACTTTTCCGCCCAATTCCTAATTGCATTTCTCATTTTCAGCCTCCTTTGATGAATGGTGAGTAATCCGCCTTCTTTAAAAGGTAACCTTGTCCATCCCTTTCAGGTCCAGGATTTTTCTCGCTTCATCGGGTGTCGCCGGCTCAATGCCGAGTTCCTTGGCGATCCGAGCGATCTTCGCGACGTGCTCAGCATTGCTCTTTGCCATGACCCCTTTCTCCAGATAAAGGTTGTCCTCCAGTCCGACGCGAACGTTGCCGCCAATCAGGAGAGACTGGGTGCAGATTGGAAACTGGGCGCGTCCGGCCACGCAGACGGAAAATTCAAAATCGCCAATGAGTTTCTTTGCATAGTCCACGAGGAAAAGAAGGTTCTCGGGGCTCGGGGTAATGCCGCCAAGAACACCCATGACGAACTGGATGTAAACAGGTTTCTTGATATAGCCCCTCTCGATCAGGAAGGAAATGTTGTTGACCATGCCGGAATCGTAAACCTCAAATTCCGGCTTCGTGTCGTTTTCATTGAATATGCGTGAAAAATCCTTCATGGATTTGAAAGTGTTCGGAAAAATAAAGTCGTCCGTCATGGCCAAATACTTGCTTTCCCAGTCGTATTTGAAATTCTTGTACCGGTCGAGGGCATGAAAAAGGGCAAAATTGACCGAGCCGGCATTAAAGGAAGCCAATTCGGGTTTGAAGGCAGCAACAGGGGTGAGACGCTGCTCGGCGGTCATGCCAAGCCCACCCCCGGTGGTGATACAAATCACCATATTGCACCTGCTCTTTATCCGGGTGATGACTTCTTTGAATAGATTGATATCGGGAATTGGCTGACCTGTTTCGGGATTTCGGACATGAATATGGCAGACTGCCGCTCCCGCCTCATAGGCCCGAACCGAGTCGTCAGCTATCTCCTGAGGGGTGATAGGCAAATATTCCGACATAGTTGGAGTATGAATACTGCCCGTAATAGCCGCCGTGATAATCGTTTTGCCCTTCATTCTCTTTTCCTCCTTTATATTGATTGTATAAGACGCATCACGATCTGCAAATCGGGAATAAAAAAACCCGCTCTCTGTTGAGACACGGGATCTGCGGGCATCCGTCCATGGCACCCTCACTGTTTTGGGTTCGGGATACAAATGACGATTGCAAAATCAATGTAATTTGAGGTGACCAATACGCTCATTTATTCACAATGTCAAGGTCAACATAATCCTGATGGAACCCATACCAATCCAGCTCAGGCGCCATCGTACGTCCAGAAGCTCTCCGACAAGCATTGCCGTGTCGCCCGCGATTCGCCCACATTCTAAAAGATCGGCACCCCCTTCACCATGTTGATCCAGTAGTCAAGACGAGGGTCGTTCCAGAAGTGCCTTAAACGCGCCATTTTTGTCCCGTACCAATTGAAGTAATCGAAATCATGAACCGTCGACTGGACCGCCTGAACCAGTGACCACATCGCCCATTTCATATCCGCGATGATCTTGTAAAGTTTCATCCTGGCGAATTTTTCTTCATTGTATGCCCCATAATAGTACCGTATCCATTCGACGTCCATCGCTTCCGTGAAGTATCTTGCGCCTGACATGACCGCGAAGTCGAAACATGGATCGTTCATCGACGCGTACTCGAAGTCCAGCAGTTTCATCTCGCCGGTCAGGTCATTGTGGATGAAGTTCGCGATGGTAAGATCGTTGTGGCACGGGACATAGCCGATACCGGCGGTCAGTATGGCGTCCTCAATTGCCCTGGCAAGCCACTCCATACGATTGATCTCCGGAGGCAGGTAGGCTTTCAGGTCCTTTGCCATGCTGAACATTTTGAAAGTCTGATCGAACGCCGTCTGCATCAGGGGGAGTGTAGCATTGGATTGATGGAAGCGCCTCGCCAGGTCGATGATCTTGTAGAAGAGGTCTCGCTTGTAGACGTCTCCATAGTTGAGAGTCCTGTACCCCTCCATAAACTCGAAGATCTCGACGCCCGTGTCTTCGAAGAAATAACAGACACTCGGGCCTATGCCGGCCTGCTGGGCTATGAGATTCGCGGCATGGCAGTTGCGCCTGTCAATGAAAACCTCCGTGCCGTGTCCGGGTATCTTGACAAAGAAAGCGGAATCGCCCACCACAACCTTCCAGTTGGGATTCGTGATACCGCCCTTCACCGGTTCATATCGAAAAGCTTTTCCCTGCCAGTCTCCCACGCGATCAACCGCCGCGAGGAGATCCTTTTCGTTCTGATCGACAGATGGGGCCATTCTTCATCCTCCTTCATCCTCTCATCGCTCTTGAATTCTCGCGTCACACGAGAGCAGACTCATGCCGGAGGCGCCGCTACTCCAACCGGGTCAGGTCAATGCCATAAATATGGCACAGGATTGCCGCGTAGGCCTCAAGCGTCATGGTGATTCTCTTCACACTCATGTATTCATTCGCCTTGTGGCAAAGTTCAGCCCTTGCCCAGGAGAAGATGATTGTGGGTATCCCCAACACACCAGCCGTCATGCTGGCATCTGTTCCTGCCATCTTGTAGTCGATCTTCGTGTCCTGGCCGACACGTTGGAGCGCATGAATGGTCTCCTGGACGTAGCGGTTGTCCCTCGCGAGAATCCATACCGGGTGATGCTTCGTAACCGTCTTCCGATAGCCGGTGTAAGAGGTCTCATTGAATGTGCGGACCCGGACGCTCGCATCGAGATCCGGATACATGGCCTTGATTGTCGCAAGGGAAACCACGAACTGATGCTGGATTGTCTCCAGCGTCTCGCCGGGGAGATATCGCCGATCGACAGAGATCTCGCATTCATCCGGGGTGACGCTCAAGGCGCCCGGACGGCAAACCAGGTTGGTCACGGTGATTGAGGCCTTCCCCAGATCCGGATGAGAAGGGAGTCTTTCGCTGCCCTGCCCGAAGATCATTTCAAGAATGGGCAGCATCGTTTGGAGCGCATTCACTCCCATCCACGGCATGGAGGAGTGGGCTGCGACGCCCCGTGTGGTGATGACCAACTCGACCTTTCCTCTGTGGCCAAGGACAACCCGTCCATTGGATGGCTCGGCAAGATAGCAGAGATCGAAGCCAAGCCCCTTCCGGGGCAAGGTGGATCTGCATAAGAATTCCATCCCAAGCATCTCGGCTGCCTCCTCATGAACAACAGCACCGAAGATGACATGGCCTGGAAGCTGAAACCTTCGCGATTGCAGATCCTTCATCAGCTTCATGGTGAACACCAGGGCGGCCAGCCCACCTTTCATGTCCGTTGAGCCCCTGCCCCGCAATCTACCCTCCTGATCTATATCACCGACAAAGGGGTCGAAATCCCAGCTATCCTGTCGACCTGGAGGAACAACATCGAGATGTCCGCTGAGCAGGATATTGGGGCCATGGCCGCTGCCATACAGGACCCCGACGACGTTTCCGGCCTCATCGATCCAGGACTCATCCACACCGATGTCTTGCAGCCTTGCCAGGAGGGCCGCCGCCACGTCCCCTTCGTTCCCGGTCACGGACGGTATCCTCACGAGTTGCCCAGCGAACGCGGCGAGGTCATGTTCGACTTCATTGACAAAACGAATCACGCTCACGCTGCATCCCCTTTTTGCCATATACGGCTAATGCCGAGGCAGCATACGTCTGTCATTGGCAGGCTTGAATGTTTAATTAATGCTGTTCCATACAATGAAACCATAAATTCCACAACAAATAAGCCCTGTCTTGATTCCGACCAAAGGATTCATGGGGCTGCCGGGCGCCGAAACGTCCGCCCGTCTTTCCGGAAGGGTCTGGAGGGACATGAGATGTTGCAGCGAGGGCGGGCCGTCGTTTATCGGTCATATCATAGAGGCGTCATGAAGGCGGGCGGATTGCCGCCGCCCATCTTCAACGCAACGAACCATGTATCGATCGCTTAAAAATATATTTACAAAACAATACTGAATTGTATTATAATGTAAACCATCATGAAGAGCTACCGTGAGACATACGTCCGGAAGGCCGAAATCGCCCAGTTGATCCTTTTGCATCAACTCTACTCCCTGTCGGGAAGCCGGGAGTTGATCTTTTAGGGGGGGGACGGCGCTTCGGTGGTGCTATGGCGGGAGCCGGTTTTCCGAGGATCTGGAGTGGAGTGGCCTCTAATGCCTATAGGTCACTTAGATCGTTTCAATTCGTATTTCTGAAACGACAGCTTTGATGCGGTTGATTTTATTTTCCGCTGTTAAAAGTATCAGGTTTCGTTCTTTTGCCTGTGCGCATAACCAAAGGTCATTTTCGTCAATCTGCAATTTTTGGCCGGTGGCCTTATCAACCCATTCCTCAATCCATCGAGGCCGACCATCTCTCCGCAAGGCTTTATCTAAATATTTGTTGGCAAGCTCAGCTTTGATGAAGCCATATTCTTCCGCGGTATGCTTTGTTACATTGAGAGGGGGATGCGTCTTTGCGGTATGAACAATTTTATCAAGTCTTTCCGTGTTCTTATCCCCGCGTAACGTCGCAAGTCTAATGCCAAACCGCAACTCGGCCAATGTAATTACAGAAACATATTTTGGTGCGGCTTCCTCCAGATTATCGACGGCACTACAAACAGCAGCATGGTTCACTTTTGTCGGATCAAGAAGCGCCGATAGCAAACATGTGTCGAGTAAATAACCGTCTAATGGCATGTCGTTAGTCCAGATAATCCTGCAATAATTTAGCTTCCAGTGTTGTCAGGGGTTTAAAAACATCTTGAACCCAGCGTCCGGTGATCTTCTTATATTCTCTGTCGAGATATTCATGCAGCGGAATGAAAGGAGAGTAACCTTCGGGAAACCATTCGGCAAATGGGTGCATTACAGGGCGTTCATATCCTCGAAAATAATCTAACAAATGTCTTTCAAGGCGTGGAGGCAGGTCATATGCTTGAAGTACAGCTGCATCGACTTCAATAAGTAATTTATTGAGTTCCAAGTTTCTCTCTGCTTTTTCAATCGGCAGCAGTGCAAGAAGTTCCTGATACTTGTCAATCAAATTAGAGATCAGTGCCGAATCCATTTCTAATGGAATAGGCAGATTCTTAAGTATTTCAACGCGGAATCTTTCTGTTCGTGAATGTATTCCCAAGTATGCATTGGCGAGAGGGTTGTTAAGTAATGCCGCCAATGTATTTATGTCCAGATTCGCGTTTTCATGAGGCCAAATTGCGAAAAATTGTTGTGAACAAACCAATCCATTTCGGTCACCATAGGCTGCAAAACGCCAAGGACCTCTGGTCAAACGAGCAGCATTTGCAATGACTTTTGGCTCATGCCATGGATATTGGAGCGCGTTACCTCGTTTTGAGCTATCGTTGCAGTCTAAGTAGATTGTGTTGGAAATATGATACTGAGATATCGTTCCTGTGCTGGTCAGCAAGCCTTCTCTATATCCTGGTCTCCTTTCGTGACTGGTCGCTTGTGACTGCGGATAGTTCCATTCGAGTCCGCGATGAATCTCAACGGCGCTCCCAAGTGTCGGATAGGTTGACAAATAATCCCACAAATCTTTAAGATCGACGAGCCATAATTGACCCAGTGTTTTGGCAATGACCGCTCTTTCGTCGCAGCGTCGCGAAGATATTTTACCGACAGAGAGAAATCCGGTTCTGTCGGCATCGTTTACGGTTGTGGAAATAAGTTTGGTCCTTCCTGTCGCCTTGATTTGCCTTCTGTCTCTGGCAACCAGGAGGGAGGATTCAATACCGGAAGCTTGAAAAATACGATCCGGTAGGGAGGCCATTTCTATCGTTTCATAAATATTTTCTACCTCTTGGCGGATATGGGCATATTGACGATCCAGGATAAACCCCCGGGGCAGCACAAATCCGATGGCATCAGGTGCGGAGTCAAGTATCGTGGCCAAAATAGCAATGGGCTTGTGGATTGATCGCGATGCAAACGCTTGATAAGCAGTTCGTTCCTTCTGCGTGAAATCTTCAAATGGCGGATTGCAGAGGACGATGTTGTTCTGCGCTACTTTTTCAGAGAGAGTTCTGCCCATGAAGAGATCTTCTTCTTTTATGTGCCAGCCATTGGCATTGGGATAATCCGCCAGTATCAAAGACAGCATGGCAACTTCGCGGGCGAATGGATCGATCTCGCTTCCTTGAATCCGCTCGACGAGAAATTTGTGGCGTTGCCGATCACTCCAATTGCTGGGCAAAAGCCCGCGAATATGCCGAATTGCCGAAACCAGAAAGACACCGGCACCGGAAAATGGTTCATAGACCCGCAGTGAATCAAGGTTGATCCGGTTGAGACCGATCATTCTCACGATATATTCGGCTACTTGGCGTGGTGTGCTGTGAGTGCCGAAAATTTTTCTCGTTTCAGATGTAACGAGCGTATTTTCATAAACAAATGCAAGATCATCGGCGGATATGTTGCGAAAACTGATTGCTCCCATCAGTTGTTGCCATGCATTGGCAAAGGCTTTCGTTGTGGTTACATCACCCAGCAAATTCAAAGTGTCCAGTTGGTAATAGTCTGCAATGCCTGTCAGAATTGAGCCAATGTCTGAAGCATCCCATCCTTGCGTTTTTTTGTGTTTGCAATCCATGAGAATCTTGGCGGCAAGCAGCCTAAAAGTGCCTTGGAACAACGTACGGTAGTTAATGTTTTGTTTTTTTTGTTTTTTCAACAAATCGTGAAGGCCTAGAATAACCTCTTGAAGTAATCTATCCAGCTTAACATGAATTTCCCCCTCAATCGCTGGTAATAAGCCAACATCGACAAAATCCAACTGATAACTTAGATCGAACGCCCCGATTGATTTGGCTCGATGGATTGCGTCGGGCTTCCACAGCTCGGATTGTTTTGCAAACAATGCCGGTATTTGATCCAGACTATATTCATCAATGCGGCGTGGCTTTCCCGTTGAACGAACCTGCCAGACAGTTACTCGCTTTTCGGAGATGGACAGCATGAGTGGCGCGCCTAAAGCCCTATAACCCATTAGCGCCTGGGAAATATCAGGTTCATCCTCTCGAATCACACCAAAAGCGGCCGTACGGTAGGAGGCAGGGGTTTGAGTAAAAGCCGCAAGATCGACACTGCGCTGCTGTCCTGACGGTATAAGAACATCGGCAAAAGTATAATCCCGGATCATTCCACTACGGGAATAGCCAATTTGCGCGAATTCATTTTCAATGATTTGCAAGGCGTTCATGATCACCACCTTTTTACAACTATCTGTTTACGCGTAAAAAATGCATCACAACATGCACAAGCCAATTATGCGATTGACGTCTTTTTAAGCCCCACCGGTGGGAACGGCATTTCATACTGATATTGACCGTCGCTCTCCGTTAAGCGGCTACGTAGCCCCTCAATGTGCGGCCTGAATGCAACCACGACCATCGCGCCGGCCTCCGCATCTTTTAAGATTGCGGAACCTTGGCAAGCTTCTATGCTCTGATCAGCGAATCGAATGATCAGGCATTGCTGTTCTAAACGCGGCCAGTTTATCCCACGACAAATGTTGAAAAGCTCATTCGCAAAAGGCTGAAGAGCCTGAACGCGCACTTGGAGCGTTTCGACGATTTCTTTGACAATCTTAAGCGCTAAGGCATCGGCGGCCGTAAAACAAGGCGCATAGCCATTTTGCTCCTTCAGCGGCGGCAAAACTCGCCGCCAGTGACGCAAAGTTTCTTGGGAGATATTCACGATCTCCCTGATTTGAAGGGGTGTATATTTCATAAGTAATCCTTTGTGGATGCATACACCACAAATCAAATTGTTGTCAACAACAATTTGATTTGTTCTCAAAAAGATTGCGGGCGTTTTTCAGATCGGTAGACCGGAAAGAAATGCGAAGCAGCCAGGGATCATTTTCTTATGAGTTTCTGCATCCGCAGAGAACCATTCTCGGATGATGGAGATCGTCTACCGAGCGTTCAATCAACCTTTGCATAGAGTTCACGGTACGATTCATTAATGTCATCAATGCGAGGACCGCCTGTCGAGACTGCGATCAACATGCCTTTTAGCCGTTCAATATCTGTAATCAATTCTTTTTCCGGCGCATCTGCTTCCCGCTGCTGTAACCGTCGTAAGTATTCACGTCCGGGGATCGTGATGTGCGGGTCCATATAAGAGACGCCATCAAAAGAACTAGCGTCAATAGCGGTTAGGTAACCAGCCTGGACAAGCTCCCGTACTATAGAAACCGGGATATCTGAATTTTCATCGATCTGGTCAGGGAGAGTGTCTCTGGAAGCAAGTTCAAGAATTCTAATGTGTTCTTTCATATAATAGCATCCTTTCTTTTGGCCCCACGGCTCTTCTGACTACGAGGTTGGAATGGAAGGCGGAAGCCATCATGTTCAGCGGCTCTTTGATTGTCGATCGCCTCTGCCGGAAGAAAAATCCTTGACTTTTAGTCAAGAATTCATAAAGTATAGCCAAGCCGTAAGGCTGGTGGCCCTTTACCTAAGGTTTAGGACCGTGGCTGCGCCTCAGTCGCCGTTAAGACTGGGGCTTTCTTGTTTCCATCACGGCACTTTCTCGCGCTTGCAGGACTTTCCATCGTCGGTTGAGCCCAAGGCAAACGCTCGGTTAATGATCACCATACCATGATGATAAACATTTTTTGATAGCTCTTGACAAGTGTGATACAATCTACCAAACAGAGGGCAAGGGATATGTTAAAATTCAAGTACGATGAACATAAGGCCATATCCAGCCTCCTTTATATTGCGGGTCACCTTATCGGCCTCAATGACCGAAAAGTTAAGCCGGACCTCCATAAAGTTTTCAAAATTTTATATTTTGCCGATCAGAAGCATCTCGCCCGCTATGGCCGCGTGATTGTCGGCGATTTTTATATCGCTATGGACCACGGCCCGGTGCCTTCCAACATGTATGACATGGTAAAGACTGTAAGAGGCGATTCCATCTATCCCGATGATCGTGGATACGGTGATTCATTCGAAGTGCGCGATCACTATATTCGCCCAAGACATGAACCGGATTTGCAGGTTCTATCGGAATCGGACATAGAGTGTCTCAACGAATCTCTTCAGGAGAATCAATATCTCTCTTTCAATGAATTGAGGGACAAGTCTCATGATCCCGCATATTGCAGGGCTGCGAAGGATGACAAGATTTCTTTCCGCGCCATGGCAAAAATGGGTGGCGCCGACGATGAGATGTTGTCCTACATTCAAGCTACCGCCGAAAACGAAAGGCTTCTTGGTATATGAGCCCAACCTTGGGAGACAATTTTCCCAAGGCATACAGGGAAGAGTATTGCGAGCGACATTTTAAACCCTGGGCAATCTTTCGACTTTTCTCAGAAGAAACCACCCCGCCGAAAATCAAACGCCTTGTTATTGCCGGTATCAATGAAAAGACTGGACAAGTGGCAATTCTGTTTATCAATACAGGCTCACTGCAGAATCCTCTTCTTAGAAATGAGCAGATCCTTTTAAAATTGGAAGGAAGGACCTATCTCGATCCAGTAATGTCCGGTTAGGATTTTGCATAAGCGGTTAGGAATTTTGGCACATCGT
>CAYSSF010000067.1:0-11731 GCA_964433455.1 uncultured Syntrophaceae bacterium
ACGATGTGCCAAGATTCCTAACCGCTTATGCAAAATCCTAACCGGACATTACTGATTTCGGATAGGCGATCTTGATGACGGCGCCGGCGTCATTGCTTCATTCTTTAGGCGGTCTCCTCCAGGATCCGGCGGGCAAGCATTTTTACCTGGAGCAGGTCGAAGGGCTTGGTGATGAACATGTAGGCATCCTTTTCGATGCTCTCCTGCATGCTCCGGGTAACGACCCCCGCCGTCATCACGATCACCTTGGTTTTGGGTGAGATCTCCTTCATCGTCTTCAACACATCCATGCCGTTTCCGTCGGGGAGAAAAAGATCGAGAAAGCAAAGTTGATAGGGAGAGGCGGCAATTTCCTGCAGGGCTGAACTGGCTGTTTCCACCGTCATCACATCCGTGCAGTCGGTCTGCAGCGCTTTTCCCAATCCATTCAACAGGAAAGATTCATCGTCCACAACAAGAATCCTTTTCATCGCCGCCCCCGTCTGATACTGCATCGCGTTCCCCGGTCCGGTATGCCGCCAGCCGCCCCCGCGGCCGACTTGAATCGCGGAAAACGTCTGAACACGTATACATGATAGCAATTAATATGCCGAATTTTGCGAAGAAAATAAATGTCCTGCATTCGTACCGTTGCAAATGAATGCGTTGCATGGACCCTCTGAAAGGCGCGATGGTATTGGTCATATAACCAACCGGGGTGGCGATATCGCCATCAGGACCTGCTGGTGTGCGGCCGTCCATTCTTCAGCCGTGGTTTACAGTCATGTCGGGGCGAAGTTGGTGATATAACCAACCCGAAGTGGCAATATCACCAAGTGCCGTCGAAACGGACTGCAATTCCCAATTCAACAACCCGAATACATTCAGTTTAATATTTTCAGTGCATGGCATATTCATTGCAGAAGATAGAGAGCTAACGGATGGTTTTTGGCGTCCATCGTGGAAAAAATAGGCATCGTGTGTTGAATCCAACATGACCCAAAACAAGGAGGTTTTACCCATGAAAAGGAAGCAGTGGAAAAAGATCGGTACGCTCATATTGTTTCTTGCCCTTGCCGCATTCGCGTTAAGCGGCTGCAGCGGAAGCGACGGTTCGGCAGGCGCAACTGGTGTGCAAGGCCCCGCAGGTCCCGCAGGTCCCCAGGGTCCCGCTGGGCAGGTCGTTGTCAACCCCGAGACCCTGAGTGCCGCGGAACTGAGTGCACTCACGCTGAAAGGCGAGATTACCAGTGTCACGATCGCGAGCGCGCCCGTTGTCAATTTCTTTATCACCGATGCCAACGGCAACGGCATTACCGGCCTGGGGACGAAAAACACCGCGGCGATCCCCAGCCTCAACAACCTGCGTTTCGCGATCGCGAAGCTCGTGCCCGGCGTCAACGGCAGCCCCGACAAGTGGGTCAGCTATATCGTGACCAGCACCGCAACGCCTCCGGTCGCCTCAAGGCCTTCCACCGACAGCACCGGCACGATCGTGGATCACGGGGACGGAACCTACACCTACACATTCTACCGGGATTTGGCAACGATCAAGGATACGGCGGGGGTTACGGACGTGACCTATGAGCCGGCGCTGACCCACCGTCTGGCGATCCAGATCTCCGGAACGGTTCCCGGGGCGCCCGCGGCCTTCTCCAATCCGATCAACCTCATCAAGGATTTCGTTCCCGCCGGCGGCGCTGTCGTCGCGCAGCGCGAAATCACGACGACCGCGGCCTGCAACAGTTGCCACGGCGCGATCGGCACCACGACCCCCCACGGCGGTCGCGTGGATGCCAGATATTGCGTGGTCTGCCACACTGACCAGCGCAAGATCGGGCGCACGAATGTAGCCTCGGTCGGCGGCGTGTTTGCGGTCGACGCGCGTGGTTATATGCTCGACGGCGAAGTGGTCGGCGACATGCCGATCATGATCCACAAGATCCATATGGGCAGCAGCCTCGTCAAGACAGGCGCGGGCTACAATTACGCAGGCGGCGCCGCCGATTTCAACTTCCCGTTGATGGCCTATCCGCAGGATCGGACCAACTGCCGCAAGTGCCACACGGCATCCGCCGCCGCACCTCAGGGCGACAACTGGAAGAACAAGCCGAGCCGGATGGCCTGCGGCGCCTGTCATGACGGCATCGATTGGGCAACCGGAACGGGAACGACGGTCAATGGGGCAACGACCGGCCATATCGGCGGCCGCGCCACCAGCGACGCCCTTTGCACCATCTGTCATACAGCGGTCGACATCGACGCGATCTACCATGTGACGGACAACGCAACGCCGAACAACCCGAATGTCCCTACTGGTGCGGTCAACTTCACCTACGAAATCAGCTCCGTCACGGTGAGTGCCAGCGACCAACCTGTGGTGAAGTTCCGGATCCTCAAGAACGGTACCGCCGTTACTTTCAACGCGTATGCCGCCGGTGCCGCGCTTCTGACCGGCTTCAGCGGCAGTCCAAGCTTCCTGGTGGCCTATGCCGACGGCACCGATACCACCGTAGACTATAACAACAAGGGTAAAACAGCCGCCCAGCCGGCTACCGTTTCGATCACCAACGCCTGGAACGGCACCCAAGGGACGCTTTCCGTCCCCGACGTCGACGGCTATTACACGGCCACCCTCGACGGGTCTGCCAATGCGGCAAGATTCCCCGTCGGCGCCAAGCTGCGCGCCGTTGCCCTGCAGGGTTATTTCACCCAGACAGCCGGAACAGGCGGAATAGCGGCCAACACAGCGCGCCATACCGTTTCGGTTATCAAGAACGTCACTGGCGACGTGGCGCGTCGTGAAGTGGTCGACAGCGCCAAGTGCGGCCAGTGTCACGAATGGTTTGAGGGACACGGCGGCAACCGCGTCTATACGGTTGCTGTCTGCGTCACCTGCCATAACCCGAACCTCTCGACCAGCGGCCGCGCCGCCAACATCGCCAATATGTCGGCCTCGAACGTCGCAAGCATTACCGCCGACGGGTATGCCGCCGCGGTTGCGACGGACGTGCTGAACTTCCCCGAGGCGAGCAACAACATGAAGGAGATGATCCACGGCATCCATGCCTCCGCGCTCCGGACCAACCAGTACAGGTTCGTCCGTGACAGAGGCACCAGTGGCGTCTACTACTACAACTGGGGTCATGTGGTCTACCCAAGCATCCTGAATAAATGCGAGACATGCCACAAACCAGGGACTTACGGCTCTGTCCCGTCCGGCGCCCTTGCGACGACCAACGTTACGACGGGTGTGTCCGGTGCGACCTGGAGCTGGAGCACCGGATCGGTGACCGGCGGAGAGGCGGCAGTCGCCGATGTGGCGACGGCCCGCGGCGGTGCGGCCCTGCCCGGCGCCAACAACCTGGTGATCTCTCCGTTTGCCGGGGCGTGTGTCTTCTGTCACGACAGTGCTGCCGCCCGTTCCCACATGGCAGCCAACGGGGGCCAGCTTAACGTGGCCAGAAGTGTCTACACCGCCGGTACCGAGCAGTGTGCTATCTGCCACGGCCCCGGTAGGTCCGCGGACGCGGCCGCCGCTCATGTGAAGTAGCGAGCCGGTCACTGATCCATAAACCCTATGGATGCTGGCAGTTAGCACCGGCATCCACATAACCATCCAGGCGGACCCTCCGGGGTCCGCCTTTTCATTTCATGGATTCGATTTTCAAGTTATGCGCCAGTGATCGCCGTGCCCCACGAAAGCGAGTGCATGATCATGCAACGGAAGCATCTCCATACGATCCTATTCATCTTTACCTTACTCCGGTTTTTCAGGACTGATCTATGAATCGATCTGGACCCATTACCTGAAGCTGTTTCTCGGACACGCGGCCTACGCCCAGACGCTGGTCCTCGCCATCTTCATGGGCGGGATGGCCTTGGGTTCCTGGATTTTTCTGGAAAAGGAGACCGGCGTCGTGGCGATCAACACGAACGGCAAGACGGATGCATCGATCAACATGACTCCCGGCAGGCGACCTGCCGGCGACGAACCGACGATGATTCTCGCCGCCGTCCTGCCGATGGCCTTTCATCCGCAGGCCGGGACGGCGGCCAACATCGGTCTCGGTTCCGGTCTGACCACGCAGACGCTGCTCGGAAACCCGCAACTGAAGCGCGTCGATACGGTGGAGATCGAGGAGAGCGTCGTGGAAGCGGCGAAGGGATTCCGCCCCCGGGTGAATCTGGTCTACACCGACCCGCGCAGCACGGTCTTCATCGAGGATGCAAAGAGCTTCTTTTCGGTTCACGGCAAAAAATACGATATCATCGTCTCGGAGCCCTCGAATCCGTGGGTCAGCGGCGTGGCGGGTCTTTTTTCCCAGGAGTTCTAAGCGCTTCTGAATCGCCACCTGACGGAAGAGGGGTTGTTCGTCCAGTGGATTCAACTCTATGAGGTGAACAACGACATCGTCCTGTCCGTCTTGAGGGCGATCTCCGACCATTTTTTGCGAATGCCTACGATTTTCATAACCTTTCGCAGACGCTTCTCCCCTCGTTGGAGATGCTGCAAGGGCGTGAACCATCCTGGATAGCGACGGAGGTCTCGTTTCCCTCCTTCTATTTCAAATCGCAATCGGCCTACAAGGCGATGGCGCTGCGGGATTACGGCCTGAACGGGAGTTTCGGCTCGAAGTACGGCCGCGTGCCGCCCGCAATCGAAATGCAGGCCAAAGAGTTCCGGCAATTTTTTTATGATTGCCGCACGGAATCGGAGCCGATCGACCGATTCGACATTCTCTACCGGACGGCCACGGACCTGATTCCCTATCTGAGGCCGCAGGAACTGGCCTCCCTATGGGAAAAACTGGAGTCGGGAAGTTGCGCCCGTCTGTTTTCCCCGGATGAGAAGAACTGGATGGCCCTGTTGAAAGCGGTGGGCGGCAGGGATGCCGGCGCGATGGTGGACGGGGCGAAATCGATCCTTCAAAGCGGGAACCGGATCAAGCCGGAAGCCTTGCGATTCCTGGTCGCATCCGGAATGGCGGGCTCCCTGATGCGGGGCGACCGGGACGGCTCCCTCCGATTCTGGTCGGACTACCGATCCATCCTGTTCGGAACCGGCCAGCCGGACCTGTTTTTTCGGATGCTGGCCGCAGAGAGCGCGAAGCCGGAGAGCAGTTGGTGATATAACCAACCCGAAGTGGCAATATCGCCACCTGCCGTCGAAACGGGCCGTGTTCCATCACGTAATGAACGGATTACATTCTGTTTAATATTTAAAATACATGGCGCATTTATTGCAGAATGCAGCGGCAGGAGCGGCCTATTTTTTGCGTTTTTAAACAGGAAGAAATAGGCAGGGCATCGAATTCAACATTTTCAAAAACAAGGAGGTTGCACCCATGAAAAGGAAGCAGTGGAAAAAGATCGGTACTCTCATATTGTTTCTTGCCCTTGCCGCGTTTGCGTTAAGCGGCTGCAGCGGAAGCGACGGTTCGGCAGGCGCAACTGGCGCGCAAGGTCCCGCTGGCCCCGCTGGTCCCGCTGGTCAGAATTACGTCGAAGTCGCTACGATGAGCGATGAGGCAAAGGCTGCGCTTACACTGACGGCCACGGTGGACAGCGTCACGATCACCAGCCCGCCGGTCGTCAGATTCACCGTGAAAGACGCCGCCGGCAACGGCATCAAAGGGATGGGAGTTGCGTCCGGCGCGAATCTGAGCCATCTGCGCTTTACCATAGCCAAGCTCGTGCCAGGCGCCAACGGCAGCCCCGATCAGTGGGTCAGCTATATGGTGACCGCCACCAGTTCCCCCACCTCCGAACGCGTCGCCGCCAACCTGGTTGATCATGGCGACGGCAGCTATGTTTACACCTTCGCCAAGGATATTACCGATCCTTCCGTTACGGGTGGTGTGACCTATGAGCCCACAAGGACACACCGGCTTGCGATTCAGATGTCCGGAATCGGCAACGCCCCGAAGAACCCCATTTATGATTTTGTTCCCGCCACGCCGGGAATCGCCCCCACCTTCATACGTGAAATCACCACCACGGCGACCTGCAACAAGTGCCACGGAACGCTTGCCCTCCACGGCTCGCGTGTAGAGGTGCAATATTGCGTGGTCTGTCACACCGACCAGCTCCGCAACGGCGCGCCCTCAGCGCGCATCGTGACATCCACCGGCAATGCATTTGACGTGACAAAACAACAATCGATCGCCGACGGCACCGTGCTGGGAGACTTCATCCCGATGGTACACCAGATCCACATGGGGCACAAACTCACCAAGACGGGTTACAACTTCAGGGGTGTTCTCTACAACCACATCACCTACCCCCAGCCGCAGACAAACTGCGCCGCCTGCCACACAGCTTCCGCCGCCACACCCCAGGGCGACAACTGGATGAGCAAGCCGAGCCGTCTCGCCTGCGGCGCCTGCCACGACGGCATCAACTGGGCAAACGGTACCGGGACAACCGTCAAAGGGGCCACGACCGGTCACATCGGCGGCCGGGCCACCAGCGACGCCGTTTGCTACATATGTCATGACGCCGTTTCAATCCCTGTGTACCATGTAACGGTCGATCCAACCGGATCCAGCGGCCGCGCCGGTTATCCGGTTAATACGGCAGTGAATGTTCCTACCCCGGGCTACCCCTCCGGACAAGGTCCTTCCATTCCACTGGCCTCCCGGGTCGGGACCCAGCCTGCCGGCGTCTACAAGATTGATTACGAGATCAAACAGGTCACCGTGACCGGTGCAGCCGGCGCCAAGAAGGCCAATGTTGTCTATCGCATTCTGAAAGACGGCCAGCCGGTAACCTTGAACGCCGCCGGTAACCTGATCGACAACCTTGCCGGTTCTCCCAGCATCTATGTGGCTTACGCGCTGGCCCAGGACGGCATCGCCAATCCGGCCGACTGGACCACCAACATCAGCGCCACGGTCACCCAATTTCGTGATAACTCCGTTGTCGGCGGCGGTGCGCTAAGCCAGACCGGTCCCGACGCCAGCGGCTATTACACCGCAACCTTTTTTGCGATCATCCCCGATGCGGCCAAAATGGTGACCGGCGGCATCGGTTTCAATTACCAGGGCTTTGTCCAGCTCAATCTCTCGGCTTATCCCAACGGGATCCGGCTGCGTGAGCCCGCGAACGTCATCAAGACCGCCGACGGTTTCACGGCCCGCCGCTCCATCGTCAGCAATGCCAAGTGCAACGACTGCCACGGACAGTTGGGCATCAGCCCCTCCTTCCACGGCGGCGCGCGCAACAACGGTGCGGCCTGCGCCATATGCCACAACTATTCGAACAGCAACGCGACCGGCCATATCGGAGCCAATTACTCTTATGGCGGCGGCTGGTCGGTCAGCACCAAAGACATGGTTCACGCCATTCATGCATCGGCCAAACGGGAACAGGCTTTCAATTATGAAGCAACCATAGCGAACCCGGACGGCTTCGCAGAAGTCACCTATCCGGGCATACTGAACAAATGCGAGCAGTGCCACGTTGCAGGCAGCTATGACTTCAGAACGACAGCCAACGCAGCAGCGGTGCCCAACTTGCTCTGGTCCACAGCGGCTAAAGGAAACATGACGGCGCCTGCCGGATTCACTGCTTTCCTCGGCCTTTCGCCCTGGATACCGATACCTGCCGGCAACTATACCGGCGCCATCGGCGTTGCGAGCAGGGCAAACAACCTCGTTATTTCGCCGATTTCAGCCTCCTGCTTCGGGTGCCACGACAGCGCCGCGGCTGTGGCGCACATGAGGTTTAACGGCGGTGTCATCTACGGCGCAATCACGACAGACGCCGTAGGCTTGGCCTCGGGTGTCAATCCTGAGACCTGTATGATTTGCCACGGCAGCGGCAAGAGTGCGGACATTGCGGTCGTTCACAAGTAGGCCATGGGCAACCCGTTCATAAACCCGGCGCCGGAGTTATAATCTCCGGCGCTGTGCATAACCAGGGCGGACCCTCCGGAGTCCGCCTTTTTTTTGTAAATCATTTCTGGATAATACGAAGCGTCCTCAAAGTCACTTCATGATAAACCGCCCAAACTGCGCGTGGGCGGCTATTCGAGGCCGCAGGAATTCAGAAGGCAGTGGGAGGCAGGGAGGCCACAGGTGGTGAGCGGTGTGAAATTGATTCTTGAATGCGGGAAGAGCATTCAACCGGATGGATACGACGACGATGCCGCATGCAACCGGAGGAAGATCGGTGGCCTATCCTCCTCCGGTTGCATGCTTTATGAACCGAAGCGGTTCCTTCCCAGCGGGGGTATCGCCCCAGCCATTCCGAACCGCCGGGGGCTGGTGAAGCCGAAACTATTTGGTCAGGATCTCGACCTTTGCCCTTTTGTTCAGTTCCGCAAGCCAGGCATCCTTGGTCAGCCCCTTCTCCTGGGTGCCCTTGGCAATCAGTTTTTCGATCAGAAAATCCCTTTCGACCCGCTTTTCGAAATTGGCCAGACTCATCCCGTGCTTTTGCAGAAACGCATCAAAATCCGCATCGGAAAGGTTGAGGTTTTTCTTGACGGCGCCGATTTTGTCGGCGATCTCCTGCGGGGGCACCGTTATCCCCTCTTTGGCCGCCTCGGTGACCAGGATTTTGTCCTGGATCATCGCGTTCAGGATCTGCATTCTCATGTCCGCTGCGGCCGCTTTGCCCTCTGGGGTGGAGGCATCGGGCTGGCCGCTTTTCCCGGACATTTTTTTATAGAGATCGTATTTCTGATCCACCTCCGCGATCGTAATCTTTTCCCCGTTGACAATGGCCGCCGTTGAACCGCCGCCCTTCATCGGGTTCGGCAGCAGGCCTGTAAAAACCAGCAGCGCCGCGCCTCCCAAAATCACCAGCAAAACGGCAAGAATCGCATAGAAATTTTTCCCGCCCGGCGCCTTCTCCTGAACAGGAAGGGCGCTCTCCTCGTCATGAATTTCCTTGCCGCATGCTCCGCAGACGGCCACACCTTTTGTCAGGGCGTTGCCGCAATGGGGACATTCCAGATTTTCCATTTTTTTAACCTCACGATGTATTGTTGAAACTCACGCGGTCTATGCCATAAGAGACCGATAAAGTAAAGGTAAACCATCAGGCGCTCGCCGTCACCGGGCATCAGGCGCTGCCGTAGCTGTGGAGCCCGGAGAGGATCAGGTTCACGCCGAGATAGCAGAAGAGGGTGGCGGCAAAGCCGACGATCGAGAGGATGGCCGCCCTCTTGCCCCGCCAGCCGCGGGTGATCCTTGCGTGCAGATAGGCCGCATAGATGAGCCAGACGATCAGCGACCAGGTCTCCTTCGGATCCCAGCTCCAGTAGGTCCCCCACGCCACGTTGGCCCAGAACGCGCCCGTCACGATCCCGATGGTCAACAGCGGGAATCCGATCGCGATGGTCTTGTAGCCGATCTCATCGAGCACCGAAGAGGCGGGCAGGAAATCCCAGAACGACCCGGCGGTCTTCGAGGAACCCTTCTCCGCTCCGCCCTTCAATAGATAGAGGATGCTGACGACGAAGGAGACGGCAAAGGCGGCGTATCCGACAAAACAGGTCACCACGTGGGAAATGAGCCAGTTGCTCTTCAGCGCCGGCACCAACGGCTGAATGTCATTGGGATTCAAGGATGCGTAGGCCATGATCAGAAAAGGGAAGGGAGCGACAAACGCGCCCATGGTCTTCATCTTGAACTTTCTCTCCAGGACCAGGTAGATCACCGCGATCGTCCAGGCAAAAAAGGCCAACGATTCATACATGTTCGTCAGCGGCGCGCGTCCGATCCCCATCTGGTAGGATTCATACCACCGCATGCCGATCGCCGCCGTTTCGACAAAGACGCCGCCCAGCAGCGAAAAGGTCGCCACCTTCCCCAACATCTCGGACCGGAACGCGAGGTAAGAGACGTAAAGCACCATCGCGAAAAAGTAGACAAATATCGAAATACCGAACAGCAAAGAATTGGTCATTAAGAAACCTCCTTCAGGTTCTGGATCAACTGCTCCATCTCTCTTGCAAAGGCGTCGCGGTTTTTGTTGGCCGTCCCGCCGATCGTCAATTCACTTCTCCCTTTTTTATCGGTTCTCAGGGAGATCCATAGTTTTTTATGCGACATGAAAAAAGCGACCATGATGCCCACGACCAGCAGGGTGCTGCCCAGCCACACCAGGATCTCCCCCGGATCCTTGTTCACCTGAAGACCGGTATACTTCTTCAGCTTCAGGTCCCTCGCCCGGAGATAATAATCACCGCCGCGCTGTTTGTCATATTCGGGATGGTCCAGCAGAAGCCACGCTTCAACCTCGCCCCCCTTCTCCGGGAAGATATGGATGTCGATCGCCCGGCCGCCTTCCGATCCGTCCGGCAGGTGGAAATGTTCCTGATAATCGGCGATCCCGATCTCATCGGCCATGCCGGGAATACCGACCTTCTGGCCGAAGGGCGCCATCACCGTTCCCTTCAGCGTGCCGTCCCGGTTCACGACCTCGATCACCACCTGGTCGGGCTGCCCGCCGTAGCTCGACTGGTAAAAGGTAATCCCCTCGAAGGTCAACGGATCGTTCACCCGGATGATTTTCCGGACCACCTCCTTGCCATTCTGGATAATGGACAGATCGCTGCGATAATCCATCGGGGCGCCGCTCGAATAGAATTCGGCGTGGAAGGTATTGCACTTGACCTGGAAATTCAGCGGCTGCATCTTTCCGGCCCGGGTCTGCACCCGTGCGACCGCCTCCCCTTCGAAGATGTTCACATAGGCCTTGTAACCGAAAAAGGAGCCGATCATCGCGCCCAGAAAAACGATCAGAATGCTCAGATGGGTCACGAAGAAGGCCAGGCGGCTGTATTTCCCCTTTTCAAAGAAATAATGGCTGACCCCCTCTTCCGCCACGGTGACCAAAGGTTTGCCGGAAAAGCCCTTCCCGGCCACTTCCAGCGCTTTCTTTTCTACGGCCTCCAGCGGCAGCGCATAGCGGATCGTTGTCAAATTCTGCAGGGATTTCGAAAGTTTTTCGTCCAGGACCAGGGTTTTTTTCCGCATCCCGGCCATGATGCCGCTGTAGCGGTCCAGCGTGCAGGCGGTGATGTTCAACGCCAGCAGCGACAGGCAGGCGACGAACCACCAACTGTGATACATGTCGAAAAGACCGAGCTTCATGAAGAGCGCAACGGTCCCCGGCTGGTAATACCGGTAATATTCCTGAATCGGTTTGTTCTGCTCGATCACGGTTCCGGCAATCGAAAGCGCGGAAAGGACCAAAAGCAGGATCACAACAAGCTTCAGGGAGGTCAAAAAATTCCATATCTTTCCCATCCAATCGGTCCCCCCGGTTTTCACGCCCTTTGCGGGCTCATCAGCAGACATTAAAAACTCCCTCTGTAAGAATAAAAAATCTCACCATCCTCCGCTATTTTTCCCTTTGGCTCCGGGGGATGCCTGACCGTTCTTCCATCTTCCGTGCGTCTTGCCGGATTTCTCTCCTGACTTCGTTGCAGATCATACCCATTGGGAAGGGATCCCCTTCCGGTTTGCTTGATCAGGATATGCTTGCTGCGACGTGATTATAGGAAGACGGCGAATATGTCAAGATCATCAGACCACGATTCGGGGGCAGATTTGAAATCTGTCCCCAAACGGCATCAGATCTGTTCCCCATAGCGCATGTCCCCGGCAATGGATCAACTTCCTGCCAATTCCTCCTTTTTCCACGGCGGCAGCAGCTTGATCAATATCGCAAGTATCACAAAGGGCACGATCAACAGGGCCAGCGCAACGAGGAACCCTTCAATGCCCGTCAGTTC
>CAYSSF010000067.1:11741-13933 GCA_964433455.1 uncultured Syntrophaceae bacterium
GGTGAGCCCCCGGAAGCTCTGGGAAACGAGTCCCCCGCCGATCACCACATTCCACCGGGTGCTGAAGATCCCCAACTGGATCAGCAAACCGCAGACGAAATAGAGCAGCTTCCGAACCTCTTCCTGAAGCCGGAATACCTTGATCACCACCATGATCCCCAGGGGCAGCAGCATGCCCAGCAAGATCTGGAGCACAACCAGGCTCATGAAGAGCTTCGTCGTCACCAGTTGGGAGAGGATCTTGATCGACTCTTCGCTTTCGTAAAGGCGATGGATAAAATCGAGCACCTCGATCGAAAAGTCGACGATGACGGCGTAGAACAGAAAGGAGGCCATCGTGTCGAGACATTTCATATCAATCTTCCCGCCCAGCAGAGGCTTGACGATCATATAGAGCAGCATCACCATCGCAATCCCCGACACAATGGCCGAGAAGAGAAACACGACCGGCATCATCACGCTGCTCCACCACGGATTCGCCTTGATCGAACCGAAGATGAAGCCTACATATCCGTGGAGCAGAAAGGCCGACGGGATGCCGATAATCGTGATGATTTTAACGGTCTTCTTGTCGAAGGCGACCGCCTTTTCACTGATGTCGGTCGAAAAAAGGGAGAGGATTTTGAGCACCCACTTTTTCGGACCGGTCGACTCCGTTGACCAGACGATCATATCCCGCCGGTATTCAAAGTAGATTTCCAGCAGAAGCACCAGCATCAGGTACCAGAGATAGACGAAACCGAACATGGCCATGGCCGAGGTGAGATGGGGGGTCATGAACATCTCATAGGCGCGTTCCGGCCGGCCGAGGTGGAGCTGCAGCGGCAGCGGCGCGATCAGCATGAACGCCAGTGCCGTCAGCATCGCGAGCCGGTAGGTGGGCTGCAGTTCCTTCACGTTGAAGACCTTGACCAGCGAGGCGAGGATGAAGGCCCCGGCCACGAGCCCGGTAATGTAGGGATAGACGACGATCAGGATCGACCACTGGATATCGATCTCGTTCGGATAGATAAACCCGACCACCTGTCTGGAAAGTTCCATGAAATGCTGGGCGGCTTCCATATCAGTTCACCTCTCCATCAAGATTTGCGTAATAGACTTTGGGGTCCGTATTCAGCGACGGCTTCAGGACATGGATCTTGTTCATCCGGGTGAACCGCCCCAGCGGGCTCGCGATGCTCTTCATGTCGCCGAAAATCCTGGCCTGTGTCGGACAGACCTCCACGCAGGCCGGGAGCAACCCTCTCACCAGACGATGGTAACAGAAGGTGCACTTGTCGGCGATCCTGGTTACAGGATGGAGGTAACGGACCCCGTAAGGGCAGGCCTGGATACAATATCGACAGCCGATGCAGGTCTTGCCGTTCACGAGGACCACGCCATCCTCGGTTTTGAACGTGGCGCCCACCGGACAGACCTGAACGCAGGGCGGATGATCGCACTGGTTGCAGAGCTTCGGCACGAAGAAGCTGCGCAGCACATTCTTTTCGACAAGAACATCGGGCTGTTCATCGCCTTCCATATGGATGGTGTTGACCAAAACCGTCCGGTCCGTCTTGATCACATACCGCTCCACCCAGGTGCGAACGAAATAGGGAACGGCGGGGACATCGTTTTCGGTTTTGCAGGCCTGCATGCACCGGCCGCAGCCGATGCATTTGTCGATATCGATCCCCATCCCGTAGAGGTGTTTCGCCGTATCGTAGTCCTTGTTCAGGATCGTTGCCCAGGCCTCTGCGGACAACCCGCCCAGGACGCCGCCGGACGTAACCACCCAGCAAAGGTTTTTCAAAAAATCTCGCCGATCCATCAGATCCCTCCTAACGTATGTGGATAGTGGCATTGCCAGCAAACATATTTTTCGCCATGGGTGGCCATGTCAACGGTCGGTATGCCCTTCTGGGGAGAACCCTTGTCATGACACTTTCCGCAGAATTCACGTTTGTCCGGTTTCGTCGGGATCACCGTTCGGGGCGTGCTCTTGTGCTTGTCCGGCGCCGTGTGGCAGATGGTGCAGGCAATCAGCGCATGATACGAAGCGGCCTTGGCCCGTTCAATCTGCGCATGGCAGGCATTGCAGGAACGGGGCGCCGTGGGCGGCGCCGGATTGTGCGGGTTGTGGCAGGCGATGCAGGGCTTCCTCGGGTTGTGCGTCTCCGGATTGATCTGCGGGAAACCGGTCGGTCTGGAGG
>CAYSSF010000067.1:13943-17878 GCA_964433455.1 uncultured Syntrophaceae bacterium
TTGTGGCAGTAGACGCAGTAGTCGCGCTTTCTCGGCGACGTGGGTTTCACATCCGTGGGATTGTCGACATGCTTCTGCGCGGCGCCATGGCAGGATTCGCAGGCCACATCCCGATGATAGCCGGTTTTTTTTATTTCAGGTTCCTTTTCGTGACATTGCACGCAGACCTCGGCGCCGGCATACCGGATCTCCTTGGCCGCCTCCCGCTCCGTCGAAGAGCGTTTCTGTAGAACAGAATCCTTCATTTCGGGCGGGATGATGAATTGCCGGATCACAAACGCCCCCGCCGCCAAAACCAGAAAGAGAACCACAACCCTTACCGCCTGTTCCGGCAGCTTTTTAAAAAAATCTTTCATGCCACCCCTCCGCATCCATTGTTCCGCAAATATTTTTTATCTTTCCCTATGGCTTGATCCGCTCGTATTGGGGCTTGACGGCGGCCCTGCCATATTTCGAGTGGACGAAATCCCCCCGCTGGATCGGGACGGCGATTCTCATGAACAGCGTGAAGATAAAAAGTCCAAAGGCCCAGATCCCGAGAGAAATGGCGATTTCATTGATATTCGGCAGGTATTCGTAAATCTCGCCGAGAGGATCGGGGATAAAGCCGGGGACGATCAAGCCGAGCCCCTTTTCAATCCATACGCCCACGATGATCAGCAGCGAGCCGATGTTCAGCGTAATCAGATTCTTCCGGGTTCCGGGAATCAGGAAGATCAGAAAAGCGGTGATATTCATCGCCATCGCCGACCAGATCCACGGAACGAGCGCGTTGTGGCCGTGCAATCCCTGAAAGAGATATTCCATCGGCGCCAGGTGGATGGTGGCCGTGTAATACTCCTTGAAAAGCTCGGCCCCCAGCAGGAACAGGTTGATGAACATCGCGTAGGCCATCAACTCGGCGACCTTGAAAAGCGCCTCGTCCTTGATTTTCATCCCGGCCGTTTTTCTCAGAATCTGGAAAATAATCAGGGCCATGGCCGGCCCCGAGCAAAAGGCGCTGGCCAGGAAACGGGGCGCCAGGATGGAGGCGTTCCAGAAGGGTCGGGCGGCGAGTCCGTTGTAGAGAAAGGCGGTCACGGTATGGATGCCCACCGCCCACGGAATGGAAAGCAATACAAGCGGAATGACGAACTTCTTTGCCGGTTCCTTGCCGAAGTAAGTCTTGACCAGAATATAGATCGGAACGATCGTGTTCAGCACCAGATAGCCGTTCAGGACGATCACATCCCAGGCCAGAAGCGAGTCGGGGAAGGAGAGAATACCGATGACGGGGATCAGATGCCAGAACCGGTCGGGCCTTCCAAGGTCGGCGAGAACAAACATCAGGGCCATGATGATGGCCGAAGCGGCCAGGAGTTCCCCCAAAACGACGATTTCCTTGATCGGATCGAAGTGATAGATGTACGCCGGAATCACGAGGAGCACCGCGGCGGCGGCGACGCCGACCAGATAGGTAAAATTGCCGATATAGAGACCCCAGGAGACCTGATCCGTCATGTTCGTTACGATCAGGCCCGTATCCAGTTGTTTCGCGTAGAAGGCGATTGCCACACCGATGATGGCGAGCAGGAAGGCGCACCAGAGGTAGTACAGCTTCGTCCCGACAAAGACCATCCGAACCGTTCTTTTAAAAAATATCCAGGCTTCCATGCCGTCCTCTTATACGCTATGCGGAAAAGAAGTAATAAAATTTGGGTTCCGTGTTCAAGTCTTCCTTCATTCGGAATACCCTTTTGTTTTCAATGAGGTATCTTATTTCGCTGCCCGGATCGAGCAGGTTCCCGAATTTCCGGGTTCCGGTGGGGCAGGCCTCCACGCAGGCGGGGTAACGCCCATTCCGGACCCGCTGGACGCAAAACGTACATTTTTCCACGACATTTTTCATTCGGGGCCGGTTGCCCAGATAGTGGACCTCCGTATTCAACTCCTCCGCGGGGATGTTGGGCTCGGACCAGTTAAAAACCCGCCCCTTGTAAGGGCAGGCCGCCATGCAATAACGGCAGCCGATGCACCAGTTGTAGTCGACCACCACGATGCCGTCCGGTTCCTTCCATGTCGCCTTGACGGGGCATACCCGCACGCAGGGAGGATTGTCGCACTGCTGGCACTGAACGGGCATATACATGAACCCCGGCTCCGGGACCGTTTCGGGATCATAGTAGTGTTCGGAATTTTCGAGGTTGACCAGGCTTCCCTTCTTCAAGCGGATGACCCGGATCCATTGGAGTTGCGGGTTGATCCGGGACGGGTTGTTCTCTTTTACGCAGGCGTAAACGCACCTTCGACACCCGATGCACCGCGACAGGTCAAGGCCGTAGCCCCAGAGAACCGCGGCCTCGGCCGGCTGCGTCCCGATTCCGAATTTCTTTCCGTATTTGCGAAGATAGGTCTCCTCCAGCCGCCGGATGACCGCCTTTTTTTCCGCCTCCGTCATTTCCCGAAAGTGTTTCTGGAGAAACTCCTCCGTTTGGGCCTTGGTGCACGACGAGCCTCCCAGAGAAAGCGCGAACATGGCCCCCATCGACATCATCTTCATGAAATCTCTTCTGGTTTGCGATCTATCTTCCATGTGTCCGTCCCGGTCTGATGGGTGGTGGTTCCGGTTTCAAGGGTTTGAATTTGGGATCATGGGGGTTGTGACAGTTCACACAGAGGAAATAGGTCCTCTTCCCTCCTTTGAAATAGCCGACCCTTTTGCCGTGGATGCCGACTTTCCAGTCGCGGTAGATATTGCCGTGACACTGCCCGCAAAGCAGGTAGGACTCCGTAAACGGGATCGTATCCCCGTTGGCCAGCTTCAACAGATCCCGGTTTGCGGGATTGTGACAATCGAGACACCAGCGATCGTTTTCGGCATGGCGCAGCTTGATGTCGGTATGCTCGTCCTTGAGTTCCCTTCTTTTTGCATTGACCTCCATCCCCTCGTGACAGTTGCTGCAGGGGAATATCCCCTCGGTCAGCGGAGGCGTGGAAACAGGGTATTCGTCATGCTGCGCTGCGAACAGAGGCAGGCCAAATGCAACGATCGCAAACAGGAACAGGGATATGATTTTCATGGTCTTTGCCCGTTTAACCCCGGGACGTCCCCCCTCCCAAAAAAATATGGTGTTTTCACCACTTTCTGCTGGTCATATCACCGTAATGCCGGGTCCCGTCGCACGGGATTCAAGGTACGGAAACCCCTATTAGCATGAATAGATACCATTTTGCCACCTTTTTTGTAAAGGTCATGGAATGGTGATTTCATATGGTGATATCGCCAGGCACGAATTGAAAAACTGCTCAAGCTGACGTGGAAGAGCCCATTGGAGGCCTATGCACACGAACCGTTCATGACGGCAAAGAACACTCAACCGGACCAAACCGTCTTTGGTCTTTGCGGCCGTCACCGTTTTAACAGCTTGCTGCCATAGAACGGGCGACATCGGATATTATGACGCGAAAGGGCTCCACTTTTCGGGCCGGGCGAAGAACGTCATCAAGCCGAAGGGATACCAGGTCTTCCCGGAGGATGTGGAGGGCCACATCGATTACCTGTGCCTCCGGGAAAGGGGGGCAGCCATCGTCCGCCAACTGCGCAGCGAGGGAAAATGGGACCGGGGGTGATCCAGCCGCTTCCGTCTCTTTCCGTTTCACCACCCGTCCCGACCGGGAAAGCGGAACTGGAAGCAGGAAGGTCCCTGTCACGTCCCGCCTCGAAAACCGGCAGGGATCATGCATCAATCAACTGACGGGAAGATTCCTTGATGGCTTCCCACAACAAATCGACCAGATAGAGGTTGGGACTGTCGTGTCGGACCATGAGGCCCATTTCTCTGGTAAGCGGGGGGGTGCCGAAGGTGACGCAATGCAGTTGTGCGAACTTCTGCCTGGCGAGGTAAGAATCCGGTACGATTCCGATACCGACATCGTGTTCCACCATGAGCAGGATG
>CAYSSF010000068.1:0-17837 GCA_964433455.1 uncultured Syntrophaceae bacterium
CGGGCAGTGCCAAACAACGTCCCTTGGGGATACCGTGTTTTGAAGACAAACTTGTACAGGCAGGGCTTGTGCGGATACTGGAGCAAGTGTACGAGCAGGATTTCATGGAAGATTCGTATGGGTCCCGTTCGAAGCGAAGCTGCCATGATGCGCTCAAAGCCTTGAGCGAGACGGTGGAGAACAAGCCGATCAACCACATCGTGGAAGCCGATATCAAAGGTTTTTTTCGATAATGTGAATCAGGAATGGCTGATGAAATTTCTGGCTCATCGGATTGAGGACAAGCGTATTCAACGCATGGTAAAGCGATTCCTCAAGGCAGGGGTGGCGGAGGATGGAAGCGTAACGGTCAGCGACGAGGGAACACCCCAAGGTGGGGTCATATCGCCTCTATCGGCGAACATCTATCTGCATGAAGTGATCGATGTCTGGTTCGAGCGGCAAGTGAAGCCGGTGATGAAGGGCGAAGCTTTCTTTCCGAGTGAAGAATTCCAAGGCCGTTGTCTTGTCTGTTGAGACAGGGGCAATTCTCGCCGTGAGGGTACGGCGGTTCAATGATCGACTCTTTTTATCCGCGACGAGGTCGATTTCGGTAGCGGGGCGGACTTCTCTTGCGCCGACCGCCTGCGACGGCCCGGGTTCAATCCGCCCCCGATCACTTTCTGCACACCTGCAAGGGTGGACTCGGCAAGCAGCATCGCGGCATACGCCTCGGCATCGCGAAGGTCGATCGCGCCGATCCATTGCTGGAGTTCTGTGAGATGCTGCGGGTCGGCGCTCAGCGTGCGAATGCCGATGCCGAGCAGGAAGGGGAGCAGGTCCGGATCGTGGGCCATCTCCCCGCAGACGCTGATTTCCTTGCCGGCCCGCCCGGCGGCGTCGGTCAGCCGTTTGAGGGCCCTGAGGACGGAGGGGTTTTCAGGCCGGTAGGCATAGGCCACCTGTTCGTTTATCCGGTCCACAGCGAGAAGGTACTGGACGAAATCATTCGTGCCGATCGAAAGAAAATCGGCTTCGCGGGCAAGCTCATCCGCGATTTCGACGACGGCGGGCACCTCGATCATCGCCCCGAGGGCCGGGGACGCGTGATGGGGCAACCCCTCCCGATGCAGGACATGCAGGCTCTCCATCACCAGTTCCCGGGCGCGGGCGAATTCATCCAGAGACGAAATCATCGGAAACATGATGCCCAAACGCTCGGTATCGGCGCCGGCCCGCAGGATCGCGCGCACCTGCTGGCGGAACTGTTCCGGGTGGCGCAGCGAGAAGCGGATGGAACGCAGCCCGAGCTGGGGATTGGGCTCGCCTGCGATCTCCCAGTAGGCGGGCACCTTGTCGCCCCCGATATCGAGGGTCCGGAAGATCACCCGCCGGCGGGGCATGGCGTCGCACAGGCGCTTGTAGATGCGGTACTCCTCTTCCTCCGCCGGGAAATTTGCCCGGATCAGGAACGGAAACTCGGTCCGATAGAGACCGATGCCTTCGGCCTTGAGCTCCCTGGCGATGGATACCTCGCTCAGAAGGTTGATGTTGGCCATCAGGCAGACCCTTTCGCCGTCGTGGGTATGGGTCTCCGGGAGCATCATCCCGGCCTGCGACGCCACGGCCCGGCGGGTCTCATCGCTTTTCCGGAAGTGTTCGACCACCTCCGCGCCCGGAGCGACGTATACATTGCCCAACTCGGCGTCCAGGAGTACGGGCGTATTCTGCGCAAGGGAGAGCAGGCCGGGGCGTCCGGCGATCACGAGCGGCAGCGCAAGCGAGCGGGCCAGGATCGTGACATGGGAGGTGACGCCGCCGCTGGTCAGCACGATTCCCGCGGCCCCTTCTGCGGCGAACTTGAGAACCTCCGAAGGGTAGAGCGCCGGGGCGATCACGACCTTATGCTCATAGAGGTCCGGATCCTCCCAGGGGTGGCCGGCGAGGTTCCGCAGAAGACGTCCGGCAAGATCCTCGATGTCTTTCGCCTTCTCCTGGAGATAGAGGTGGGGGCTCATGCCGACGAGGTGGCTATAGTGGCGGGCCGTCTCCCTGATCGCCTCGGATGCGACGATCCCCGCCCGGATTTTCGAAACAATGCGGTCGGTGAACTGGGCGTCCTTGAGCATCAGGAAATGGGATGAAAAGATCAGGGAAGCGCTTTCGGGGAGACGATTCGTGATCTTCTGCTGAAGTTGTTCGAGCTGCCGGGCGGTCTCGGCAACGGCCCGGTGGAAATCATCCTCCGTGCCGCTGAAGAGATCGCCCGTCTCGAGCAGCCTCACGTGGCTCCGATCGAAAACGACGGCCGGACCATAGGCGAAACCGGGCGAGGCTGCCTGACCTTTCACAAAGGAAAGATTCTCGCCGGCGGGACGCTCCAACGCACCGTCACGCCGCCTGAGATCCATGAGCAGCCGCACGTTCTGGAGGACGCCCGTCAGTTGGGAGGCGATGGCCCGCAGAGCCCTGGCGTCGGTATCGTCGAAGTAGTCCCGTGAGGAGTGCTGCACCACCAGAACCCCGATCTGAACCTCCCCCTGGCGGAGAGGCACGGAGAGGAAGGAGCGGAAGGCATCCTCATGGGCCTCGCTGAAGTACTTGAAACGGGGATGGCTGGGCGCGTCGCCTTCCACGATCGGCTCCAGCCCTTCCAGTGTGGCGCCCACCAACCCGGTTCCATAGGCCATGCGCACCTTTTCCACGGCCTCCGGATTGAGCCCCCTGGTGGCCCTGAGCACCAGCTCGCGCGTCTCTTCATCGTAGAGATAGATCGAACACACCTCCGCCTGGAGGCGCTCGGAGATCATCGCGACGGTGCGATCGAGCAGATTCTGGATATCCGTACTCTCCCGGATCAGGTTCGAGAGTTCGCCGATATCATACAGAAGACTGAGGTAATCGCGATCCGCATTCCGCATAGATTCACCTAATGTCTTATAATTACCACCAATACAGGGCTCCAGATCTACCGAGCAGCGGGTTTGTTCGTCTTTCGGCTATACGCGAATGTGATCCGTACAGGACCTCGGGCCATTTCCCCGCGGCCAGAGTGGTGGTGGTCAGGGAGCGATAGACGGCGCGGATCGCCTCTCCGTCACCATTCTCGTCTTCCACAGCTTGCACGCATTCGTTGAGCAGGCGCCCGGCATCTTTCACGGGTGGGGGCGTGACACGGTCCCCGGCCCACACTTCCGGCTCGTACGCCTCGCTCACGGTTACGACCGACTCCTTCGCCACGCCGAAAAATCGACTCGCAAAGTCGCGGGCGGCATCGGGGTTCCGCCGGTCGGCAATGGTCGCCGAGGTTGCTATGCAGACCGTATCCTGAGCCTCGCGGCCGCAAAAGGCTCTCAGGCGGCGGATGAGGCAGGCCGTTTCAGCCCCCTGAGCACCGGCGAATGTATGGGCCTCGTCGAAGACAAGAAAGTCCAGTCTCGCGTCGGCGAACAGCTCGACGTCCCGCTGGCGCGTGAGGAGGAGTTCCAACTGCTTCACGTTCGTCAGCAGGATCCGCGGCTGACGACCCTTTGTGCGCATAACCTCGCGTGAGCAGATCTCCTCGGGAGGATAGACCGTCTCGCTCCTCTTCTCCCGGCGGACCTCGGCCAGTTTTGCTTCGTAATCGGCCAGGGACGCCCCTGCGGGAAGGCGGAAGCCCGCCACATTGGCCTCCCTTTCGGGGGTCTTTCCGACGTACATGCCGAAGCTGATGCCGGTACCGGCCAGAAGGGACCGCAAGCGTCCGAGCTGGTCTTCGGCCAGGGCGTTCATCGGATAGACGATCACGGCGCTGATCCCGGCGGGCGCCCCCTCGTCCCGCAAGGCGAGGCATTGGCTGATGACCGGGTATAGAAAACACTCGGTCTTGCCGGAGCCGGTTCCTGTCGAGACCAGGGTTGTCCGCCCGGAGCGGATGGCCCGGATCGCCTCTTCCTGGTGTCCGTAGACCCTTGTGATCTCTGTCGGAATGCGCTGACGCATATGGGGATGAAAGAGACCTTCGGCCACCAGATCCTCCACCGTTGCACCTTGCCGGAAGGGACGCGAGAGGCTGATGTAGGGACCCTTCAGGAGGGGAGACCGGCGCGTCTCATCCAGCGAGAGCAGACGCCGCATCTGCGTGTGCAGGCGTTCGTCGGCAAAGGGATAGGCGGTGAGCTGGTAGCGAAGAAAACTCCGGACAACCTTTTCGGTAAAGACGATGGGGTTCAATGCCATGATAAGCCCTCATTTACGCGAATACATCGGCGGCTTTTCAAATCCGGTATCCCTGGCGCCGGATTACCATATCAACTCCATCGTACCACGCTGAGTTGACGTTCCGAGCGGATACAGGTAGTTCATTTACCCTTTCCAGCACATAATGCAAACATCGTCTGTCTTGTTTTTATGTCGTCGACAAAATCACCCGTCAGATATCCGACCCTTTCCACGGGTCCCCCTGAAGCTTCGCGATGAGCCTCTGCCCCACCAGTGCACCGGCATCGGCTACATCGTAAGAAACTTCCGTCGGTAAAAGCGGCGTGATGTCGCCAAGAAAAGATTGATTCCGGAGCTTGCCGTTCAGGTTCTCTTCGAATTCGGCGCGCGAGACTGCAAGACCATCGTGCTCTAGGTAACGACCGAAGCAATCGACAATCTTTTCATCGTCGACCTCAAGGGTCGTAAGGGCAAGCCAAAGGTCGTAGAGGTCTCGCCCCTTCTTCCGCTGATAGAGGGCGCGCAGTTTCGTCCCGAGCATCTCCTCGATCCTATAGGCCCCGATATCTGCTTTGCCCGAGAACCAGGGACTCTCGACGACGAACGGGTAGTGCTGAATTCCCAGAACGGCGAAGTGCTCGCGTGTGTTGATTTCAACCTTGAGACGCATCAGTTGAAATGGTTTGGTTGTGGTTTCAAAACGGTAGATCATCGTGACCCTGCCTTGGCTTTGTTTTCGCTTCGGCTCGCCAAGCCAGGGATCCAAGGATGTGCGGATCGCATCGAGAATCGGGCCGATGGGCCCCGCGCCTGTCTGCACCAAATCGATATCCTCAGAGTAGCGGCCAGGTTTAGAGTAAAAGAGCTTATGCAGCGCTGTTCCTCCGCGGAATGCCACCGCCCGGGCAACGGACGCGTTGCCGTAAAGCTCCACGAGCGCCCGCGACAGGACGAGATCCTGCTCGACCTGGGCATCCGTTGGCCACGGTGCGCGGGCGCGCCAGGCCGTGATATTGGCGCGGGGGATCAAAGATCCACCTCCAGGGTCTCGTTGGAAATGACGCGCCACCGCGGGTCGGAGGGGGCGTCGCCTTTGGTTTGACCCGGGACGAGAAGAATGGGCCGGTAACGCCGGACTCTCAGCCAGACCGCAAGCGGGTCCGCAAGACGGTTTTCACCGAGACGTTCCAGCAGGTATCCAAGCCGTTGAACATCGGATACCGCATACGAATCGGCAAGAGAGGACAACGACTGCGGATTGAGTTTCTCGACAAGCTCGCTCAGCACAGTCATGACGTTGCCCACATGCCCAGCCGCGGACACGAACCGGACAAGATCGAAAGCGGTCGCCTCCGGAGTGGAAACCCGCATCGAGCCGGTCTCCGTCTGGGTCTCGACCACCCGCGCCTTCTCGACATGGCACCCCATATGGAAGCTGATTCGGACACGGCCTGCCCGAGCCGGTCTTGTGGGCCTGTCTGTTACGACCTGGAAGAGCATCGGCTGCTGGTGGGCTGCGCCATGGATCGCTGCCGCGCTCAGAATCCCGACATAATAAGGCTGGTTGAGAAACCGCATCAGATCGTCGATGAACCAACTCGCCGGCGGACAGCCCGCTTCCCGATATTCCGCAGGGACGATCACGTAGAATCCTCTGCGCGGGTTTGCAATCCGGCCTTTCTGCTTGAGCCGCCGCAACGCCGCCTCCAGCGCGATATCGGATCGCTGATCGGCATTCATCGCCTCGGTCTGGGTGAATGTATAGCGACCCTTGGTCTGGAGATCTTCGACAAAAGAGGTTATTGATTTGAGCATCGAAACACCAATCTGTCCATTTTGTTTACGTAAACTAACATAATGTGTCAGCCTACGCAAGCAAAATGGATAGAGAACCATAGTTCCATCGATCCTGCTGCTTTAACGTCCCCAGTACCCCGTCTTCGATTCCCCCGCTAACGAACAAGAATCCGCGAGCGCCAGTAGTCGGGTTTACGTGAATGATGGGCTACGGCAAAAATGATGATTCCGGCAGGTTCAGGTCGATAGACGATGGAAAAGGGGAATGCCTTGGTGAAAACTCGGCGGGTATTCGAAACATATAGGGAACCGGAATTGGGAAAGGCAAGAGCGCGGGCGGCAGCTTCCTCCACCGCCCGGGCAAAGCGCTCTCCCAGACCGGGCTCAGCCTCATTGTAACAAGCCACCCCGGCAAGAAATTCCCGTCGTGCTTCTGCAATGAAGGAAACGCGGTTCATCGACCGATGCGCCTGGCCTCGGCAAACACGTCCTCTGCGAGAAATGTTTTGACTTCTCCCCGATCAAAGGCCGCGACCCTTTTCTCGATCTCGTTTTGCCACGCGGTTTCGATCTCCTGCAATGAATCTTTGCACAGTGATTCTAAGAGGACCTCTGCCAGACGGGCGCGTTCATCCGGCGCCAGCATTCCTGCTTGCTGCTCAATTTCTGCAAAAGCGCGGGACATGTTCTTATCCTCCAAGCAATTGTTTACACAATTTGTGCCGCAACTCCATCCCCATGCCTGTGGATAGTGAATACCAAAATTCCGCGTAGAAAGCACGTGGATTATTTTGAATTCGTGGATGACCTTTCACCAACATGTTTTTATACAGAACTATAAAACCATTGAGGCCTTTCGGCGAGATGAGATCTCCCGAGGCAAGCTGAAGGAACTGGTTTTGATGGTAGGGCTGTCGGCGAACGAAATCGATCGCCTCCTCGAAAGTGTCGGTCTCGCCGATGATCCTGGTAAGAGGCCCGAAACGTGACAGTGCACCCACGCCGCACGATCGTTGCCGATGCCAATGTGCTAATCAAAGTCCTGAATGCCTCTTTTGATTATCTTTAGCGTCGCCTCTTCCCGGTCTAGCCGGTCGTGCCAGGTATTTCCGTACGTTTTCCATCTTCCACAGGATCGCCGGATGAGCAGCGATGCACTCAGCTTCCTTGGGATCGTCCGGAAAGAGGAGCTCGGGCTGCAGCTCTCCCCGCTGGACGGCGGTGATGAATTCTTCTTCATGGGGTTCCAGGGTCAAAAATCCTCCCAGGGCGGCCCAAGCGCGTTCACTTAGCTCTTTCCTGTCAGGCAAGACACCTGCCAGAAGGGGGGCAAGACGCTCCTCGACATCCCGGTCGGTGATGCCTGCCTCAAGACGGTCTCGGGTATAGGTCGTCAGCGGGTGTTCAAGAATGGATGCCAGGGCGATGAACCAGCGCCGAAATAGAATCGATTGGAATACCTCTGCTGACGATGGCGGCGGATAAGCCATATCCCAGGCGTCGCGCACCGCGCCACGATCGAGCAGGGCCAGAAACTTTCCGATGAGGATCTCCTCCAGGCTGACCACCCGTATGGAAGGGCGATCCAATGCACCGGGCTGCCAGAGCTCGCGCACCTCGGTCCCGGCGATCGGCAGCCGGAAGAGGAAATTCAGATCCACCTCGATCCGCTCCTCCGGCCCAAGAACCGAACGGTAGAGAAGATAGAACTTGCGTCCGGCAAAGGCGTCAGCCGACTGCTGCACGCGATACCCTTGACGCCGGGCCAGATCGACAACGGCCTGCTCCACCACAGGCCGTGCCTCCGGCATGGCCGCCCGGTCGAGCTGTCCTACATAATTGTAATCGAGATCCACGGAGAGCCGTTTGGGCGGGCCGAAACAGAGGTTGAAGGCCGTGCCGCCTTTCAGGGCAAGCACCGCCCCGAGGAGCGGGTGCCGCTTGATATCCGCCGCCATTTCCCCGAGACGGACGACCTTTTCCAGCGGTTCAATCCGATACCCGGTCTCATTCGCACAGCTCCTCAGGTATTCCAGGCTAACGTTCATCAGGCTCCCCTGGGGATAAAAGAACCTTGGGAAGGATCAGATTCCAGCGCCGGACAAGAAGGCCGCCCCTCTGCCCCCGTTCGACGTATGCCCGGGAACACGGGCGGTGCTGTTCCATGCGGGTGAGAAGTAAATCAGGCACATGGAAGCTTTTCTGAAACCTCTCCAGGAACCACCCTGTCGCCGCCCAGAGCTTTGCCATGTCATACCGGTGAAGGACCTCCTCCAGGAGTGCAAGATCGAGGGTTGTGAACCCGGCGGCAGAGTTGACCAGCTCCTCCAGGCCTCCGACCAGCGACGGTCGGCTGAATCCCTCGACCAAGGTGCGTTCGGGACCTGTGACTTCCAGCAGTTTCCCCTGGCGCTCTATCCGCCTTGTGCCGACCTGTTTCCCTGAGTCGCCCTTCATCGAAAGGGGAAGATCCAGGAAGCGGAGCGTTGCTCCCTCCAGTTGGAGGGGACGGCGTCGCCTGTTGACATAGAGGGTGCACTGATTCCAAAGCGAATGTGCGGCCCCGAGCAGCTCCAAGGCGCTGTGATGCGAGAAGACGCCGTCAGGATACATGGCACTTGCCACAAGAAAGGGGTCCGGGTGGAAATCTGCCGGGGACAGGGTCGGCGGCACAACAGCGTATATCTCGCGGGTGACGCGTTTCAGGCGACCGGTCCTGAGGTGGTGCTTGAGGCGTTCGACGACACGCAGCCGCTTCCCCTCCGGCAGTAAGGCAGCGGCGGCTTCATCGAGGGAGAATACCGGATGGCTGGCAAAGAAATCAGTGGCTTTAAGTTTTTGTTCGGTGTTCATATAGGTAACAAAAATCCCCGTATCAAACCAAAACGTCAACTGGTCAGCGGACCACTCAGTTGTCAATATGATTCACTATAGGTAGTATTTTTACCTGTTCGGTCACATTATGCAAGCGATTATTTCGATTTGTGTCAGCGGCAACCAAATATGGCAATGCGAGATGGACATCTTCAATGAATATGGGCATTGCACAGATTTCATAGACATGTTTAATTGCCAGAGTAATAATAATTGAACCACCAAGATCAATTCACCCTTCTGATTATAAAAGTATTTCCAACACCGAAATGGGGGCTATAAACAGAGCCGAAAAATAGGTAATCTTATCTGCTGCCGTGGGGAATTTATCACGGTTCTTAATATAATACAGAACACCTGAAATACCTACAACACAAAAGACAGCAATTTGTATACCTTTTTTGATATTGCTGGGATTTACTAACCAATAAATAATTAATGCCGGGACCGCAGTAATTAATAAAATGATAGACAGAAGAAAAGTAAAGAAGAATTGAATACTTGAGGGATGACAAGCGTTCACATTCGCAGGGAGCTTGGAGTAATAATCGTAGAAATTTCTGTAACTAAAAATAGTTAGGACGAATATAATACAAGAAAGAATCAATGCGAGCGTTGGGATATTTAAGAATAGTGATATGCCATATCTTGATATAATTGAGATTATAACTACAGCCGAGCAACTTTTATAAAAGATTTTCCACGCCCTTTTAAGTGTGTTTTTGAACCTCGACAATTCTTTATCTGCGTGCTTATCCATATCAACATTGTCATCCATGATTTAATATCCTTGCATCCGTTACGCTACTGGGTCTTTCTGCCCGCTCCTCAACTCAATGTTTCTCCACACTTTTTTCTTAGTTCTAGCCAGTACCTTTTAAAATAGACTCCCTTGCTTATCTTTACCAAAACCAAACTTTGATGCAGGTTCTGAAATAAGCGGAGCCTTTTGCTCATCATCATGGGATTCGATATCACCAAGAAGCTGTTTATAGCCCGTTTCTCCCAAAAGGTTGCGGGCGTGAAGGTGGCACTCGCGCCAGGATTCCTCGGGGGACTGGGTTAGTTGCCAGTCGTAGAAGCGGGGGCCAAGACGGCCGGCGACTGGTTGGGGGTATTTCGCCCGTTCGTCATGGCCGAGGCCGTAGTCGGTAAGACGCAGGGTCTCGGGGATCAGCCAGCCTTCGCCGTCGTTCTGGTTCAGAAATGCTTCGATGCCCTTCTCCCGGTCGCCGCCACAGGCGCGAATCTTCTCTTCGAGGTCCCGGAAAGCAACAAGGGTCAGGATGGTATGACGGAGTTCGGGTTCCTTTTCCTTATCTATCCGCCAAAAGCCATTTGGGTTTCTACCACATGGTGTGATGGGAAGTGGCCGGTCACAGTCCCGGATAATATGATTCATGTCTCTACTGCTAAGCCCATACCGGCATGTAATAAGGGCATCGGTTACAGAGCGCAGTCGAAAATACTCTGCATCGGAAAGCGCCCAAATGGCTCTTATTGAGGAAGATGACAAGGACTCTTGGAGCCTCATCCAATAGGGGGAAAACAACATATTTGGCATGCCGAGGTTAGCGGAACAAGGCATCAACCGGCCCTCTGTTAAAATTGACCTTTTAACAAATGGACTCTCAGCCAGGACTGACCAGATTAGCGAGTTACCTCCAAGGCGAAAGCGGACGATAAAGTCGAAGGCAAAGGAATTAAGAACTGTCGTAGCAGGAAGCACATTATCGCGGTCACTGGGCGTCAAGGTTGGTGTTTTATGGCCGCAGGGTACACAGTGCAAGGGTGTTGCAATAACTGTCCGCTTATTTGTGCTTGATGTCACATCCATGATGGTAATTTTTCGGCGTTGCGGCCACCACCACAGGGCTAATGCAACTGGATCTCGGAGTCTTTCCGCCTCGGTTTCCGCCGCGTCTTTGTCGTGATTCGCGGCATATTCCCTAAGATAGGTCGACAGTTCCTCTTCCTGCCACGTCTTGAGAGAAATGAGATACTGCGGTTCAATCTGCTTGCGGTCCCAGGGGATATCGCGCCAGCCGGCGGTACGGCCCTTGCCGCTGACCCACCCTTTCTGGCTGAAGTCAAACTGGCCAATCATCCGGCCTTCGTAGAGCGGCAGGGCCGTGTCCTCGATCCGATCTTCCCGGATCCAGGCGTCGGCCTCACGGGAAAGAATAATGCCCGGCGGGAGGTCGGCCCGGGGGATGGGAAGGGCGTCGTAGGGCGGCTGGGCGCAGCGGAGGCGCCAGGAGGTGCGCTGAACGTCACCGGGTTTGAGGAGATGGCCATGGACTTGGCGGGCGCGGGCGACCCGCTCTTCCGGGCTGGCGGTGGGATCGAAGAGCCACTCCTCCAGCTCGATCACGGCAGGGGCAGTTGTCGCGGAATCGACGCCCATTTCTGCCCAGAGCTCCCCAACGGGCCGCCAGTCGCCCTTAAGCCAGCGGCTGTACTCGTCGGCTCGGTAGCCGTCGGTCTCCCAGCGCGGTCGTGGGGGGAAGAGGCGCGAGTCGTTCGTCATATGGAACTCTGTGGCGTATCGGATTCCCTAACCGTCGAGGCTGTCATCGCCCAGGAGGACGGAGTTGGCGTAAATCTTCTCCAGGATCTCCAGATCCCGCTGAGACTGGATTTCGAGGATCGCCAGCGACCGGGGGCTGAACCGGGTGACCTGGGCGCGGCTGTAGGGCGTGGCGAGGGCTTCAGCGTTCTCCCAGTCATCGAGTTGTGTCCTCACGAATGCCGTACGGATCGCAATGGTCTTGCCACCCTTCGCCACCACAATCGTATTAAACTTAAAACGATAGTAGATCGACGGAAAAATCTTACACCAGTTGATGAAATTGAAGAGCCACTCCCAGCGGCAGTGGTCGAGGAACAGGCGGCGCAGGCCCCCCGTGCCGTGGTCGGAATAGAGGCCCGAGGGGACGATGAAGCCGAGACGGCCGTCCGGGCGCAGGAGGGCATGGGTCTGCTCCAGAAACGCCTTGTAGAGGTTGATGTCCGCAGACCCCTGGTGGCGGAAGGGGTGCGCCGGGTCGGCGAATCCCCGGCTTTTGGCGCGGGATTCCCGCCAGCGGGCATGAAAGAGCTCGTTGTCCCGGCCGCGGGCGATGGCGAAGCGGTCCTGGCTGGCTTCGTTTACACTCGGATCGCCGAAGGGGTTCGCGGCATAGCCCATGAAGTTCGACTGGGCACGGAAGTCGGCGTTGTAGTCAAGCCAGGCCCGTTCGATCCGCGCATCGGTGAAATAATCGGTTTGATGCCGGAGGGCATCCTGCTTGCCGTAGGCGCGGTAGAGGGGATCGATGTTGGAGAAGAACTCCTTGGAGTTTGGCTTGGCGATGTCCCAGGGGGGATTCCCGAGGTTGGCATCGAAGCCCGAACCCGCGGTACAAAAGACATCGGGGAATTCGAGCTCCCAGTGGAAGAAACGCTTGGCTGCGGCGATCCGGGTGGCAATGGCCCGGGTCTCCGGCGACGGGGCATGGAGGGTCGTCGGGAGGGGCGCATGATCGAGGGCGTCCGCCGGCCAGAACCAGCAAGCGCACCAGAGGTCCAGGGCGGATTTCAGGGAACGCCAGGCCGGGGCGCCGACGAGCTCCTCGCGGTAGATCCGGGCGCGCAGGGCGCTGTCATGGACCGGGAGGTCGTGGAGACGCGCAAGGACGGCGAGGGCGCCGGCGTGGGCCGTGGTAGCCTCCGCCTGCAGGTCCTGAGAAAAGAGGGTTGGCCCCGCCAGGAACCGCCGCAGATCGGGCGTAAGTTTCTCCTTGACGAAAGTCTTGAGGGCTTTGGTGTGCGCTTCCTTTGCGAAGTGGACGCCGTTTGTATGGTTCTTGTCGCCCCCCTCGCGGTTCTTCCAGGCCATGGCCGGGTAGTGCTGGAACTGGTCGAGCCAGGCGCCGACGAGGCTGTTGCCGCACTTGATCTTGTGGTCGAGGAAAGAGAAGGGGAGCGTCCGGTCCATCGTCTCGATCCAGAGGGAGAGGCGGCAGAGTTCCACCGCCAGGGGATCGAGGTCCACCCCGTAGAGGCAGCGTTCCACGACGTGACGACGCAGGATCGCCTTGGTCTTCTTTTCGAAGTCGTCATCCTCCGGGCGGCAGGGGAGGAGTTCCTGAGCGAGGCGCTCTTCGGGTATGCCGGAACCTTCCGGAGTGGGCGAAATGATCCGCGCCACGGCTTTCTCACCGTCGGCCGTGATCCGCTTGTGGTAGTGGAGGGAGGCGTAGAGGGCGTCGGTGAGGAAGCGCAGGGACGCCACGGGGAAGGTCCCGGAGCCGCAGGCGTCGTCGCAGATTTTCAGGGCAAGGATCGCTTCGGGAGTCTTCGGCGTCCAAGCGGAGGCCGGGGCGTCGGTGTCGGGGCGGCCGACCGCATCCGTCGGGGGATCGTATGCCAGGGGCCGCAGGGTCCGCTGGACCGTGGGGACGGCCAGCCCCGGACGGGTGTAGAAGGTTCCCGACCCCTTGCGGGTGCCGCCCCAGCGGACAACATACCACTCGCCCGGCAGGATGACTCGGACGACGAGCTGGCGCGCCTTCCTGGCGATGGCCGCTTCGTAGACGAGCCGTTTCTCCGGTGTAAGGGTTCCTTTGTGGCGTCGGGCGAGCTTCCCAACCTCGACGGCGCGGCGCGCCCATGTCTCGGCGCGGGTGCGCGTGACGTGGCGCTCGTCGCCGGGTTCCTCGATCCCCTCTCCCGCGGCGGCCTCCTCCGAAACCGAAAAGAGCCCGCCGGGGACCACGTCTTCACCACCAGCGGCATCATCATGGTCATTGTCGGCGTCATGGTCTCCCTCACCATCAACAGAGGCTTCCTCCACTCCTTCAGCCGCCTCTTCGTCCCCCTGGCCCGTGTCCTTCATCTTCTCCAACAGATCGGTCAGGGCATTATCGTCCATCGCTTCGAGGCGGGAGAGAGGCAGGGCCGGCTGGTTGCCGACGGCGAGGAAGATGACGGGGTCGCCGGGAGGGGCGGTCCTCAGTTCAAAATCAAGGAGGCCTTCATAGAGGATGCCGATGTACTCGCTGGAGAGGTCGGAGAAATCGACCGGCGCGGGAATCCAGATGCTTGCCCTTCCCTGCCGGAGCTTTACGCGCGTGCGGGTGAGGCGCTCCAGCATGCGGTGGACATCGCGGTCGGGGAGGAGTTCCCTGTCGAAGCAGGCATTCTCGAAGACAGCGAGGGCGTGCAAGAGGCCGTCCGGCGACGCGGCGTCGCCCGGGGCGAAGAGTTCACCGCCATAGGCAGGGACGGGGAGTTTTTCGTGGTGGGACCCGGTATGGACGAGGCGGAAGAGGGCCAGTGCCCTCGGCCAGGCGCTCCAGGAACGGGCGAGGCGATTGCCGCCGCGGGCTGCGATCTTCTCCATCTCTTCGATAAGGCCCGTCAGTCCATAGGCGCCATGGTATAGGGTGTTGTCGCGGGGGAGAAGATCACGGGATTCGGCGAAGAGGACCACAACCATCCGCATGACCATCCGTACGGCGGCGCGGTAGATCTCGGCCGGATCGACGCCTGCGCACTGTTCTTTCAGGACGTCGCCATGGCCTTGGACGAGGATTTCGACGGCCTCGCGAACCCGTTCGCCCAGGACGGCCGAAAGTTCCGCCTGCCCCTTGCGGCTGTCGAGGATCGCCTCCAGGAGCGGGGGTGGCGCATCCTTCGCCGGCGGTGTCCAGAGGGCCGGGGCGAGGAGCGTCCGTAGGGCGGCGACCTGGGCGGAGAGGGCGCCTCCCTCGAACCAGAGCTCCGCGTCCCATTCGCACCAGGCGTCAAAATCGAGACCGGCGAAGATCAGACGCCACTGGCGGCCGTTGGTCAGGACGGCAAGGCGTTCGCTTCCCCCGCGGAGCCACTGAATGACGTGGCTCATGGACCTGCGGCCACGGCCAACGCCGAGGCGGGTCTCATCGTCGATAAAGACGGGGAAGGTCGCGCCAGTTGCAGCGCTCCACAGGTGGCGGGGCTTGATCGTCTCGCCCGTGACGGCGCGGCGGCCCCATTCAGCGCCGACCTGGGGTCCTCGCTGCCAGGAACCGTTTGCGGCGGTAAAACCGCAGATCTCTTCCAGGATAAAGCGTACGAAGTCCGCGGCGTTCGCGCCGCCGTCGAGAAGCGCCCCTGCCTGCCGGCGCAGTTCACGCTCCTGGTAGGAAGACAGCGGCTCGGGCGTATGCTCAGCGATCCGGCGGAGGCGCGGTGCGTCGAGGAGGAGGCCGCCGTGGCGCAGGCGATCCCAGCCGATGAGTTCGCTACCGTTCATGGGGCGCCTCCGGGCAGTCGCACCTCGATGGTGACCGGGAATACCTGGGCCGTAGAAGTCATGGCGTGTCGTCGGGGGAGCAGATACCTGACGATGCGCTCTCGTTCCCGTTCAAGTTGGACGCGCACCTCTTCGTAATGACGGGTGCGGCGGGTGATTTCCGCCTGCTTTTCCTCGATGGAGCGATCGATGGCGTCGACCCTGGCCTCTTCATCGAACAGAAGACCTTGCCGGCGTTCCACCTTGAGTTTGTCGATCTCCCGTTCAAGCTTCCCGAGGGTGTTTTCGGCAATCAGGGTCGAAACCTCGCCCTGGCGGCTGCGGTAGCGTTCCTCCTCCTGGCGGTGGGCCTGGACGCCGGTGGTTTCCAACTGGCTTTTGAGATTGGTCGTGAGTTTTGCGGCGTAATCGGCGAGGAATCGCTTGAGGTCCGGCGCGACCTCGTCGAGAATATCGCGGGCTCGGCCGCAAAGCTTCTCGTCGCCGACGACGGCGGCGCTGCGCAACTCCATAGCCGGGCGGTGGACAAGGGGCTCGCCAAGGACTCCGTTCCGGATGGGAAAGAGCAGCGTGCGGACCCAGTGGTGAAAGCTCTCGCGTAGTTCATTGATGGCCAGCTCCTCGATGCTTAGCAGGACAAGCGCCTCGACGCCGGGCGGAACCTCACCCCGCCGTACGGTCCAGCGGGAAACCTCCTCTCCCCCGCCAGGAAAGCGGCGGCGCGTGAGGGCCGAGAGTGCCCGCTGGAGCATCGGGTGGGAGAGGTGCATGAAAAAGATGTCCGGGCGGGGACAGAAGATACGCCTTTCACCGACTTGCTCCAGGAACGGCTCGGGACTGAAGGCGAGTCGGGAGACGGGACCGCGGCTGTTGCGTCCGACATTTCGCCTCAACGTTTCGTCGATGATCTCGCTCCAACCGGAGAGTGCCGGGTTCAGGAGACGGTAGGTGGCATCGGCCGGCCGTGGTTCGAGTTGGGGGCGGCCGCCACGGATCGCCATCGCCCCTTCGAGGGTGGTCCGGAGCGCTTCCGGATCGAGATCGATCTCGGCAGCCAAAGCGCGTAGCCGATCATCTGCGGCGCGTCCTTCGGCGCCCGTCTCTATCGTAGCATCGGCCTCCACTGCCGCCCGGCCGCGGGCGGAGGCGATGCGACGGTCCAGGTCGGCCTGGACGGCGGCTGCGCTTTCCCCCTCGACCAGCCGCCGATGGGCAGCTTCGTCAAAGAGCTCGTTAGCGGAGCCCAGATCCTCGCGGATCTCGTCGGCCTTGCGGATCACGTGCGCAAGGAAGCGGAGGTCCTGGTCCCGGTCCGTGGCGAAATGATAGACCGTGACGTCGCGGGCCTGGCCGTGGCGATCCACCCGGCCGTTACGCTGTTCAAGCCGGGAAGGATTCCAGGGGCAGTCGAAGTGCAGCAGGGTGCGGGCCGTCCATTGGAGGTTCAGACCCTCGGCGGCGGCATCGGTCGCCAGGAGAATGCGCACCCGGTGGCGCGGGTCATTGAAAGCCTGTTTCACCAAGTCGCGTTCGTTTTCGTCCATTCCTCCGAAGAGCGTCAGAATCCGGTCTGGCTCGTGGTTCGCCCGCAAGCGACGGACAAGGTAGTCGAGGGTGGTCTTGTATTCCGTAAAGATGACAAGGCGTTCGTCGTTGCGCCAGGTTTTCTCAGGCTGCAGGAGCGTTTCGATAAGATCCGCCAGGGTGTCGAAGCGGGCGTCGGCGACGGGATTCTGCTCGTAAAGGTCATTCCGGGAAAGATCGAAACCCATGTCGGCAATCGCCTGGTCGATGTCGGCGATCTCGCTTTGGAGGTCCATTGCAACAGCCTTCAGCCAGGCGCCGACAACGCCCGCGGCCGTCGCCTCGCGGGACTGGGTCTCACGGTCGTCGCCGGTCTCTCGTTCGACGTTGCGTTTGGCTGCCATGACGTCGGTTTCATCCGCAGCGGTTCCTTCCGCCAGCCCTTCCCGGCAGCGCCGCCACGACTCGGCGAAGGCCGTAGGGCAGCTCAGGAGACGTTTGCCGAGGATCTCGACGGCAAAGCTGCCGGCACGTCGGCGACGGGTCTCACCGCTGGCAGCCAGACGTCGGATGGCGGTGCGGAACACATCGAAGGCGGTGCTCAAGGCAATCTCCTGGGAAGAGAGTTCGAGGACCAGTGCCTGGGGCGGGTTGCGGCGGCAGAAGCGGGGCGGGCTTGTGCGCGCGTTGATTTCCCTTTTCAGCCGTCGTAAGACGACCTGCTGGATGCGCTCCCTTTCCGCTTTTTTCAGTTCGTCTGTCTGGCTGAACCGAACGGGATCGAGGATTTCGAGCAGTCCCGTGAAGCTGCGGGTGTGGCCATTGTGGGGCGTGGCGCTCAGGAACAGGCGGTGCTCGAACTGGGGCGCCAGGAGGCGCAGCATGCGGCAGAGATCGCTGTCGTCACCGAAGGGTGAGGGCATCAGGTTGTGGCATTCATCGACGATGAGCAGATCCCAGGGCAGATGCGGTGAGCCTTCCGGTGTCCGGCAGGCGGCCAGGAACTGGGTGAGGACATCTTCCTGCCGCAGATAGTGGTAAGAGGCGATGATCCGGCTGAAGGAGCGCCAGGGGTTGGCGTCCATGCCGAGGCGGCGGTGCAGGGCATGGGTCTCGGCGCGATCCACGAGATCAAAGGGGAGGGAAAACTTGGCCCACATCTCGTCGCGCCACTGGAGAC
>CAYSSF010000069.1:0-17693 GCA_964433455.1 uncultured Syntrophaceae bacterium
GGCCGCTGAAATTGTCCGCCGACTAAAGGAGGCCGGTCATGAGGCCTTCTGGGTGGGCGGTTGTGTCCGGGATATTGTCCGCGGCGAGGCGCCAGCCGACTATGATATCGTCACCTCGGCCCGGCCGGGGGAGGTCAGGGGGCTCTTTCCCCGGACGATTCCCGTCGGCGAGCGTTTCGGCATCTGCCTCGTCATCGAGGGGGGGAAGCCGTTCGAGGTGGCGACCTTTCGGACGGAGGCGGACTACGATGATGGACGCCATCCTTCCCGGATCGTCTTTGCGACGGCGGAGGAGGACGTCCGGAGGCGGGATTTTACGATCAACGGTCTGCTGATGGACCCTGAGACGGGCCGGATCATCGATCATGTGGGCGGCCTCGGCGACATCGAACAGCGGATCATCCGCACCATCGGCGATCCGGAGCAGCGCTTTGCCGAGGATCACCTGCGGATGCTCCGGGCGATCCGTTTCGCGGCGACGCTCGGTTTTTCGATCGACCCGATGACCTTCGCGGCCATCCTGCGGCGGGCGGCCACGATCCAGCGGATCAGCGCCGAGCGGATTCGGGACGAGATCTCCCGGTTGCTGACGGGCAGCGGGGGGCGGCGCGGCCTGGAACTCCTGTCGGAAAGCGGCCTTCTTGTCGAGATCCTGCCTGAAGTTGATGCCCTCCGGGGGGTTGAACAGCCTCCGGTTTTTCATCCCGAGGGGGATGTCTGGGAGCATACGCTGCGGATGGTCGCGCTGCTTCCAAGGCCGGATGGAGAGGCTGACCCTCGTCTCGCCTGGGCGGCTCTCCTTCACGACGTCGGCAAGGCGGTCACCCGATCCGAGGATGAAGCCGGGACCCATTTCTACGGCCATGTTCAGCGCGGTGAGGAGATCGCGGCCGCGATCATCCGGAGACTCCGTTTCTCCCGGGAGGCGATGGAGACGATCCTCGCCCTCGTTCGCGGTCACATGCTGTTCATGAATGTACGGGAGATGAGGCCGAACCGCCTCAAACGCCTTCTGCGGACGCCCGATTTCGCGCTTCACCTGGAGCTCCACCGCCTCGACTGTCTTGCGAGCCATGGCCTGCTCGATCATTATGAGTTCTGCCGGCAAAAGCTGGAAGAGTATCCGGAAGAGGAGCTCCGGCCGCCCCGCCTGCTGACCGGACGGGATCTGATCGAAATGGGTTTTGCGCCGAGCCCGGTTTTCAAGGAGATCCTCCGGGCCGTCGAGGATGCCCAACTCGGAGGGGAGATCGCCGACGCTTCCGGGGCCCGTGATCTGGTCCGGGTGCGTTGGGGCGAGCCGAAACGCCGAGAATCATGAACCCCAATAATTCGTGATTTCCTTTTTGTCATTCCGGGCTTGACCCGGAATCCACTGTTTTACCGGTTATCGGATTCAAGACAGGATTCCATCATGGGCATGCAGAAGTGCAGGGCGGCGTTTCTTTTCGGCGGGGTCCTCATTCTTACGATCCTGACCGGGGGTTGCGGCCGTCCGGCCATTCGTCCTGCCTCTTTGCCCCTGCCGCCGGCGAAGGCGCTGGAGAGGAAGGCACTGCCCAGACTGGGCTACACGATCCAGGCCGGCGCCTTTGCCAGCGCGGAAAACGCCGCCCGCCTGACCCGCGCCCTGCAGCAGAAGGGGCTTAATGCCACCTATTTTATCGCCCGCCGGGGGCTCTACAAGGTCCGCTTCGGCAATTTCCCCACGAAGGAACAGGCCCGAATCCGTGCTCAGGAGCTCCGGGATTCGGGGCTGATCGAAACGTTCTATGTCGTCAGGCCGGAAGAGTACGCGGCAGCGAACCGGGAGGCGCTCGGGGATGCCTACCTCCGGGAGGAACTGGTCCGTTCGGCGCGGAGTTTTCTCGGCGTGCCCTACCTCTGGGGGGGCGTCTCCGCCGAAACCGGCTTCGATTGCAGCGGTTTGACGATGACCGTCTATCAGTTGAGCGGTTTCGATCTTCCCCGGACCTCCCGCGATCAATTCGCCGCGGGAAGTCCGGTCGACCGTTCCTCGCTGGGGGGGGGAGATCTCCTTTTCTTCGCCGGTGCGGGAGGCAAGATCTCACACGTCGGCATCCATGTCGGAAACGGCCTGTTCATCCATGCCCCCGGGAGGGGGAAGAAGATTTGCACGGATTCCCTCGCGACGGACCGCTTCAGCCGCTCTTTTGTCGGTGCACGGTCGTACCTGTGAGGGGAGCATTATCCCGTCTCCTTCTTTTTTGCAGGGACGGACTCGTGCGGCGCCGCATTTTCCCCGGCGGGGCCGCTTTTTTTTTGATCGCCGGCTTGCCGAATGTTTCTTTTTCTTGTATGTTCGCGCCGTCCATTGCGACACCTATTCCCGTAAGCGGCGATATCGAGGGGTTATGCCTTTCCAGACCTGTCTGACGATCCTGATCTGCCTCATGCTCGGCATCTCCGGCTGCATGAAGGCGGCGGCGCCGAAGCCTTCGCCGCCGCCCGCCGAGAGGGAGTCGCTGCCGCAGGTTGAAACGGAAGGCCCCCATCATTCTGAACTCCCGTCGGAAGACCTCAACCGCCTTCACCGTACTTCCGCCGATAACGATCATTTCGCACCGCTGACCCCTCTTGCCGTTGCCGGCCGCTTTGCGGCACGGGGCGAGGTGGACAAGGCCCTCCATTTTCTGGACCAGGCCGCTGACGGCTTTCTCCTCGGAAAGAACCCGAGCGGGGAAGCGACCGCCTGGAGTCGAAAGGTGATTCTGCTGCTCCATTTTAACCGGGAGGATGAGGCGCTCGGCCTGATCCGTGAGGCCGGGGTAAAATGGAAGGCGCCACCGCTGACCGCCTTCCCTGCGTATCTGGAGGGCCATCTCGCCCTTCTGAAGGGGGATTTCCACCGCGCCCTGTTGCTGCTGAACCAGTCGCTCCAGCAGAACGCCGCGTTCGCGGGGGATCTTTACCTCAAGATGTTGCGGCGGGATACGGAACTCGACGCCGGGATTGCCGGAATTCTCTCCGACCGTCTTCCCCGGCTGCTCGCGATCTACGGCGCAAGCGGCGCGCCGTCGACCCGGGAGGAACCCGCCGGTGAAACCCATCTCCGTAATGTCCTTGCGCTGAATCAGGAACTCCGGCAGGCGATGTTCGAATGGCATCTGCCGGCGGCCGACTTCGAAAAATCAGAGGCCGATGCGCATAATTTTCTGGGTCTGGAGGCCTGGATGAGGGGGAATCGGGCGGAGGCGCTCGATCATCTTGCCGCTGCGGGGGAATGGTCACGGAAGGCGGAATTCCCGGCCGCGGAGATCCGCGGCCTCCTCTTTCTCGGCGAACTCGGTCTCCAGGGGGAAGAGGGAACCGAGGGTCTACAGGCGGCCGAGTTGCTGCGGGAGCGGTCGGATCATTACAGGAACTCCCGCTATCGGGTATGGGCAAGATTCATCCTCTCCCGCTACGCGGCGAGGGAAGGGCGGAACCGGGAAGCGATCGGGTTGCTTGAGGAGGCGGCTGCCATCATTGAAGCGGAACGATCCGCTCTGAAGGCGGACATGGTCGATGAGGTCTGCCGCCGCCAACGCCGGGCGGTTTATGAATCACTCGTTGAACTCCTCGCCGGAGAAGGGATGGTGAGGGAGGCCCTGACGGCGGCTGAGAAGGCCAAAGCGCTCATGACGGTCGATCTTCTGGCCGGACAGGATCTTGGCAGAACTCCCGCCGAACGGGAGCGGATTGGAGCAGAAGCCGTACTCGGGGTGGAGATGCGAGATCTGCAGCGAACCCTCCTGCAGGTTACCGATGAAGAGGCGGCAGATTCACTTCGGGAACGTCTGAAACGTTCTGAAGCAACCTACCGGACCTTGATCGACCGGATCGGCGGGGAGGATGAGCGTCTCCTCTCCCTGATTGCCGCACGAGGCATAAATCCCGCTGCCCTTCAAAGTCTGCTCGACGAGAACACCACCCTTTTCGACTATTTCACAACGGCGGGCGGTCTGTATGTCTGGGCCATTCACAGGGATCGGATTCATCAGGAGAGGATTGACCTGCCCCGCGAGGAACTGCGCCTCCTCGTCCTTTCCTTTCGTGCGGCCATTCGCGACCGGAATAAAAGAAAAATGGAAAGTATTTCCCGGAAGGCTTACGATCTGCTGCTCAAACCGGTCATTCCTTTCGTTTCCGGGGAGAGGATCGGATTTATTCCGGACGATGCGCTTGTCTACCTTCCTTTTGCGGCGATGAACTATCGGGGGAAGTTCCTCGCCGAAGGGTTTTCCATCTTCCAGCTTCCGTCGGCCGATCTCTTCGGCAGGGCCATGGGGGGAACGAAGGTTCGGGGCTTGCGCATCCTGGCGTTCGGAGATACCGATCCGGAAAGCGGCGCGCTCGAATTTCCCCATACATCGCGGGAACTGGAGCAGATCCGGAAGCGGATCGCCGGCACGACGGTGCTGCTCGGCCGGAATGCGTCGGAGGCGAAGGCGGAAGAAATGCCGGCAGGTTATGACATCCTCCATTTTGCGGTCCGGGGGCAGTTCTTTCCGGAAGCGACCCTGAATTCGGGTCTGCTGCTGTCACCGGGCGCAGGCCGGGATGGCCGGTTGACCATCCGTGAAATCTTCGGCCTTCGGTTTCAGGGAAGGGGCGTTGTTCTGAGCGGCTGTGATCCCGCGCCCGAGAAGGATCCGGAGGGAAAGGGATTGCTCGCCTTGCAGCGGGCTTTTTTGAACATGGGAAGCCCTGCTGTGATTTCCACGCTATGGCTCGGTGATGACAGAGCGGCGGCCCGTTTTATGGAGCTGTTCTACCGGCAACTGGTGAGGAAGAAATCTTTTGCCGATGCGCTCAGGGCGGCCCAGCTCCATCTTCTCCGCGAGGGGCAGTCGCCCTATGTCTGGGCGGGATTTGTTCTGACCGGAGGATACTGATGTTGCCATTCAATTTTGAATCCCGGCCGGCCGCAGGCCGGCCAAGCTGAGAAAGGAAAATCATGGATAGTGACAACATGCTGGTTACGGGGGGCTGCGGCTTCATCGGGAGCAACTTCATCCGCCATCTGCTGGCAAGGGAGGATTTCCACGGCAGGATTGTCAATGTGGACAGCCTGACCTATGCGGGGAACCCGGAAAATCTCGACGGGATCGCGGAGGCCTGTCCGGGGCGGTACCTCTTCGAAAAAGCCGATATCTGCGACCTCTCCGCGATGCAGAGCATCTTTGCTCAATACCGGATCGATACCGTCTGCCATTTTGCCGCCGAGTCGCACGTGGACCGCTCAATCAAGCGGCCGGACAGCTTCATCCGGACCAATATCATGGGGACGTTCAATCTTCTTGAAGCATCCAGGGCCGTCGGCTCTTTCCGGCTTTTCCATCACATCAGCACGGACGAGGTTTACGGCAGCCTGGGACCTGAGGGGTATTTCACCGAGGAGACCCCCTACCGACCGAACAGCCCCTACTCCGCCTCCAAGGCCTCTTCCGATCACCTCGTGCGCGCTTACCATGAGACCTACGGCCTGCCGACGACGATCTCAAACTGCTCAAACAACTACGGCCCTTATCAGTTCCCCGAAAAACTGATCCCGCTGATCGTCCTCAACGCCCTGGAGCGAAAGCCCCTCCCCGTTTACGGGGATGGACGGAATGTGCGGGACTGGCTTTTTGTCACGGACCACTGCGAGGCGATCCGGACGATCATGGAAAGGGGACGGCGCGGGGAGACCTACAACATCGGCGGCCGTGCGGAGATGGAAAACATTGCCATTGTCGAGATGATCTGCGATCTTGTGGACGAGCTGGCGCCGGCGGCGAACTCCCGGCGGCGTCTGATCGCCTATGTTGCGGACCGGCCCGGTCACGACCGGCGCTATGCCATCGATTTTTCGAAGCTGAATGGGGAACTGGGCTGGTCTCCCACGGAATCGTTCGCCTCCGGCCTCCGGAAGACCGTCCGTTGGTATCTAGAAAACAGGGCATGGAGCGACCGGATCTGCAGCGGCGCTTATCAATCCTGGATCCGCGAACATTATGGAGCGCAGCCGGACGGATCTTCCGAGGAATGACCTCCTCGGATGCGGGATGCCTATGGGCGGCAAGGGCCGATAGTATGGCCGATGATCCATATAGTGTTTGACAATAACCGGCATTCACATTAGATACACCCGGCGGATAACGCGTGGCCGATGCTTTGATGATTCCAGAACCTATCTGAAGGAGGCGCCGTTGGTCGAAGAGCCCTATGTTTACCTGATGGAACATGAAGAAGAAAAGGATCGCCTGGAAATGAAAACTGATCCTTTGGTTTTGCGCAAACAGGCCGAGTGGTGCGGCATCAAACCCGGTCAGCGTCTGCTGGATTTTGGCTGCGGCCCGGGCAAAACGACCGCGCTCCTCTACGATCTGATTCAGCCGGGCGGATCGATCCTGGGGCTGGATGGATCACCGGACAGGATTGATTATGCAACGAAGCGCTACGGTGGCAAGGCGGGGCTGGAATTCGCCGTCCACGATATCCGGAAGCCCTTGGATGGTTTCGGCAAATTCGATGCCGTATGGGTGAGGTTCGTCCTGGAGTATTACCGACGGGAAAGTCTTGAGATTATACGGAATGTTGCGGAAAGCCTCCGTCCGGGCGGCTTCCTGCTTTTGCTTGATCTGGATAACAATTGTCTCGGTCACCATGAACTGCCGCTGCCTTTGGCAAAGATTATTCCCGAAATCATTCATCGTTTGGAAGAGGTCTATAATTTCGATGCATATGCCGGCCGTAAACTTTACGCCCATCTCTTTGATCTGGGTTTTGAGAACATCGAGGTCAATGTCATGGCCCATCATGTCATTTACGGCGAGATTCGAGATGTGGACAGTTATAACTGGACGAAGAAAATCGAAGTGATTGCCCCGCGTTTGGCGGATCTTTTCGAGGCATATCCCAATGGATACCAAGGGTTTTCAATGGATTTTCACAAATTTTTTCATGATCCCCGTCGGTTTACCTACACCCCGTTGATCATGGGTAAAGGAACGCGACCCTACGCGGATTGACCCGCATCATCCAGAATATCCCTGATTTTTTTGCTCATATCCTCAATATAATATGGTTTTTGGATGAAGGCCGCGGCCCCGGCCTTGATGATGTCTGCCATTTTTATACTGCTCGTGTTCCCGCTTGTGATCATCACCTTCATCGAGGGAAAGATCTTCCGAATTTCCACAAGGCATTTTTCCCCCCCCATCCCGGGCATCATCAGATCCATGATGACGATGCCGATACGCTCCCCTTCCCGGTTGATCGCGATCAAAGCGTCTTCCCCGGACGATGCGGTCAAAACATGATAACCGAGATACGACAGAAGCTCCTCGCCGGTTTCGAGAAGAGAGGGTTCGTCATCGACCAACAAAATGGTTTCATCTCCCTTTGACAAATTGGGCTTATTGCCCACTTCCCTCTTCTTCTCTTCAATCGTCAGGATATCCACCAAAGCGGGTAGAAATAACTCAAATGTCGTTCCCATGCCGGGTTGACTCGTGCAAAAGATATACCCGCTGTGGTTCTTGATGACCCCGTAAACAACGGAAAGCCCGATACCGGTGCCTTTGCCTGCCTCTTTGGTCGTAAAAAAGGGTTCAAAGATCTGATCCAGGTTTTCTTTTTCGATGCCGCATCCCGTATCGGAAATCCTGAACAGAACATAATGGCCCGCGTCGATCTTCACATTGTCCCGTTCAAAAGGCATGGCGAACTCGACATTTTTTGTTTTGATACACAGTTCGCCGCCGTTGGGCATGGCGTCTTTTGCGTTGACCGCCAGGTTGATGATGACCTGTCCCAATTGGGTCGCATCCCCGTTGATGAGATGGAGATCTTCCGCCAGATCGAACCTCATCGCGATGGTTTTGGGGAGGGTGCTTGCCAGGAGTTCATCATAATTTTTGATCTCCATGTTCATATCGATGGGGAGCAGTTTACTTTCGGTCTTGCTGCTGAAAATGAGCAGTTGTTTGATCAGATCCATGGCCCTTTTTGTCAGGCCGTTGATATTCGTAAGATACTTCCAATCCGGATCCAACTCCGTCTTGTTCATGGTCAGCAGTTGATTGTAAGCGCTGACGGCCTGTAAAATATTGTTAAAATCGTGGGAAATACCGCCGGTAAGCCTGCCCAGCGCGTTCATCTTGGAGGCATGACGAAGCTGATTTTCCAGTTTCCGCTGTTCCGTGACATCTTTCAAGGTGCCGACAATGCCAACCATTTCTCCCGCGGCATTGAGATTGGGGGCGCCGCTCATGTCAAACAGTCGTAGCGCGCCGTCCTTGGAGATGAGTTTCCCCTCGAAATATTTTACGGTTTCCTTGTGCTGCCTGATTCGATCAAACGCGTCTAAAAAGGCCCCCGTATCGTCCGTCCTGATAAACTTGGTAAAATGCTTGCCGATGACATCCTCTTGTGCATACCCCATAATTTCATCCGCGGCCGGATTGATATAGGTCAGGATCCCGTTGTTATCCAACGTATAGATAATGTCCGGCGAGTTTTCGCTGAGGGTGCGGAAACGTTCCTCGCTTGCCATGACTTGGCGAAGGGATTTGGCGTTGTTGATGCTGATGGCGATCTGAGGGGCAATCCCCATCAACAGGCTGACCTCGCTTTGGTTGTGCGGCCTGTGGGATCGATAATTATCCACCGCCAGGACGCCTTCCGATATTCCCTCGTAGACGATGGGAACGCAGATAAATGAACTCACGCCCAATGTTTCGACCAAATCCGCACTCCGGGGGGAGATATCGTTTTGTACTTCATTGACATCGCTGACCAAAATGGGCGTCTGTTGTTTAAAGGCGATCACGAAGGGGCCCTTCGATTTGGGGTTGTCCAGATGGAACTGCGTATTTTTTAAAATCGTTTCGAGTTCGGGACTGTATCCGTAGCCGCTCACATAGACCAGCCTTGTTTTATCCGGGTTGGCCAGCATGATCAAGCCCCGGTCGAAGTCGAGTCTTTTTTGCAGCGTCTCCATCACAAACTTCAAGAGGGTGTCGATATCCAGGATGCTGGATACCGCCTGACCGATTTCCTGCACCAAGAGCGCATTGTTGTAGCCGATGGTGATCTGGTCGAGCAGACGATTGGCGGTATTGCCCTGCTGTTCTATTTTTGCGTAGATATCCTTATTTTCGATATATTGCGCATAATACGATATGCCAAAGATAGAGACCGTCAGCAGGGATCCCAAAACCACGAATGGTCCCAGGGAAAGAAAAAAACCGCAGACAACCAGTGCTAAAATGGAAGGGATGGCCAAATAATTCCGAATCCTATGCCACTGCATAAATGTGGGTTCTTCCCAACTCAGTATGTATTGGCAATGACTTCCGCCTTTATGAATACAGACCGGATGTTCCAGTACGGGTAGTTTGTTTGTGAAAAGTTTGGCCACGGCCTCGAAACTTCCCTTGCGATTCTCGCACTGGTAAGGCTTATCGATGACGCCGTCAAGGGGATTGATAATGATTTCAACTTCGTTCCGGCTGATCTTTTTTGCTTGGAACGTAACACCGCGATTCAGGTAAGAGGCGATCTTCCCCAGCATGCTGTAGGCCTGGACTGGCGTAATAAAACCCAATACAAACGGCCGGATCGTATTCAGGGATTTGGCGGATGCCATGTAACGTCCGGCCTCCCGGAAGATCGAAGGATCATCGGTTTGCCTCATCACGGCATCGTGAAAATCGTCCACCTGCCGTTGCGTCAACCAGTGTCCCTCGTCCTCCACCTCATAAGGGGAAATACCCGAATTCTTGAGCAAGTCTACGATGACTATATCGGGTCGCGCACTTCTGAAATACTCCAAAAAAGTACCGATGATCCTGCTGTTGTATAGCCGAGGCTCCTGCATCTACACACCTTAATCGAATCTTATTCGGAATTTCCGCCCAACATATGCGACGTATTCATTTCCACATTGCGTATCCAGAATCCACAGTAGGTACTGCTTCTTCTCATAACCAATGCGCGCTTTCTGGGCATAGTCTTCAGGAAAAATCAGCAATGAGACTGATTCCTTGGAGCGGTTACCGGTCAGTTCAGAAACTGCGCTGAAAAGGATATCCGGGTCAAGATCGGGGTCCACGACAAATACTTTGAACCCGTTCAGCAGGTTGGACAGATTGATTCCGGCATCGGATTCTTCTGTGATGATGAAGGCCTTCTGCTGATCAAGGCAGGTCAGTACGAAGATTTGCCATCTGCGGATAAAACCGCTCGCTGCAAACACCTCTTCGATGGACGGCGTGTTCTGCGGGCGCACACGTTTGATAATAGACCAAAAGAGGCCGCCGGAACGGTTTCTGTAGAACTGCTCAAATTCCCACAAGTCCGAGGCAGAACAATCCCGCAACGACCAGTTCGGGGGTAGATTCCCGGATGTTTTTCCCGCTGGATAGGTAAGATAGGTGAATAGATCGAGGGAGCAATGCTGCGGATTGCCTTGGTCCTTGGCGAACCCCCCAAAAATCCGTGCCGGAAACTTATTCTCCGGGCGAAAATAGGTAATGACATAATCCATGTTGGCAGAAGGGAAGCGATAAAAATCATTCAAGTAATAGATCAATTGTTTTAACACAACGAGACCGATGGGCCTACCGTCGATCGGCCGGGCGGCGAGGTGGTGAACCAGCCAGGTCCGATCATAGGCCCTCAGCATGGAAATATGACCGTAGATACGTCCGTTGATCTGATAGGTAAAGTGTTTGGCAATCTCCGGTGCTCCTTCGTAGAGTCGCCGGTAGGTGTCGTGGAAATGATCCTTGAAAGATTGGATCATCTTATATTTTTTGGGATAGATGAAATCCGTGTCGAAAAAAAACTCCCAGAGTGCATCCAAGTCGACCTCGTTTAACATCCCCGTATCGGCGCCGTTCATGTTGTTCAGGATCTGGTTGAGACGGTTATAGTTGGTCAAATCCATGTCCAGGACCACGAGACCGAAACGTACCTGACCGTCTTCTCCCTCTTTGCGATAAATCACCTGAGCCTTACAGCGAATCTTGAGAATTCCGGCATAGCTGATGATCATGTCGGGGATGATCATCCCCGGTATCAGAACAACCTCGCCGAATTTGTCACAGATGGAGAATCCGGAGGTGGAGATATCGAAGATTTCGCGCTGCACCTGTTTTTTTATAAAGGGATGTTCAAAAATGGCATGGAGCGGAGGAGAACTCTGCCTGCGGGGATTTCGCAAAGTCTTCGCCTTGAATCGCTGGATCTGATCCTGTGTGGGGGTCAGAATGACATCACGGCTGTGACCGTCCTGCTTCTGATACATGCAGTTGCAATTGCCCGAATAAAAGACCTCTTTGCCGCCGGACAGGCGAATGGTGGCCGGCGCATCGGCATTAAACCAGTGAAACGAGGAGGGCGAGTCGGATTGAACGCGTATGCGAAAAGCACTGGGCCCGAAATCCATCAATACCCCCTCCGCCTGGAAACCGTTTTGCCAAAGTTCCGCTTTGACGCCTTGACAGGAGAAACGCGGAGCCCGTCGATGGCTGATCACGAAACTTTGTTCGGGTAGTTGAATGGACAATCCACTGCTGTTCGCCGTAAAGATTCGGGCAGGAACGAGGATAATGGACTGGTCATGGGAGATGATCAGATATTGGAAATCGTAATGCTCCAGTTTGTAACCGGGATATGCTTGATTCCAGTGGCAGATCAGTTCTTCGCCCAAACAGGGTTCGGGATGCGCCTTGACCAGAATCCCCTCTTCATACCGGGGATGCTTGAGGAGGACATAGAGATGTTCTTCCTTGAAATGCAGATGGTTGAGAATGTTGGTCAGTTTTTTCTTGTCGATGGAGCCTGCGGACGCCATGGTCTCGAACAGGTTGTTGTGATGGAACAACCAGGGAGGCAGCATGGTTTCCGCATTCGGTTCAATTTCGAGAAAGGTAATCTTGTCGATGGCGCTTCGGATCTCCCTGTGATCATAAATGATAAGTTCAATATATCTTTAGAGATAGTAACTTCCCGTATGGGGGGCGATCATACATATTGCCATGATCCTTTGCAAGAAATAAATTGTGGTCATCTTCAGCTTGAGGTCAAAATCAAAATTTGCTAAAAACAGAAACGTGGGTGGCAGGGTGCAAATCCACTCTTTTGTACATGCCGGGTTCTTTTCAAGCCATGATTCGGCATCAGAGAATTTTCGTATATCCGGGAAAGCGAGGTTTGCCCGGGGAACCGGAATTGGTAAAGGAGAGGTCTATGGGATTGAACTACGAAAAGGAAGGACATATCGTAAAGGTGGGGATGAACCGGCCAAAGGAGCGGAACGCACTGGATCCTCAGATCCTGATGGATCTCCATCAGGCATGGAAGGAGATCAACGCCGATGATGCGATCCGCGCGGTCATCCTCCACTCATGCCTCTCCGATATCTTCTGCTCCGGGATGGACCTGCGGACGGCCATTCCGATCCTGACGAAGATGAAAGAACCCGAGACCGATGCGGAGCGGTGGCTGGCCCAGTGGGGGCCGCATGTCGGGGAGGCGATGCTGAAGCCGAACATCGTGAAAAAACCGGTCATCGCGGCCGTCAACGGCTACTGCCTCACTGGTGGATTTGAGATGATCATGGGGGCGGATCTCCGGATTGCCTCGGAGGATGCGATCTTTCAGATGCGGGAATCCAGCCTCGGCATCATGCCGACCGGCGGGTCGAACGTCTATCTCCCCCGGATCCTGACCCCTTGCCGGGCGATGGAGATTCTGCTGACCGCCGGGAATTTCGGCGCGCGGACCCTCTGCGAGTGGGGTTTTCTGAACCGGGTTGTCCCGGTCGGCGGTCTGATGGATGCGGCGGTGGAGATGGCCGAGAGAATTGCCGGAAATGGACCGCTGGCCATCCAGGGGATCATCCGCTGCTTCCGGGAGAGCCGCGAGATGGGCTATGCCGAAGCCTTCCGGAAGGAGATGGAGATCGGCATGCCGATATTCAGCAGCGCCGACGCACGGGAGGGGCTCCACGCCCAAAAGGAAAAGCGCAAACCGGAGTTTCCGGGAACGTACAACTGAAGAAAGAAAAGAAAGGAGATTGTCGATGCCGAAATCAGAAGATGCTTTAAGAGAGGCCTTTGCCGGGGAATCTCAGGCCAACCGCAAGTACCTGGCCTTTGCGGTCATGGCGGAGCAGGAGGGATATTCTCAGGCTGCGCGGTTGTTCCGGGCCGCGGCCGAGGCGGAAACCGTTCATGCCCATAACCATCTGCGGGCCCTCAAGGGTATCCGCAGCACCCGGGAAAATCTCGGCGAGGCGGTGGCGGGTGAAATTCATGAATTCAAGTCGATGTCCCCCGCCATGATTGCGACGGCGCGGGCGGAAGGGAACAAGGGTGCGGAGAGCTCCTTTCAGTACGCCAACGAAGTGGAACAGATCCATGCCCGGCTGTATGAAGCGATGCTCGCAGGACTCGGAACAACTGCGGAGGTTTACCCCTATTACGTCTGTCCCGTTTGCGGCTACACGGCGGAGAAGGCGCCCCCCGAGGTCTGCCCGGTTTGCGGCGCCAAGGGAAAGATGTTCCGGAAGATTGAGTAAGCGGTGTTTCGACGGGACGCCGTGGAATTTGACGGTTACCCTGGATCGATGAATGTCGTCCCGCAATGAAGCGGGGCGCCTGCACGAAAAGGAGAATTTCATGGAAGAGCGGTTGAACGCGCTGGAAATCGCGTTGAAGAATGAGATGAATGAGCACCAATTCTATCTAATGAATGCCGGGAGAACGGCGAATCCCGTCGGCAAGGCGATGTTTGCGCAGATCGCCGGCGAGGAGTTGGAGCACTACGAGCGGCTGAAACAACTGGCCGAAAACTGGAAACAGGACAAAAAGTGGCCGGAGACCCTTCCGCTGAAGGTGAACGGTACGGCGGTCCGATCCGTATTCGGGAAGGCCCTCAAGGGGGGGGAGAAGACGGCCGGGGACGACGACGATCTGAAAGCCGTCCGTACCGCAATCGAATTCGAAGCCAAGGGTACGCAGTTCTATGCGGGGCTTCGGGACCAGTCGACCGATCCGAAGGAAAAGGCGTTCTTCGGGCTTCTGGCCGATATCGAGCATGAACACTATGCCTCCCTCAAGGATACGGAGGAGTTTTTCACCAATCCGGGTTCATGGTATCAGAAGGCGGAGAGCACGGGTTTGGACGGGGCGTAAGGGAGACGAGGTTGCTAATTGAATCACTGGGGCGGGCCGGTGCAAGCCGGCCCGCTTGTGTTTGTGCGGTTGGATAAGCGTTATCTATCCTTTATCCAACTCATCCCGAATGAAGGTAGAACCTCGCCGCGATCACCCCCGGAGGGTTTCTTCGAGCGCCTCGATTCTCAGTGTCAGGTCGTTCCATTGGTAGTAGAGGTCTTCCAACTCCGCCGCGATCGTTTTGAGTTCCTGGTTCAGAAACTTGATCCGCTCCGGCTCCTTGTAAATCTCCGGTTCGCAGAGGATCCGCTCGTCTTCCTTCTGCCTGGTCTCCAGGGCGGCGATCCGCTCCTCGGCCGCGGCCAGCTTTTCCCGGAGGGACGAGGTCGCCCGCGAGATCCGGTTACGCTCTTCGGCCTCCTGCCGCTTCTCCTCCTTCGTCTTGCGGCTACGCTCCTCCGGCTTGCGTCCGGCATTTCCCGTCTTACGGTCGCTCCCGCCATCGAGTCTTTGACTTTCGTCATCCACCTTTCCGTCGGTCGCGTCTTCCATCTTCCCGGAAGTTTTCACACCCGTCGCGGTTTCAGCCGATGTGGATGCCGTTGCGGTTTGCGTTATGCCGGTCGTGGTCCGGGTCCCGGCGGGAGGCTGTGCGGCCCCCGCCGGACCCGCTTTCGCACCGGACGCAGCCGCTGACGGGGTCGACGAAGGGGAGGGAGAGGTCGAAGCAGCGATCTGTTCCTCGCGCCGTTTCTCGATGAAGTATGAGTAGTTGCCGCGGTACTCGTGGCATACGCCGTCCCGTAGCTCGAAGACACGGTCGACGAGACAATCGAGGAAGTAACGGTCGTGCGAGACGATCAGGATCGTTCCGTGGTAGTTCAGCAGCGCGTTTTGGAAGATCTCCCGTGTCTTGATGTCCAGGTGATTCGTCGGCTCGTCGAGGATCAGCAGATTCGTGTCGGTCAACAGGATCTTCAGCAGCGCCAGCCGCGACTTCTCGCCGCCGGAGAGGACGGAGATCGGCTTGTAGACGTCGTCGCCGGAGAAGAGGAACGCCCCCAGCAGGTTCCGCCGCTCCTGGTCGTTGCTCCTTGTCCCCGCGGCGGCGACTTCATCCCAGATCGTCCGCTGGTAGTTCAGGTTCTGGGCGCTCTCCTGCGAGAAGAAGGCCATCTTCACGTTGAGACCCGCCGCAACCTCACCCGCCGTCGGCGTTTCGTCGCCGGAGAGGATCCGAGAGAGGGTCGATTTCCCCGCTCCGTTCACGCCGACGACGGCGGCCTTTTCTCCCCGGTAGAGGGTAAAATTCAGGTCATGGAAGACATTCAGATCACCATAGGATTTCGCGAGTTTACGGACCGAAAGGACCTCCTTGCCGCTGCGGGGACTCTCCGGGAAGCGGATGGTGACGGTTTTCCCGCTCCCTTCCTCCTGGAGGAGGTCGAACTTCTCCAGCATCTTCACACGGCTCTGGACCTGGCTGGACTTCGTCGCCTTGTACCGGAACCGCTCGATGAACTCCCTGATCCGCTTGATCTCCGCCCGCTGGAGCTCCATCTCCTTTTTCAAGGCCTCGCGCCGTCGCTCCTTTTCGGCCAGGTAGTAGGAGTAGTTCCCCTTGTAGAGCGTGATCGTCCGGTTGGCAAGTTCGGCGATCACGGTGACGATCTTGTCGAGAAAAACGCGGTCGTGGGCGATCGTGACGATCGTGCCGGGGTACTCCTTAAGCCAGCTCTCCAGCCACTCGAGGCTTTCGGTGTCCAGGTGGTTGGTCGGTTCGTCGAGGAGCATGATGTCCGTCCGGGAGAGAAGGATGACGGCGAGCATGATCCGCATCTTCCAGCCGCCGGAGAAATCGGCGCAGTTCTTCGTAAAATCCTTCTCCCGGAACCCGAAGCCGGCAAGCATCTGCTTGGCCTGTGCCTCGAAGGCGTAGCCGTCCTTCGCCTGGAAGCGGGCGACGGCGGTTTCGTAATCCTTCAGGTGCTTCTCGTGGTCCGGGTCGTCGGCGGCGGAGGCGGAGAGGGCCTCCTCGCAGCGTTTGAGCGCTTCCTCCAGTTCGGCGATGCCGCTCTTCTGCCGCAGGTAGTCCAAAAGCGGGATCGGGTCCAGTTCGACCAGATCCTGGGGGAGGTAGCCGATCGACACCCTTTTTCGGTCGGGGATCTCGATTGTCCCACTGTCCAGGTCGACGCTGCCGAGAATCGCCCGCAGCATCGTCGTCTTGCCGGTGCCGTTGTCGCCGACGAGGCCGACCCTGCCGCGGTCGGTGATCGTCCAGTTGATCTTCTCGAAGATTTTCCGGTCGGCAAACGAAAGGCTGATGTCCCGAAGATAAATCAAGGTTGCTGAATCCTCATGCGAAAAACGATTTTCCGGCGCCGTATATAGCAGGAGTTGGCGCCCAATGGAAGCGAATGGTGAGCGGAGGATGGAATCCATGAAACCGGCTCCCCGTTCATTCCCGTTGCCTCATGATGAAATGTTACCGAAGGGGAGAGATTTTTGGGTAACGTTGCCTGATTCAAAGATGTTGCCGACAATGCCGGAGAGGATGGCCGGCCGGGTCGCCTCAGTCCCCCTTGTTCCGGAAGAAAAGGCGGATTGGGACCTCGGGGAAACCGAAGGTCTCCCGGATCCGGTTGACCAGATAGCGTTCGTAGGAGAAGTGGATGGAGTCCGGGTTCCGGACGAACAGCACGAAGGTCGGGGGCTTGATCGCGACCTGCGTGATGTAGTTGAAGATGTGCGGCCGGCTCTGGCGGCCGGGCGGCGGATTCATCTCGATGATCTGACGGATCTTCCGGTTCAGCTCTCCCGTTTCGACCCGTTTCGTGTACTGTGCGTAGACCCGCTCGACCAGATCGAAGATATTGGTGACCCGCTGGCCGGAGAGGGCGGAGACGAAGATGATGGGGGCGAACTCGAGGAACTTCGAGTTGTAGCGGATATTCTCGACATAGGTTCCGAAGGTGCTGTTGTCCTTTTCGAGCAGGTCCCACTTGTTGACGACGAGGATGCAGGCGGTCCCGTGCTCCATCGCAAGGCCGGCGATCTTGACGTCCTGCTCGCTGATCCCCTCCTTCGCGTCGATCAGAATCAAGGCGATGTCGGCCCGGTCGATCGCCTTGATCGCCTGGACGATGGTGTATTTCTCCAGGGTCAGGCTGATCCGGCTTTTCCGGCGGATGCCCGCGGTATCGATCAGGAGAAAATTCCTGCCGTTGCGGGTGAAGGGGGTGTCGATGGCGTCCCGCGTCGTTCCCGGCGTCGGGTTCGCGATCGTCCGCTCGTAGCCGAGGATCCGGTTGCCGAGGGAGGATTTACCGACATTGGGACGCCCGATCACGGCGATCCGGATGCGCTCTTCGTCCACTTCCCGGACCGGTCCGCCGGCGGGCAGGTTTTCCGCGACCGCCTCCATCAACTCGTCCAGACCCTGTCCGTGTTGCGCCGAGATCGGGTAGAAGGTCTCGATTCCCAGACGGTAGAATTCAGCGACGAGCGCCTCGTGGC
>CAYSSF010000070.1:0-17598 GCA_964433455.1 uncultured Syntrophaceae bacterium
TACGAACTTCTGTTCTGCCGGGACATCCCCCCCAAGGTCACACTGAACGAGGCGATCGATTTGGGAAAGGTGTACGGATCCGAAAATTCGGGGGCGTTTATCAACGGTATTCTCGACGACCTATACGGAAAGCTGCGCAAGAAGGATGAAGATCAAGATATCCCAAGCCTCGCCGGACACCCTCTGCCATGACACGCTGATCCTGGGGTTCTTCTCCGATGAAAGGCCGCCCAAAGGTTACTGCGGTCTGGTGGACTGGCGCCTCAACGGGATGATCTCGAACGAGATCGTCCGAGGCCGAATTTCCGGTGATTTTCAGGAAAAGCTGCTCTGCGCCTTTCCCGGACGCATCCGTATCTCCCGCCTCCTCCTTTTCGGTTTGGGATCGCTTTCCCTGTTGACCTACGACCGGCTCTACAACGCCGGTTATCAGATGGCCGAGACCGCGACCGGCATCCAGACCACCGACCTGGCCTTCCCCATCCCCGCCGCCGGACGCGGGGTCCTGAAGCTCTCCGGGATGGTCGAGGCCATGCTCACGGGCCTCTTTGACGGTTTTGCGTGCAAGCCCGAAGAGCTCTCCGCCACTCGTCTGGAGATCCCGGTCAGGGAGGATCACGCGGATGAGGTCCGCGCGGGGCTCTGTGGTTTCCGTGACCATGTGGGCGATGCGGGGATCGAACTTCTGGAACCGGAAGAGCCGATGGTTGCCAAAAAAACGATAGAACGGGACAGCCCGTTCTGCTGAAGGGAAGGAATAAACATGAAGGTGATCATCATCGGAGCCGGAGAGGTTGGATATCATATCGCCGACAGCCTCTCCCGCGAGGGGATCGATACGGTCGTCATCGACCGGGATGAAGAGCGCCTTCACGAAATCTCGGAGGCGCTCGACGTCCAGACCATTCATGGAAGCGGCAGCAGCCCCGAGGTCCTGAAACGGGCGTGCATGACCCAGGCCGATATGGTCATCGCGGTCACGGACAGCGACGAAACGAATATGATCGCCTGCCTCCTGGCTTCCACACAGAGCCGAATCCCCATAAGGATTGCCCGCATCCGCAACGTGGAATTGAACGGGGACGGTTCCCTGTTCGGAACGGACCGCCTCAACATCGATCTTAGCATCAATCCGGAGCGGGAAGCGGTCAGCAACGTCATGGATCTCCTTGAATTTCCGGGGGCGGCGGAGGTCTTCAGCTTTGCGGGAGGGCGGATCCGGCTCCTGGGTTTCCAAATCGACCCGACCGCAGCCGTGATCGGGAAAAAGCTAACCGAGCTCCGGGCCATGGGATCCGGGATCAAGGTCCTGATCACCGCCATTGTCCGGGGTGAGAAGCTTATTGTCCCGTCGGGCGGCTCGTTCATCGAGAACGGGGATTATATCTTCGCCGTCACCGAAGCCACCCGAGTCCGCGAACTGCTGCGTTTCTTCGGGAAGAACACGGAACCGCCCCGGCGGATCATCATCATCGGCGGCGGAAACACCGGCTTGATGATCGCCGAGGCGATCGAAAAGCGAAACATCGCCGTAAAACTCATCGAGAAGAAACGCGCCCGGTGTGAATTCCTGGCCTCGCATCTGGACAAAACAGTCGTCCTCCATGGCGACGGCACGAGCCAGGAACTCCTGAAAGAAGAGAACATCGAGGAGACCGATTTCTTCATCGCGGTGACGAATGACGAGGAGGCGAACATCCTCGGGGCGCTGCTCGCCAAACAACTGGGCGCCCGAAAGGTCCTCTCGCTGATCAACCGGATCGACTATATCCCCCTCGTCTCGCGGGTCGGCATTGACGGGGTCATCAACCCCCGCCATGCCGCGATCAGCCGGATTCTCCATTATATCCGCAAGGGAAAGGTGATCTCCGCCACACCGCTCCGCGATGAAAAGGCGGAGGCCTTCGAATTCATCGCCCTCGAGACCTCGGAGATCACCGACCGGCCCTTCAAGGATATCCATTTCCCCAGCGGCACGATCGTCGGGGCGATCTCCCGCGGGGAGGAGATCATCATCCCGGACGGCGAGTCCATGATCCGGCCGGGCGACCACGTTGTCATCTTCACACCCCGTTCGGCCATTCCCCGGATCGAAAAGCTTCTGACCGTGAAACTGGAATTCTTCGGATGAAACCAAAACCGGTCCTTCATACCATTGGGGCCTTCCTGTTCATCCTCGGTCTGCTGATGGCAGTCCCGCTCGGCTGCTCCCTCTATTACGGGGAGGGAGACGCCCAGGGGTTTGCTCTCTCCCTCCTGATCACCTCCGGCGTCGGTTTTGCTTTCTACCTGGCCGGAAAGCCAAGGGAGGGCAAGACTCTTCTCGGCCACCGGGAAGGATTTCTGATTGTCTCCGCCGGCTGGATTCTGGCCTCCTTTTTCGGGGGGCTTCCCTACATGATCCACGGCACCCTCCCCGCCCTGACGGACGCCTACTTCGAAACGATGTCCGGCTTCACGACCACCGGGGCAACCGTGATCGCGAAGATCGAGGGCCTGCCCCACGGGATTCTCCTCTGGCGCTCGATGACCCAGTGGCTGGGCGGGATGGGGATCATCATCCTGTCGGTCGCGGTACTCCCCTTCCTGGGGGTGGGGGGAAGGCAGCTCTTCAAGGCGGAGCTGCCGGGACCCGTCAAGGACAAACTGGAACCAAGGATCGCGGATACGGCCCGCTCCCTGTGGATGGTCTACGGGATCCTCACCGTGATCGGGTTCATCTTTCTTCTGCTGGGCGGCATGAGCGTCTTCGACGCCGTGAACCACAGCCTCTGCACGATGGCAACCGGAGGGTTCTCGACCAAGGACAGCAGCATCGCATGGTTCAACAGCGCCTACATCGACGGTGTCTTCATCGTTTTCATGCTGCTTGCCGGGATCAACTTCACGCTGCACTACCAGGCGCTCACCGGAAATTTCCGTTCCCTCTTCCGAAACAGCGAGCTGCGGTTTTTTCTCGGGACGGTCCTGGCAGCCACGCTCCTGATCACGGTGGACCTCCGTCTGCACCTTTTCGATGAACTCGGCAAGACGTTCCGCTATGCCCTCTTCCAGGTTTCCTCCGTCATGACGACGACCGGGTTCGTGACGGATAACTTCTCCAAATGGCCCTCCTTCTCGCAGATCATTCTCGTGATCCTGATGTTCATCGGCGGTTCGGCCGGCTCCACCGGCGGCGGGATCAAGTGCGTCCGGCTGCTGCTGATCCTCAAGGACAGCTACCGGGAACTCTACCGCCTCATCCATCCCCACGCCATCACCCAGATCAAGCTGGACCATATGACCGTGCCGCCGGACGTGATGAAGAGCATCTGGGGATTCTTCGCCCTCTACGTCGGCCTGGCGACCCTGGCGACGATCCTGATCTCCTCGCTGGGGCTCGACATGCTCACCTCCTTCACGTCGGTCGTAGCCACGATCGGCAACATCGGACCGGGCCTCGGTCTCGTCCATCCCGAGTCGACCTACAGCGGGATTCCGGCCGCGGGAAAATGGATCCTCTCCTTCTGCATGCTGATCGGCCGGTTGGAGATCTACACGATATTGGTGCTGCTGCTCCCCGAGTTCTGGAAAAAATAGGGCTGCGCCGGCATAACCCGCAACAATTGCGTTGAAAGGCTTGGTCCGATGTGCTACGGAAAGCCCCGAGGGGACATGATCCGGATCGTGTCCCCGAATCAAAAGGGAGTGATCGCATGGACAGAAAGTACAACCCGTTGGAGATTGAAGAGCGGTGGCAGAAGCACTGGGAGGAGAAGCGGATCTTCAAGGTGACGGAAGATCCGGATAAAAAGAAATACTATCTTCTCGAGATGTTCCCCTACCCTTCCGGCCGGATCCACATCGGCCATGTGCGGAACTATACGATCGGCGACGTCGTTGCCCGGTACAAGCGGATGAAAGGGTTCAACGTCCTCCATCCGATGGGCTGGGACGCCTTCGGTATGCCGGCGGAGAACGCCGCCATCGAACGGGGCGTCCACCCCTCCGTATGGACCCATGAAAACATCGAAAACATGAAGCGCCAGCTCAAACGGATGGGCTTCAGTTATGACTGGGACCGGGAGCTCGCAACCTGCGAACCCGAATATTACAAATGGGAGCAGCTCTTCTTCCTCCGGATGTACGAAAAGGGGCTCGCCTACAAGAAGAGCTCCACGGTGAACTGGTGTCCCAAGTGCGAGACGGTGCTCGCCAACGAGCAGGTGGAGGCGGGCCTCTGCTGGCGTTGCGGCTCGGAAGTCGGGGAGCAGAACCTGAGCCAGTGGTTCTTCCGGATCACCGCCTACATCGACGAACTGCTCGACTACTGCGAACGCCTCCCCGGCTGGCCCGAGCGGGTCCTTACGATGCAGCGGAACTGGATCGGAAAGAGCTACGGCTGCGAGGCCTCCTTCCCGATGGCGGACGGAAAAGAGGCGATCCAGGTCTTTACGACGCGCCAGGACACGATCTTCGGCGCCACCTTCATGCTCATCGCCGCCGAGCATCCGCTTGTGATGGAGCTCGCCCGCGGCAAGGATTGCGAAGGATCGGTCCGTGATTTCGTCGAGAAGATCAAAAAACAGGACAAGAAGATCCGGACCTCCGAATCCTACGAGAAGGAGGGCGTCTTCCTCGATGCCTATTGCCTGAACCCGGTCACCGGGCGGAAAATGCCGATCTATGCGGCGAATTTCGTCCTCGCCGATTACGGCACCGGCTGCGTCATGGCAGTCCCCACCCACGACCAGCGCGACTTCGAGTTCGCGAAGAAGTACAACCTGCCGCTCATCGTGGTCATCCAGCCCTCCGACCGGGCGCTGAACGTCCAAACCATGACCGAGGCCTACACCGGCGAAGGGGTCCTCATCAACTCAGGACCCTTCGACGGCCTGGAAAATCTCAAGGCGCTCGACGCGATCGCCGACCACCTGGCGTCGATCGGCAGGGGCAAGAAGACGGTCCAGTACCGGCTGCGCGACTGGGGAATCTCCCGCCAGCGTTACTGGGGCGCCCCGATCCCGATGATCCTCTGCGAAGAGTGCGGAACCGTTCCGGTTCCCGAGGAGGAGCTCCCGGTGATCCTTCCGGGGGACGTGGAGTTCACCGGCGAAGGCGGCTCTCCGCTCGCAAAACACAAACCCTTCGTCGAGACAACCTGTCCCCGTTGCGGGAAGCCGGCCCGGCGCGAAACGGACACGATGGATACCTTCGTCGAGTCCTCCTGGTACTTCGACCGCTTCTGCTCGGCCCGCCACGATCTGAAGCCGGGTCTCGACCGGAGGAAAGTGGACTACTGGATGCCGGTGGACCAGTACATCGGCGGCATCGAACATGCGATCCTCCACCTCCTCTATGCGCGGTTCTATACGAAGATGCTCCGTGATTTCGGATACCTCGGCGTCGACGAGCCCTTTACGAACCTTTTGACGCAGGGGATGGTCTGCAAGGAGACGATGCGCTGTCCGGAACATGGAGCACTCTTCCCGGAAGAGGTCAACGAGGGGAAATGCACGCAATGCGAACAGGCGGTCGTGATCGGGAAGACCGAGAAAATGTCCAAGTCGCTGAAGAATGTCGTGGATCCGGAATACCTGATCAATGCCTACGGCGCCGATACGGCGCGAATCTTCTGCCTCTTCGCCTCGCCGCCCGAAAAGGATCTCGAGTGGAGCGACCAGGGGGTCGACGGCTCCTTCCGCTTTCTCGGCCGGATCTGGCGGATCGCGATGGATTACCTCGATGAGATCCGGGATGTGGAACCCTTTGCCGGCGCTGAAACGCTGGAGGGCGACCTGAAGGCGTTGCGGCGGAAGACGCACCAGACGATCCGGAAGGTGACCGCCGACATCGAGGAGCGGTTCCACTTCAATACGGCGATCAGCGCCGTGATGGAACTGGTGAACGCCCTCTACCAGCTTCCCCATCCGAAGGCGGACGACCGGCTCGGGTTTTCCGTCGTCCGCGAGACGGTCGAGACGATCATCCGTCTTCTCGCGCCGCTGGTTCCCCATATCACCGAAGAGCTCTGGACGCTCCTCGGCCGGAAGGAGAGTCTGGCCGATGCGGCCTGGCCCGCGTTCGACCCCGCGGTCGCCTCGGAAGAGGAGATTACGATCGTGATCCAGATCAACGGCAAGGTGCGGAGCCGGATCAGCGTGCCCGCCGATGAGGAGGGCGAAAATATCAAGACCCTCGCGCTCGCCGAAGAGCGGATCGCAAGCCTCACCGCCGGGAAAAAGATCGTCAAGGTGGTGTATGTCCCGAAGAAACTGGTGAATATCGTTATTCCGGGATAGCCGTCGTCCCCGATAGGAAACCGTATGATGAGGTGCGGCATGGATTTCAGGGAGGAAAGGCTTCCCTGCCGGAGAATGCGGCGATACGTTCTGCTCCTTTTGGCATCTCTTCTGCTTGCCGGCTGCGGGTATCGTTTCGCCGGAGAAGAGGAGTCGGTTTCCCCCGCCTTCCGGACGGTCTTCGTCGACATCTTCACGAACAAGACCGGCGAGGCCTACGCCGAGAGCATCTTCCGCAGCGCCTTCATCCGCCGGTTCGTCCAGGAGGGCCGTTTCACGCTGGCCCGCAACCGGGGCGAGGCGGATCTGATCTGCCGGGGCGCCGTCCGCGACCTCCGGACCTCGCCGCTCGCCTACAAGGCAACCAACCTCACGGCCGAAGACCGGCTCACCGTTATGCTGGAGATCTCCATCGAGGAGAGGGAAAGCGGACGGGTCGTCTGGGCGGAGAGCTCTTTTATCGGAACGGGGGATTATCCGGTAACCACCGCAGGCGCGACGGAGTCCAGCCGCAGGACCGCCCTCGTCAAACTGGCCAACGACTCGGCCGAGAAGGCCTATCGCCTGATGATGGCCGGTTTCTGATGACCGGGCAAACCATTCCATTCATCCTTTCGGGAGGTTAACGAAATGAAGCGAACTGTCGGTTTCCCTGCGATCGCGGCTTTCTGTTTCGCCATCCTTTTTTTCCCCCCTGACGCGGCCGCCGCCCAGATCGTCCCCTTTGACAGCGCGAATCAAAGCCCGCTGATCCGGATTTATGGACTGCCGGGCACGGGCAACGCAGTGTTGCTTCCCCAGGGCGGGATGGAAGTGGGACTGGACGTCGCTTTGTCCAACAACTACACCGACCATGAAAACGCACGGGAGCGGATCATCCTGGATGGAGAGACCACCCGCTTCACCGTTGCCGCTCGTTACGGCCTGCTCCCCCGCATGGAACTCGGCGTCAAGATCCCCTATATCCGCCACAACGGCGGATTTCTCGACGGTTTTATCGAAAGCTACCACGGCGCCTTCGGTTTCCCGAACGGGGGACGCGATCAGGCGCCGCGGGATCGCCTTCTCTATCGTTACCAACGGGACGGCGTCGAGAAGATCCGCGTCGATTCTTCCGGCTCCGGCATCGGCGATCTGCAACTGACCGCCTCTTTTCCGCTCTACGAAGAGAAAGGCCGGGGCATGACCCTGAATGCCGCTCTCAAACTGCCCACGGGAGACAGCGACCGGCTCCGGGGAAGCGGCAGCACCGACCTCGCCCTGTGGCTGCACGAGGGACTCGGCGGCGCATTTGCCACCGCCGGGAAATGGGCCTCTTACGGATCGGCCGGAATACTCTTCATGACGGAGGGAAATGTGCTCCCCGATCAGCAGAAAAGGTGGGTCGGCTTCGGCAGCCTGGGCGTCGGCTGGTCGCCGCTGGACTGGATTTCGTTCAAGGTGCAGGCAGACGCGCATACCGCGTTCTTCGGCGACAGCGACCTGAAGGAGATCGCCTCCGAAGCGGTACAACTGATCATCGGGGGAACGATCTCCTTCTCCGAAAGGGTGGCTCTCGATATCGGCGTTTCCGAAGACCTGATCGTGAATACCTCGCCGGATGTCGTCTTTTATGTGACGCTGCGCACCCGGTTTTAATTGCCGCCATCGGAAAGTCGTTTGCACCCTCGATGGATTCAACTGCTCAAGAAGCTAACAAAAACGTAGACATACTCATCAGTTTATTTCAACTGCATTTCCTCCTTGACATCCCTCAGCAAGGCGTTCACTTCCTTGGCAACCGCTCACCGAGAAACGTGACGGCGAGCGCGATCCCGAACACCGGGATCAGATACAGGAACAGCCCGGCGCGATTGGCGCCGACTTGCGTACGCCGCGGTTCCAGAACAGATAGGCCAGAATGGACGGAAACACCGCGAAAAAAATCATTCCGGCGCCGATTGCCGCGTTCCATACCGCGACGCGGCCGCTTGCCAGTTCGACAAATACCCCGGCAGTAAAACTGAGAGGATCGAGAGTACATGGGGTAATCCTCAAAATTATATTGAATGCTGCATGCTTGAATTGTAGGTGGCTTCAACAACCGTTGATTCCCATTTTTCCTTTACTTACTTCCGCACTTACGGAAAGAAAGCCACAAGTGAATTGTGTCCTCCTTCCCGCCAACAGCCCCGTCAACAGCGCCGCCGGTTCGGCAGCGGCCGGCGGATGGCCGGTCCGTTCGAGGCCGTCGATCCTGACGGCGTGCTTCATGGAGTGCCTTGCGTACCGGACGCGCCGGTTGTGGAAATGGCGATGCCGGTAAAAATCAATGCCGCGCCGATCAGATGAAAAAGATGCAACCGCTCACCGATAAACGTGACGGCGAGCGCGATCCCGAACACCGGGATCAGATACAGGAACAGCCCGGCGCGGTTTGCGCCGACTTGCCGTACGCCGCGGTTCCAGAACAGATAGGCAAGAATAGACGGAAACACCGCGAAAAAAATCATTCCGGCGCCGGTTGCCGCGTTCCATACCGCGACGCGGCCGCTTGCCAATTCGACCAGATAGAGCGGCAGCATGAGCAGCACGATGCCGCCGACGATCGTGGCGCCAAGGAACGCCAGGGTGTCGATGCCGTCGGGCCGCCACCGCAGCAAAACCGTATAAAGCGCCCACGTCAATGCGCCGCCGACCAGCAACAGATCCCCATGGTTGAAATCGACCTGCGCCAGCACCGCGATATCGCCGCGGCTGACAATCCCGACGACACCCGCGATCGACAGCAGGATGCCGACCTGCTGCCGGCGCGTCATCCGGACGCCGAACAACACCCGCCCGATCAGCACGATCAGCAGCGGCGTGATTGAACTGATCAGCACGCCGTTGGTTGCGGTCGTGGTCTGCAGCGCCGCATACAGAAAAGTGTTGTAACAGCCTACACCCAGCACGCCGAGCAACCCCAGGCGCACCCAGTTGGCGCGCAGCAGCGCGCGCTGCTCGTACATCGGCCGCATGACAAACGGGAAAAGGAGCAGCAAGGCCAGTACCCAACGCCAGAAAGACATGGTCGCCGGCGGCAGCAGATGATGCAGCGCGCGCGCCATCACTGCGTTTCCCGCCCAGAACAGCGCGGTCAGCGTCAGCAGCAGATACGGCAATGCGTTTGCCGGGCGCGGTGAATTTTTATGCACTCCAGCCATTGCCTAACGGCCCTCCCGGGACGATTCCGGACACGGAAAGCCTTCCCGGGCGAGCGCGATCGTGATTCCGTTGTACGTTTTCTTTCGACAGATGAATCGGGTCTTTCTGCCCGCCAGCAATGCCGCCGGTTCGGCGACGGCCGGCAGATTCACCTTTTTGGCCACAAAATCCGAATGCGAAAAATCCCGTAAAGAGGCCCGGATCTCTTCCGCGGCGATGAAGCGGATCGGTACGCCGAGAGCCTCCGCAGCGGCGATGAGCCCCTCCTCGTCCGCCTTGATCTCCGCCGAGGCGAGAAGGCGGACCTCCTCCAGGGCGACGCCCGCATCGGAGAGCGATTCACGGACGGCCGCGACGATCCGCTCCGCCGGCGTTCCGCGCCGGCAGCCGATTCCGACGATAACGGATTTCAACGCCTCGGTCGTCGTCGTGACGACGGGCTCGGCGCCGGTCAGGTTCGCGACGCGGATCGCGAGGTCGTTCGCCCCTCCTTCGTGGCCGGAGAGCAGGCTCACCGCCCAGCGCCCTCCCGCATCGAGGACGACGACGGCGGGGTCCTCGTACTTGTTTTTAATAAGCGGGGCGAGAGCCCGGACGACGACGCCGCAGGGGGCGGCGTAGACGAGCCCACGGCAGACGGGAAACAGCGCGGCGGTGAGGTCGGCGATTTTCGTAAAGCGCTCCGCAGCGGAGGCCTCCGGTTGCAATTCCGAAATGATACGACCCGAATCACTTCGGGTTGCCTCGCGCGGGGCTGAATCCTGTCGGCCGGGATCATGCGGGTCTGCCTTGCGCCGGTTTGAATTCTGCCCTGCTGTCGCCTCATTCCGGATGGTTTCGCACCGGATCGGCTCGTTCCGAACTGACTCATGAACGAAGAGCCGCGCCTCCGGCAGCCGGACGACGAGCGGCGCGAGGAGCCTCGCCCCCGCGTCGGAGAGCGTGATCAGGGCGGTTTTCATAGTGCTGTATCCTCCGCCTCCGGGACTTCCCGGACCGACCTATCAATGAAGCGTCGTGGCTCCAGAAGTGCCGCTGCCGGCGAAGCAAGGCGCTTCGCCCCCGTGCCGGGGAGGGCGATCTGTGAGATGGTCGCGGTTTTCATGGCCTTTTCCCCTCCCGGAAGCCGTGGGTGAAGGCGGCGTCGTAGAGCTTCGATGCGGGGATGTCGCGCGCGAGCGCCTCCCCGACAACGATCAGCGCCGTCGAACGGATTCCGGCCGCCTCCGTCTTCAGAGCGATGTCGGCGAGGGTCCCGCGGATGAGGAGCTCCTCCGGCCAGGAGGCGCGGTAGACGACGGCGGCGGGGCAGTCCGGCCCGTAATGGGCGCCGAGCGTGACGGCGACCTCGGCGATCTTTCCGACCGACAGGAAGATGCAGAGGGTCGCGCGGGTCCGGGCGATCCGGTCGAGTTCCTGCGCCTCAGGGAGCGGGGTGCGCCCCGCGGTCCTGGTGAGGACGATTGTCTGGGAGATCTCCGGGGCGGTCAGCTCCGTGCAGAGGGCGGCCGCGGCGGCCTGGAAGGAGCTCACCCCCGGACAGACGTCGTAGTCGATCCCCAATGCGTCGAGGGCGTTCATCTGCTCGCGCGTCGCCCCGTAGATCGAGGGATCGCCGGAGTGGAGCCGGACGACGTCGATCCCGCGGTCCCGGGCGTCCCGGCAGACGGCGATGACCTCCTCCAGGGACATCCCCGCGGAGTCGTGTTTTTCCGCCTCATTCGGGATGAGGGCGAGGACGCCGGGGCTCACGAGCGACCCCGCGTAGATGCAGATCCGGCATGTTCGGAGCAGCCGTTCCGCCTTTCGCGTAAGCAGTTCCGGGTCCCCCGGACCCGCGCCGACAAAATGGACGATCATCGTGTTCTCTCCTTCAATAATCCGCGATAATGTATCTCAACGCCATCATTCCCGCGAAAGCGGAAATCCGGAGTCAAACAAATGTCACGTCGATAACTCATTTGGTTGTCCGAACACGAAAGGCCATAAGGCTCTGGTGATTTCTATTGAATCCCATGAAGCTTCGCCACAAGATTCCGTTCATCTTTCTTTCCAGCGAATAATGATTGGCGGACCCTGCAGGTGTTCCAAATGCAGTAATTTCCGTAAATCTTCACGAAGGTCAGCAAGGAGAGGGTCTAAAGACACTGTCCTATTCTTGGCAAATTCCAATGCTATGTCCCGTGCCAATTCGGCTTGTCGTTTCGTCCCAAACAATTGAATGTCAGCGATCGCCGATTCAAAATCTTTCAGATCGGGATTATCCCTATGCGACACATGCTCAAGTCTTCTATATGCCTCGATTAGGTATTTGATTTTTAAGTCGACTCTCTTATTCTTTATATCTCGGGATATCGACAACTCATGGACGATAAACCAGCCAATCCCTGCCACCAGCGCGGTAATAATGAGAGGTATAATAGCGGCTATCTTCAAATTATCACTCATAACGACAAGCTCAGCGGCGGGGCCACGGACTTTTACGGAAGCCACAGAGGGCATTCCCCGTTCGCTCATCTATTTCTTGTTTGCGTACAACGCAAAGCTCAGTGGGAGCCGGCTTTTTCGGCGATCCACTGTAGCGCCGGGTTATACGACATTTCTGCGCGATGCTTCTATCAGTTCTTTGTAAACAAGTGTTTCTTTCTCTACGTCAGCTTCCATTCGGACGCGGAGCCTCTGGACATCGGTCAGTGCATGGCTTTGAAGTTCAATATCGTTTCCACCGTCTGCGGCTTCGGAGACTCGACGCTGCTCGTCTTCGCTGTCTTTGAACTTCTGCAATAGGTCTATTTTGTTACGCAACCTACTAATTTCTTCTTCGGGAGAACCTACAAGCTGAGGGTGTTGTTGAAGCAGCAATATTTTCTGTGCTGTTATAAGCGCGAGCTTTCCAACTGCGGCGTTCTTGCGCTCGATCTCGACGAGCATATCCACGCGGCGCATCGCCTTTTGAGCTTTCGCCGCTGCCCTTTCCGCACGAACTACGCGCCAATTGGCGACGGCAGAGAGAATCACCGCGAACCCGGCGATAAGCTCAGAAGCATAATGCTGGACTATTTCGATCACAGAAGGTCCTCCCTTGGCGCATAACGCTGTGTTGAGCCGCGCGGGGCACAAACCCAACAGGGAACGATGCGCTGTCTTGCCGCGTCGGCCTCAAACACGATGTTAGGCATACGGGGTACCTCCCGACTTCTTCTTTCGCAACCAGCACACAATAAATGGTAATGACAGGAACAAGACTCCGAGGACAAAGCCGATGCCATAACCCCATTCGTTGTTTCCTGTGAATCGTGCCATATAGAGACCTGCAATCCATCCAACAGGAAACAGAAGCATCGCAAAAAGCACAACGTAAAGTATACGAAATATTTTCATGAAGATATTCATCTGCCTAACGCCGGCCATGAGGCCCAGTTCTAGGCCGTCGCCTCCATGGCTTTGTTCGGCTCAAGTATTTTTAAGAGTTTCTGACGGAGCGTTTGCAGTTTGTCTAGCCGGCAATGTCGGGCGAGCCTGAACACGAAGGACTTCCGCTGCACTTTCTGCCCTCCCACTCTGCCTGCCTCAAACATCTGTACTGGCAAGAGAAAGTCTTTCCCCGAAACTGCATCAATTGGGTCTGCGAGGGCTTTGACTTGCCCTGCAATCAGTGAGCGCTTGAGATCATACGCGACGGCGCCGACGCGCTCTATGACCTCGTCCTTGACTTCCTGCCGAACAGTGGAGATCTTCACCTCATCTATCTCTGGTGGCGAACCCTTACGGGAATCACGAAGCAGGCAGCCAATCCCACGTGAAACCGTCTTGATTTCAGGGCATAATGCGAAAGCCACCGCAAACTCGGTAAACAGCGGGACGAGAAGTGTCTCGACGCGATCACGAATTGTTTTCCAGTCAAGCGCTAGCTTGGCCTCAGAGTCTTCGATCGTCCCCTGATTTTCCACAACAATCTGGATCATGGCGTCTTCGCAGAACAAGTAGTTTTCGACGCAATAGCATGGATGCACATAGATGTGTGGAAGCGTTGGCAGGGAAAGGCCTGCAACCCAATGGAGATCCCCATCTATCAGGAAGAGAGCAGGCCTGGCGTCAGAGTACTCTTCCGCTTTCTTTATCACATTATTACGACCACGGAGTGGAACAACAGTGGCAATCCGGGCGTCCCGTCCGACCAGTCGCTTGAGTAGCTCAGTGTAAAATACCTCTGAGCCCTCATCCTCCACATAGATGTCGATGTCCTGCAAAGGACGATACAGGACGGCCTTACTCGTAAGTGCACGCTCGGGAAAGACTGGTGGGGTGTTCTCAGCCGCGGTCATTCGACTCCTCCTCCACTGACGAAACCTGGATACAGAGCGAGTCTCGACCGCCGATTATGGCTGGCGCATGGGTGGCCAGGATGATCTGCAGTTTGGGATTCGCTGCTTCTACAGCCTCGACGAACATGTCCTGCCACGCCATATGAAGAGAGAGTTCAGGTTCATCCACAATGAAGACGCCATCCTTTAGAAGGCTTCGATTGAGTGAGAGGTGCGCCAGCATAATGAACATCTGCCGCTCGCCAGAGGACAGAGCTTGAAGCGATGAGATCTTGCTCTTCATCCGGATCCTGACTTCGCCAGCTCGGTCAATCGAGACTTCCTTTCCTGTCTGAGTGAAGAACCTATTGGTCAACTCGACAAAATCGTTAAGAGGCCTCAGTATAGACTCCTGTTCCGCTTGGTAATTGTTGGCCAGATCGAAAAGGCGGTCGATACGATCGACTTGTGACTGATTGACAAACCATGCGGTCAGCGCCTTAGACAATTCTTGAGAAGGTTCCCCTCGACGGCCTTTCTTGTCCATCAATCTTCTGATCGTACCGATTACATTTTCAATCGTCGTGAAGAACTCCTCCGAGCGCTTCTCGAACTCTTCCGATGCTAGTTCCAAGCTCTTCAATGTATGCATGATCGCTGCCCTCTTTCCTCTGAAGGCCTGGAACATTTCTTCTGAAGGCTCGAAACTGAAACCATGGCTCGTCGGGTCAACATAGGCAAAAGAGTCTAGGAGTATTTGCTTCCTGAATTGGTCGTCAATAACGGATTGTCGACGCCTGAGCTGACTTGTGAAGTCCTCGATTACGAATGCCACTTCACCGAGTCCAGGGTCGAACGAAGGATCTTCAAGGTTGCGCTCGCGCTGGAATTCAAAAGCGATCTGACGAGGCGAGGGAGTGCGCCGTCGGAGGACTGGCATACGGGGAGTTCTGAATCTTCTATCAATGCCAAGAAAGATAGGTGATGCAATGCCTGAGAGAGCAGTGAGCACAGGGTGCTGGCGAGTCTCACGGGACTGGAGGTCGATCTCATCAAAATCAACACCGTCAAGCCTTATGCTGAAGGAGTCCTCCGGGACAAGGGAACATCTCAGTTCAAGATTACCGGTCTTGTCCTTTGTGGCCACTACTGTGACATCACCATGCTTGTGTGTTGTACCTTGGAGTTCCAATCGCTTGAACGGGATTCTTGCGAGTGGTTCAAGCGATGGTTCTAAAAGCGCAATAATGAGTTTGAGAGCTGTCGTCTTGCCGGAACCGTTGAGGCCGTACAAAAAGGTCAACTTCTCGTTTAGAACGAGTTCCATCCTTAGGTAGTCGAAAACACCTGTAGCTGTGAACTTCTTTATCGTCTTCATGTTCTGTCTCCTTCAGCCGAACGTTACGCATAACCGGCTGGCAAAGAAGCGTAGCGGATTTGCCAGTCCGAGTTGATGCGTTTGTTAGCCATCTTTTTCTTTTTTGATTTGCGATACAACTTCTTTAGATTTTCGATCCATTTTTCTTGCCCTGGAAACAATGAAGACTATAAAAGCAGCAATAACAGAGCTCAATGCTCCAAGAAACACTTCAAACAGCAGACCATAATTTTTTACCACTGAATTGACAATTTCTTTTAAGGCTGTCTCTGAAAACGCGAATGATATGATAGTAATTATGCCTGCCAAGAATGCGAATAGTGTCGATATAGTCTCGATGTATTTCGTAGGCTTTTCAAAGGTGGTTGGCTCAACCACCTTTTCCGGCTTTTCAATCAAATATTCGTCTTCAGGCTGAAGCTTGAACTCTGCGTTGATACATATAGCCAATGAAGATGGAGTCAATGAGTATCTATCTACTAAGCGATAAATTGCTGATTTTCGATGAAGGTTGCGCAAATTTGCAACTATTTGTTCCTTGCGGTGGCTCTCCAGCATGGGATTAGTTATCGTATCAGTCACCAAATCTTCAATTATTGCATCTCTTGGGACAAATGCGCTCCTAAGACCGTGCTCTCTTGACTTTGATTCAATTACAGACTGGATTTCAAAAATAGACAGGAGCCTGCCTTCACCTATTTGATGTGAAAGAATTCTTACAATATCCCTTCTGAGACTGCCAGCTTTCGCCTCCCTGCTACGTAGATAAAGAAAAACAGAAAGTGGGATTGCTGCAAGCGAAGCCATTGAACCTAGAATTTGCAAAAATGATCCGAAAGCATTTGTTGCTTCCATACAAACTCCTTTAGCGGGCTAACAATTAATATACCAAGTTGGTTTTTCCCGATATTTTGTGCATGCTACAATATTTCACGAAAAATAAAAAGATGATATTACGTTTATAATCAACACTATAGAAATTACACCATTTGGTATTTCGCGGTAATACGGACCAAAAACCAAGTTGGTAAAATGTGGAAAAAATGGCAACCGTAAAAAAATGAAAGCTGTTTGAAAGGTCCATTCCCTTTGGAAATCACGGTGCACTTCCTTTCAGGAAGTTATGATACGACAACCGCAAGTGGTCGAATTTGCCGTGCTACTTGGTCTGAAAGGGTATCTTCGACGATATCCATGTCATATCGGCTTTGAATGTTCAGCCAGTAACGCGGATTCTGCCCAAAATATCGGCCCAAACGCAGAGCCAGCTCGGCGGTTACCGGCCGTTTCCCGTTCACGACGTAATTTATACGCATGGCGGGAACACCGATATCTTTCGCAAGGCGATATTGTGACAACGCCAGCTCGTCCAATAATTCTTTTAGATATGCACCGGGATGCACCGGTGGTATACGTTTCTTGACCATACCATACCTCCGCTAATGATAATCCTCTATTGCCACATCTTCTGCATGCCCGTCTATCCACATAAAACAGATTCGCCATTGATTGTTAATACGGATACTCCATTGCCCTTTACGATTCCCCTTTAAAGTTTCTAACCGATTTGAGGGCGGCAATCGTAAATCCTGAATCTCAATAGCAGCATCAATAGCGTTCAGTTTCATAAATGCACGCTCTTGAATATCGCCGGGAAATTTGCGAGAAAAATCACGACGAAAAATCTTCTCTGTTTCGTTACAACGAAAAGATCGAATCATGGCTTCAGTAGTAAACCACTTGTTTATTAATGTCAAGGGAATCATGGGCGCAAGGTTTGGCGATATGGAAAGAATTACCGTTTGTAATCAATCGTTTTCTTGAAATGTCAAGGCGTACAAAGAGCTGTTGGATTCCCCAATTTCCCTGTCGCATGCACGAGGATGATGGAGAGGTAGCCCGCCTCCGGTCCCTCCGTCTTCAGGCGGCGGAGGTCCGTCTCGATCCGCTGCTCCGCCATCGTCGCGTGGGAGACAAAGACGCTCGACTCCAGGAGCCCCTCTGCGTCGAGGAGGTCGAGGAGCTCCGGAAGGCGCTTTCCGATTTTCATCAGGACCACCGTGCCGCCGGCTGCCAACGCCCGCCGGACTGCGGTCAGGTCGTCCGCCGCGGGGACGATCGTTACCGGTTCCCGTCCTTCCCCGATGGGGAATTCCGTCAGCGCCGCCGCCGCGCCGAAGGCGGTGATCCCCGGGACGGTGACGACCTTGAGATCGGGGAGCCTTTTGCGCAGCGCCCGGAGCAGGTAGATGTAGGTCGAGTAGAGAAGCGGGTCCCCGAGGGTGATGAAGCAGGCGTCTTCGCCGTCCGCGAGGATTTCGGCTACACGGGCCGCTGCGGCGTCCCACTTCTCCGCAAGTTCCTCCCGATCGGGCGTCATCGGAAAGAGCAGTTCCTCGATCCGGGTCTCCGGGCCGACGAAGGGCCGGGCGATGGCGAGCGCGACGCT
>CAYSSF010000071.1:0-17394 GCA_964433455.1 uncultured Syntrophaceae bacterium
TGATAATATTGCAAGAGAATTGTACATATCAAACCCTTAAGTCAACGACATTGGGTCGTGGCCAATCACTCTTTCATGATTGCCGGCTACACCTATAGGACAGAAAACAAGGAAATATTGCATATTATCAATACTATATTGCTGAAAAATGGATTCGATCAATATGATCTTCAATTTTATAATAACTACAGCAAAAAGAAAGCCGGATCATGGGCGTCTCAACTGATAGAGTCCGGCAGCCTTAATCCCAATCTCTATTTTTTCCGCCCCCAACCCCAAAACAGCCTCTCCCCGCTGTTTGCCCGCCAGTATGAGAAGTTGAAACAGAAGCCTGATGGTCAATATTCAGGAGACCAGTATCATCGAATTCACCCTCTGACCAAAGCCGGGCTTGATCTTGAACATTACCGCTGGATCAGGCGGTCGAGTGAGGGCGATATAAAATTTGAAGATGCCATTGATCCTGAATACCGTGGAAAGGATTTCTGGCAGACCCCCGAATGGAGGGGTAGAAAAGATATATATCTAAGGAATTACAACGAGCTGTTTAAAAAGTATAAGGTTCGGCATCCGGAATCCCCCTCTCTCCAATCCACCCCTTACGAAATCGAATACAAATTCATGATCCTTGGGGAAGAGAGAGAGGCCGCCGCTGTTGTCCTATCGATAGAGGCATGGATTCAAGAGATGGGTTTTACGATCGATCCGCATGAGAAAGACAGTCGGAGTAAGCCGCAGACAGATGTCTATTTCGACGATAAAGCTTTCTCGCTTCACGTAGCGGGCGCTTCTTTCCGAATGCGCCAAAAGGATGACAACATCAGGGTAACCCTGAAGAAGAGACTACCGCTTACGAAGGCCTTTTCCGAAGAAGGTCTCTATAAACGGATCGAAGAGGAAGCCGTCATCACAGCAAATCAAAAAGAATCTCTTTTACGCGGTGAAGAGATCAACATCCTTCCGCATAGGCTGATTGCGTATGTCGCCCCTTATTGCGGAAAACTCCAACAGGTCATGGAAGCGACAAATAACCGCAGAACAGTTCTCTTTCGAGACGCTGCACGTCGCTCCGCTGAAATCTGTTTCGACCGGGTGGCTTATAATATCGACGGAAAGTTTTACGGGCCTTATTTTGAAATCGAGATCGAAAGCAAGGGAATCCCCCGTGAAGAATTGAAGGAAGTGGTTGAATTTCTTGAAACAGAGTTAGGGTTAATTCCCTCCCGGCAGTCCAAGTATGAGCGGGGAGTTTCCTTGCTGAAAACTGCGCAGTCGCTGCACCAAGCCACCGACAAAGGAAAGAAGTCCGTCATCATCGATACGGATTGCGGCGTTGACGACGCCCTGGCGTTGATTCTCGCCCTGAAATCACCGGAGCTGGATGTGAAGGCAATCACGACCGTTGCCGGGAATGTCGCTCTCAGCAAGGTCAAAACCAATGTCTGGAAAGTATTGCATGCCTTGAGACTAAAGCCGGACCAGATTCCGATTGTCGCATCCGGTGCGGATCGACCATTGGAGAAAGAGCCCATTGAAGCTGATTCCGTGCACGGTAAAGATGGGTTGGGGGATGCCTTTAGTTCCCCAGAGAAGATGGCTTTTGATGAGAGAGATGCCTCGGATGTCATCTGCGATGTGGCGAAGGACAATCGCAAACAAGTTACATTGATTACGGTTGGCCCCATGACCAATCTTGCTCTGGCCATTCGGCAACGTCCCGAGGATGTCAAATGCCTCAAAGAGGTGGTGGCAATGGGCGGCGTCTTCTTCAATGTCGGGAATGTTGCGCCGGATGCCGAGTTCAATGTGGGGGCCGATCCGGACGCCACGGCGGTGGTTGTGGAATTCTGTAAAAATAGCTGCCTTAAGACGCCAGTCGATAAAGACGGAAAGGATATTCTGTTGCCGCCTGAGCCGACAACGGACGATTACAAAAAGATTAGAGCCTACAAGCCACGCGATCCGGGGGATCCATCCATGCTGCCGCTGACGTTTGTCGGTCTTGATGTAACCCACCACGTCCTGTTGCGGAAGGCGGCGCTGGAAAAGACCGTAAAGGCTTACCCCCAAAATGCGCTTCTCAAGTTTGTTCACGCAATATCAAAGAAGTACATGTTCTTCTATTACAACAATGAAAAACTCCCCGGCTGTTATCTTCACGACCCTCTGGCCGTGGCCTTCGTGATCAATCCAGCCTTTCTATCGATCGAACCGCACATCGTCCGTGTGGAGACAAGGGGAAGATTTACAACGGGCGTCATCTATCCGGATGATCGTCCGACCAGGAATCCTGCTTGGCGGAATCCCGCCGAAGAGGTGATTCAAGTGGCTTGCAACGTTGAGAGAGAAGCCTTCGAGGAGTTTTTCTTTCAGCGGATCATGGCGGCTGATCCTGCATAAGGATACACAGCAAAGACACATAAAAGGATAGCGCCATCTGTAAATTGCTAATATTTCAAAGGATCATGCAGATGAAGAATAAATCGATTGAAGAGCAGGAGCACAAAACCGGAAACGAACGTCTCAAACCCTTGCCGGAAGATTCGATTGTTCTAAAGGTCGGGCGGGATCTTACATATGAAATTCAGGAAAAGGCAACCCCGGCCATTATCGGCAGGGGATGTGAGGTCAGTGAAATCGCTGCCCTGCTCAGCAGACGGGGAATGAACAACCTCATCCTCACGGGCGATCCGGGCGTGGGCAAGACGGTGATCGTCGAAGAATTGGCGAGATGGATTCTTCTCGGGAACGTTCCGGAGCCGCTGAAACGGAAGCGTGTCATTCAAACCACGCTCGCAGACATATGGGCTCATGTCGCTAATAGCGATAATTGGTCCAAATATATTGAAACATTAAAAGAATTCATTCAAGAATGTCCGTCGAGCAAAGCAATTGTTTTCATCGATGAAATCCACAACCTGTTTGGCCATCCCTACAGCATGCAATACCTGCGCCCGTATCTATCCCGAGGAGAATTGACGATCATTGGTGCAACAACCGATCGGGAGTACTACACCTTTCTCGACAAGGACCGCGCCACGGCGCGAAGATTCCGGACCATGCGGATCGAGGAAACGGATCAAAAGACCACCTTCGCCATCCTGAAATCGATTGTCGCCAAGGACGATATGCTTCGATACATGGGAGACAACGGGGAAGCGACTATCAACCATCTAATTTCATTGAGCGATGCCTATGTCCCCTATCAGTTTCAACCTTCGAAGTCGATCGGCATTCTTGAAGAGGTCATTGCCAACAAGGTCATTTCAGATGATCCGAAACCGATCGACAAAAGCGACATTGAAAGGGCAATCTGCAAAACGGTCGGCATTCCCGAGGAGGCGATTTCTGCACAAAAACAACGGCTGGAAGCCATGGAGGAGGTCTTGAACAATCATATCATGGGACAGGCGGAGGCCATCCGGAAGCTTTGCCGCATATTGTACGTATCGAAAGCCGGAACCAGTGTCACCCCGGAACGTCCGGACGGCATTTTTCTCCTGGCCGGTCCGACGGGTGTGGGCAAGACGGAACTTGCAAAAGCGCTTGCGACATATATCAGCGGCAGTGAACGGGACCTGATCCGCATCGATATGAGCGCCCTTGCCGACGCAGGTTCCATCTACTCCCTAATCGGCTTTCCCGGCGTCAGAACAAATGACAAGGTCCAGGAAGTGCCGCTTCTGACTGAGCGGCTCCGGTCTCGCCCCTATTCCGTCTTGCTCCTCGACGAAATCGAAAAGGCCCACGAGTCCGTTCGGTTGTTGTTTCTCCATGCATTCGATACAGGCCGCATGCTCGACAACGTGGGCAACGAAATCTATTTTCGCAATACCATCATCATCATGACCACCAACCTCGGATTTTCCAAGAAAGAACCCATCATCGGCTTTCCTGGAGAAAGCCATGAAGAGTGGCTCAAGGCGCAGGCCGGTGTAGTCAAGGAGGCGATCAAGGACGTTTTCCCTCCCGAACTTCTTGGACGGATCGATGATGTCCTGATTTTCAAGCCCCTCACAACAGAAATCATGAAGGGTTTTATCAGCCAAAAGGTTCGCTTTCTGGAAAATGCGACGGGGAAGAAGATCCATCTTTCTCCGGAGGCTATCGATTTACTTTACGAGAAAGGTTTCCATCAGGAATACGGAGCCAGGGCCTTGAATAGGGCCGTTGACGGACTGCTGGGATACAAGCTTGCCGAATGCAAACTGGCTTCGGATTGGGATCATATCACAAAGGTCTATGTCGATAGAATTGAAAGCAAGGATGAACTTGCCATCCAAACGAAAATTTAGGAGAAAATAAAAATGAGCATGCAGGACAGCTCACCTTCGTCCATTCTGTACAAGAATCGGATACTCTTCCTGTTCGGAGAAATCAATGAGGATCTCGTATCCAATATCGTTCCTCATCTGCTCATCCTGGACAGCCTTGGGGTGGATCCGATCAAACTCTACATCAACAGCCCCGGCGGATCGATCACGGCGGGCATGGCTATCTACGATACGATGCGCTTCATCAAAGCGCCGGTCTACACGATCTGCATCGGTATGGCGGCTTCGATGGCATGCTGGTTATTGGCAGCCGGGAGCCCCGGCCATCGTATCACCTCGGAAAATTCCCAGATCATGATCCACCAGGGACATACGTTGATTCACGGGACTTACGCAGATTTGAAGATCGACATGAAAGAATTCGAAAGGACGCACGAAAAGTTGATCAGGATTCTTGCAAACCATACGGGAAAGGATCCAGCGGCGGTGAACGAGGCCATCGACAGGGATTACTGGATGACGCCACAGGAAGCCGTGGAATTTGGGATTATCGATCGGGTCGTGGGGAGGTAGAGGAAATCCGTTCTCACTTTAATAATATTTTACCGGGAGATAAAGTGGAGGAGGCAATGTATAAGTATTTGGCGATATTTCAGGTTGGCCCGGTCCAGGAGTTTATCCAGACCGCAAAAAAGACCAGCGATTACTGGTCCGGCAGTTTTCTGCTTTCCTACTTTTGCGCTACGGCGATCAAGGCGGTTGGTCAACCAGCGGTCGTATTCCCGGAAGTGTTATCTAATCCGCTCTTCGCTGCGGTCACACACCAAAACAACGATCTGCCGTGGCCAGCTGGCATTCCTCCTGAAGCCTACCGCCCAACTATCCCTAACCGGATGCTCTGTCTTTTCGAACAGGCTACCGATCCATCCAAGATTTTGGAAGATGCACAAGACCAAGTGCAGAAGCAATGGGAAACAATTGCCAGGAAAGTCTTCGAAAAATTCCCTGACGCTCTTACCAAGAGTTGGGTCTTCAGAGACATCTGGGATCGCCAGGTGCGAAGCCCCTTTGAGATCCTTTATGTCTGGCGCAAGTGGGACGATACCCAAGGGGAGATATACAGCGAGGCCTATCACAGCACAGAGGCGCTAATGGGGGCCAGAAAGGCAAGCCGGTGGTTTGAAGCCGGCGAAACCGAGGAGGGGCACAAATGTTCCCTTTGTGGTATCAGGGAAGCGCTGCATACCGTGGGAAAAACAACCAGGAAGGATATTCGTAAGGTGTGGGAGGTCAAGATTCGAAAGCATGACCTTAAATATCAATTCCGCGAAAGCGAGACCCTCTGCGCCATTTGCACTATCAAGCGTCTTGCCCCGGATTTTGTTTTTTCCTATAAACGGAAAATCCCATCCACCAGCACCGTGGCCGTGGCGGCGACAACCAAGTTGCTGCTTGATAACAATATTGACGTATCCACATTTGCAGGTGCTGTAAGAAAAGTTGCCGATGGGGTGGGAGAACCACCGGAAAGCGCGCCGGTCCCCGCTCTGGATGCACCGCATCGCGCAAACAATATCACTCTGGACGGCAACTGGTACTACGATGATTTTTATCAGAATCTTAAATCCAGGCATTCAGCTTCAACAACACTTATTGAAATAGCCAGTAAAGCGCTTAAAGAAAAAGTCTTGCCTGCTTTGAAGAGAAGCGCACCAGACACCTATCTTCCCCCCTGCAAATATTTCGCAGTCTTGGCCGCCGATGGCGACAGCATGGGCAAGGTTCTTGGTAATGCGCAATCGCCTGAAGAACATAAGAAGTTCAGTAAGGTCCTGGCCGCTTTTTCAGTCTTCGATGCCTTCAGGATTTTGCAGGAGGAGGCACTGGGATTTGCCGTCTATTTTGGAGGAGACGAAGGGGTAGGGTTTGTGGCCCTGGAAGACCTGTTCAAAGTTATGAGGGCGTTACGGCGGCAATGGGAAGAATCCGTTATGAAACCAATGAACGCTATGGATGTCAATCCTCCGCCCACCATGAGCATCGGCGTGGCCATCGCCCACCATCAGGATGGACTGCGGGGGGTCATCGCCGAGGCGCACGCAGCGCTTGTTGAGGCCAAACAAATAAAGTTTCGGGACACAACCCCCGCCATGAATCTTTTGGAAAAGGATGCCTTCTGTGTCCATCTGGTGCGGCGATCCTCCGGTACCTTTACCAGCCGGGCCAGATGGTGGATGCCGGTGGGCAGTGAAGCCATTGAAACCCTTGCCATGCTGGAACAGCTCAAAACCGCTTACCGCAGCGAGCTTCTATCACCCTCCTGGCTCATGGACCTGCGACGGGAAGAAAAGGCGATTGGCGACCCGCCGGAGAAGCTGGATAACGCGGCAAGAGGCCGATGGTTCAAGGATGCCGGCGAGCTTTGTCGTAAGGAGTTGACGCGCATCCTTTCACGGCATTTCATTCACCAGCAAGGGGTACTAGGAAGGAAAGCAGAATTCGATCGACTTCTTGAGAACCTCCTGCAATTACACGATGCATTGCGAAATCAGGCGGCAGGAACGGACGCCAATACCGCCAGATTTGCCGACTTTGTCGGTCTCATGGATCTGGCGCGATTTGTCGAAAAAGGAGGAGGCAGATGAAACAACTCTTTATCAGACCCCTGGACACCCAGTTTTACCGCAGCGGTCTTCCTTTTGATGCCGGCCATGATTCAGAGGTGACCAGCATCTTCCCTCCCTTTCCCAGAACACTTTACGGCGCGATCAGAACACAAGGTCTGGCTGCCACAGGCGTATTGAACGACATAAACAGATGGCCCAGCGAATACGGCACGCCTACTGAACACGGGAGTCTGTCCGTTAAGGGGCCAATTATTGCCAGGTTGAGAGGCGATAGTTTCATGAATTCGCTTTTCCTGCCGTTCCCATCCGATCTGGTCATGCAAAAGGCCGACGAGTTATTGCGGTTTATAACCCCAGTCGATCCAGCAAGTAATACCCAAGGTTGGTCGGGGGCATCCAACCCTGTTCCTCTGACTCTTTTAGGGCAGACAGGATTAGACGAGGTTGAGGGCTTGGCTGATGAGTTTTTTCTGCCCTTTGGGTTTCTGGTTCGTTATCTTACCGGCGCCTTGCGGAACATACGTAAACGCAATCTGGCGGATGGGCTGAAGAAATCCTTGGTAGTAAATGAAGAACGAATCGGTATCAGCAGGGACCGGGTGTCAAAAACCGCCACCACGGGGATGCTTTACAAGGTGTCGCATTCACGGTTCGTCGATAAAAAGGAGAAAACCGGTTTTTGGATGGCTGTTGAAAAACATGCGGATGACTTCCCGAGCCAAGGTATCCTTCAACTGGGCGGGGAATCACGCGCCGCCGCTTTTCAAACCTTGCCCGAAGATACGAACAAATGGTGGGAGATTGCCCGGCAACAAGTGATAGACCAAATTGCTGCCACGGGAAGATTCAAGGCCTATTTGGTAACGCCGGCGCTTTTCCAGAAGGGTTGGCTTCCCGATGTCTGCGACAATATTGGGATGCTTCCCTTATCCGCGAACGGTAGAAATGTTCCATTTCAATTAACCGGTTTTTGTTGCGGCCGCCCCCCTATGGTAGGCGGTTGGGACATTCAAAAGAAGGCGCCCAAGCCAATAAAAAAGGCAATTCCTCAAGGCAGCGTGTTTTTCTTTAAGGAGACAGGGTGGGAAAACCTGGACGCCGTTGATCGTAGGGCGATGGTTGAAACTTTATTCAATAAATATAATTTCGAGTCCTGGTGCACGGGGGATTCAGAAAAAGAAGGCTTCGGAATATCACTTATAGGAGGATGGTAATTATGTTCAAGAAAGGAAAACTGATGTTTATTTACTCGGAATCCCCGGTCCATGCCGGGGCAGGCGAAGGGATAGGGGCTATAGACCTGCCCATTCAGCGTGAAAGGGTAACCAACTGGCCCGCCATCTACGGAACCGGAATCAAAGGGGCGCTGCGCGAATGTTTTGCTGAAGATGATCCTGACACAGCCGCGGTATTCGGGCCACTCTCCACCGCCGATGGCGGAAGCGCCGGGGCCTTATCGGTTGGGGATGCCAAACTCCTGCTCTTTCCTGTGCGCTCCCTGAAGGGGACGTTCGCCTATATCACCTGCCCACTGGCGCTCAAACGACTCAACCGGGATATTCAGGCCCTGGAGGCGTTAGCCGGCACTCCGCGCCCTACGGCCATAGATGAAAACCTGGGCGCTGCCATAGATTTGATTAACGTTGCAACGCAAGATGTTCTGCAAGAATTGCCGCAGGAGCAGTGCGCAGCACTGGAGATCACGCCGGTGCAAGTTGCCTTGGCATTGGTGGATGAAAATCTTAGAGCCGGCCTCGAAATCGACTTGACAGATGACCAGGAAATACTGGTCACCAACAGCACAGGCTCTAATGCCTGCAAGCTCCTCATACCGGTCGGCAATAACAGTAATAACGTACTCCTTGAAGAACTTGCCTTCAACGCAACCACCGATGAGAAAGTACAAAGACTTGCTGCCTGGTTTAGCGACAAATGGCCCACCGACGCCCCCTGGATAGACCTGGAACAGCGGTTGGCAGTAGTTTCTGATGACATATTTAAGGATTTTGTTGAGTTTTCCACCGAGGTTGTCACCCGGAACCGGATAAATAACGAAACCAGGACCGTCCAAAAAGGCGCTCTCTGGGTTGAAGAATCTATACCCTGTGAAGCGCTTCTGTATAGCCTCATTCTGGCGGCCGATCCATTCAAGCCGACCGTAAATATTGATAACGCCGGGAAGGTGCTGGCCAAGGTATCCGGATCGGAAGCGCCCAAAAGAATCATGTTGGGCGGCGATATAACCGTGGGGCACGGCGTCGTCCGGCTTCGTTTTTCATAGGAGGTAGACCATGCATCTGGATCACGAACGCGCCAATAGCGCCTATGCGGCATGTGAAACAGCCGTGACCGCAAGCATCCCACTGCCAAACGGTTTTACCCCACCCGTTTTCGCTACCCTGACTCTCCCCATTTACGTGGTTGAGGAAAGCCTGCAATACAAGGGTTTGATGTCGGACTCCGCGAAACAGCAACTACAAAATCTGCCGGGTAGCTTTCCACCATGGCAAGAGGCAGTAGCAGATTTGCAGGAAAAGGGTGACAAGATGGGGATTAAAAACTTTAATACGTGGCTGCGCAAACTCCCGGCCACTATCCAGAGCTGTGGTCTTCTTCAGGCAATCGCCTTGTGCGAGGAAAAAGAGGCCCGGGTATACAGGCTTATGGCGAATTGGCTGTTTGCGCATATTCCGGGGCTTGCCCTATCCGCGAATGACACACACCTAATGGAACGTATCGCCGGACTTGATCGCCAACAAATACAAATCTACCGGATGGCGACCCGCGAAGCGCTCGCTTACAGTACCTGGCTGAAGCGGGCCATATCCGTCCTGCTAACCGATAAAGGAGAATATGATGTCACCTATTCCACAATTTGCGCAGGCAGCCTGGGAAGAAATGTCTAACGACCGGAACCGGAACAGTCGGCACCCCGGGTTGTCGCTCTATCGCTTCATCGAGCCGCATGTCGATAATAGAGGGAATCGAACATGGGGCGAGCCTCTGAATTCATTAAGCACCCTCACGCCGGACGGCAGCAGAATTCTCGTTGCCCGGCAGAAATCTTTTGTTATTGAGATGAAAAACCGGGGATATGGCACCGTTCTCTGGCGCCAGACCGCACTTGAGCGACTCGCCTTGGGCTTGGGGATACCGTCGCCAACGGAAAACGGCCTCTTCCTGGATCACACCTGGGGCCTTCCTCTGATCCCGGGTAGCAGCCTCAAGGGTATTGCCCAGGACGAGGCGCTTGCCGCGGCCGCTACGCCGTATGCGGATGTATTCAAAAATGAATTTGTTGCTCTTTTCGGCGCGCAAAACGAAGGTGAAGCAAACGGTTTTTCTCCCAGGAATGAGGCCAGACGAGGTCACGTTATCTTTTGTAATGCCGTGCCGGTGCTGAACAATAATAACAACAATCCTTTTGACGTAGACATCGTCAACCCTCACTATCACGACTATTACAGCAGCTCCGGCAAGACCGCGCCCGCCGATTATTTGAAACCTGAACCTCACCCGTTTCTCTGCGTAAAAAGCAGAACGGTATACCAGTTCGCGGTGGCGACCCACGGAGTCGATCGCACTGCTACCAGCCCTTTGGCCCGAAAGGCCGCGAGCTATCTTCAGGATGCATTGAAGAATATCGGTGTGGGGGGAAAGACCGGAGTCGGTTTGGGACATTTTGGGGATCCCACGGATATACAGGTATAAAGATGTCTTGCCAGGCGACTTAACAACTAAGGGGAGAACAATGGGCCGTTACTTTATTGTTTCAGTGGGCACATCCTTAATTAGCAACCAAATGGAATCCAATAGGGGCAACGTAATTGACCTGGACAACCTGCAGTGTGAAACCCTTGTTGACCACGCACGGGGTATCACCTGCTTAGGCTCTTCTTTTTATCAGCAAAGCTGGAAGAAATTGGTGGCCTGGTTTAACACTCTAACGGATGTTGATTCCGTTGCCAAGGCGTCCGCTGAAATGAGCACCATGCTCCCCCCCTCTGCCCAAGGTCGAAAGAAGCTTGAAGAGGATGACATAATCATCCTTGTTTACACCAGCACTCCCGAAGGACAATTCTGCGCGGAAGGGATCAAGCTGCTAATCAAGGATAAATGGAGTCAAATTGGCTCGAATACATGGGCTGAGGGAATAGTGACTCTTCACCCGCCCATACCAGGTCTCGGCTCGGCGGATGATGACGCATTCAGCTCCGTCGGCCTGCCGCACTTCATTCAGGCGATCCAGGGTTTGATCGAAAATGCCAACAAGGATCGCCACCAGGTCATCCTCATCCCGACCGGCGGCTACAAGGCCCTGATCCCGTATATGATCATAGCCGGGGTGCTGGAGAAGGTTCCGAGCTGGTACGTCTACGAACACTCCTCATCGGTGCTGGAGCTGCCGCCTCTGCCGCTGCACGTGGATATCCCCTCCTGGCTCCAGATGGAATCGGTAATCGAGGCATTGGAAGGCAAGGGCGTGCCTCTTCCCGAGCCATTTGACAAAATTTACCACAAGCATCTGTCGGGGATGATGACCATTGAAGGCGGGAAGCTGAAGAGAACCGGCCTGGACGAGGTGTTTAAGGCGCGGGCCAGGCACATGGGTGAACCGGAGCTCGTTATCCGGGCCAGGAACAGCCCTCTGCTCTGTTTTCTCGATGAAGAGCTCCAATCGAAATTTCTCCGGCTGGCCGGAATCGGTCATCTGATCTGGAAAGGGGATCGGGTGCCGGAGATGATAGATCATGCCCTGCGCCACCACAACGACCTCTTTTTACTGGCGGAGAGGATTCTTTTACCAATCTTCTATCACCGGCGTGATAACCCTGAATCCTTCCTTGAAAAGCATGAGCTGTTTGTTTTGCTCTGCGCCCTTTTCCTGCACGACTGCGGTCATGTCATCGGCAAGGTGAATCTCTCCTCCGACAAAACAAGGCCTCGGCGTCTTCTGCCCACCGAGGTGCGCGACCATCACCACGTCCTTGGCTATCTCCGCCTCATGGAATCGGAAAATCATGGCGGAAGCGGCGAGGCGATACTGAATGCCCTTCGGGACGACACCAACGGCGGATGGGGCAGCGATCACCAGCAGATAAAAAATCAGTACTTACAGACAATCGCCACCATCGGCCTTTACCACAGAAAAAAGATGAGGATTGCCGAGACATGTCCCATTTTCGCCTACCCCTTCTTTTCCGAAAAAAATAAACCGTATCAGCAATCCCTTTGGGCTTGGTTCCACGGGCAATGCAGGCACCCGGACGACGGCCATCAAGGAAACCAGTTCAGTGCGGAATGCACGGGAAGTCTTACAGAAGTCGGCAATGATCTGATAGTCGGAAAAAATAAAATTAACTTTGAACGAGCCGCACTGCTGGTGGCGCTGCTGCGGATCATCGATGGACTGGATGAACAGGCCAGCCGGATCGGCGGCCAGGCGGATATTGACTTCCATCTGGCCCAACTGGTCACCGAGGCCAAAGAGGAAGAGGTCAGGGCCGAGGATATGAAGAAGGGACTATCGGCCATCAACGGGATGCAAATCATTATCGATGGCATAAACAAACTTATTAAACGACGTTTGTTCGGGTATTGGCGAGCGGAACTGGAAAAGTCCAATAACCCGGATGTTAGGGCGGTCATTGATAACGATGTCGCATTGAAGAACACAGCGGATTTGGAGAATAAACTCTCAAAACAAGGGATTTTAGAACTCTCCTCGGAGGATTTTGAGAAAGCATTAGCCGAACAGATGGTAAAAACAAATGCCCTAAGCCCGCTGTTCGAGGAGTTTATCCACTGCCGCTTGCGGGCCGCCTTCAAGATCTTTCAGAAGGCGCCCTATGCGGAAAAGGCGGTTATTCAGGGGATTACCGTACAAAATACAATCAACCTAGAAAATAAGATCACGCTGACCCTTGGCCTGGAGTGCAAACCGGAACATACGGACAGCGTTGGGAGCATGCTGCAGAAAATTAAGAAGGAATATGATGAGGTAGATGTCAAAGAAGCACTAAACAGAGCTGACATCTTTCTTCGTTATTGCCACAATGGAATTGAATTGTAGGCGCGATGCGAACTGATTCGCGATGACATCGGAAATAACAGACGATCATTCGGGAGGGAGTAAATGAGCAGAATATCGATTGAGGCTGTATGCGAAATCCTGACCCCCATGCTGGCATCGGGAGAGAATCAGCAAAAATTCGAGCTGCGAGCCTCGGAGGTGAAAGCGGGCTTACGCTTCTGGTGGCGGGCGTTTCAGAGGGAGAATGACACGAAGGAGTTGTTCAGGAAAGAGTCGGCGATCTTCGGAACCACGGATAGAGCCTGTCCGTTTCAGGTGCGGATTATGCCGACTCATACGAACTGCTGCTATAACCCTGGGATGGCCATACCAGCCGGTGAGGGCGGCGTCGGCTTCGGATATGTTTTCTTCTCGATCTGCGAGCCAAGCGGGGCGGCACTAAAATCCAGTCACAAAAAAGGCAGGCCGCTTGCCAGGCCAAATCTCACCTTCACCATACGGATAGATTTCCAACGGGATGCCGGCAAGATGGAAGATGTGCTCTGCGCCCTCTGGCTGTTGGCAAATTTGGGTGGAATTGGCGGACGGACCAGACGGGGCGCCGGATGTTTCGAAATCAGAAGCTTGACGATTGGCGGTGCGCTGTTTGACCATGCTCAATACCCAAATATACCATCATCATTCAGGTGTCCTGATAACACGACACCCGAAGATTATCTCAGCGAGTCTCTTAAAAGGATAATGACTCGCTGGGGTACGCCGAACTGGACAACTGGCACGCCGGAACCCGAATACACCGCCTGTCGCCCTGGCCTGTCAAATGTCCTGGTAGTGTATGGTCTGAATGGTCCAATCACCCCATTGCAAATGATGAATTTCCTTGGTGTAGCGATGAAGGATCTGCGCCATATTCGGCCTCGCCATGAAGCCTGTGCCATGCATAAGGCGATTGACGGCGCATTGGGGACGCCGCCAGTGAATGCACGACCAAACTTCGCCACATTTGCTGGGGTTGCCCCATCCCCGCCTGGCGCAAGAGACACCATCGAAAAGGCGTACCTGGGCCTGCCGATTATCTATAATTTTCGCGATCACTGCCCCGGTAATATTAGCAACTGCACGGTAAGCGCTGGCCGAGGCATCTTGAAATTTACAAACCCACATGGTCAGGAAAGGCCGGCCAACTACACACTGAATGGGGCAGCATCAACGCGTCGAGCCTCGCCGCTGCTCATTTCCTGCCATCGTCGAGCCAATGGCCACGCTTACGCGGTGTTTTGCTATTTCCCAGCCCGTTTTCTGCCGGTCGGGGAAAGAATGCGTCTTCAGTCAAATGTGAACACCGGAATCAGCGGCAACTATATCCAGCCGAATCGCTCAAAATTCGCGGATTCAGTGGTCAGTGATCTTGCAGCGAAGTTTGCACCAAATGTCCACAATGTTCTTTGAAACACTGCCCCCAAAGTTGGACCAAATGTGTTAGAGTAGTCGGCAGGATCGGGCATCCTTGGACCCGGGAGAAAGGATCTTGCCATGAAGCAACGAAGAAGATTCGGCATCGAACTCAAACGGCAGGTTGTGGAAGAACTGCTGAGCGGGGTAAACAACCCAGCTCAGCTCATGCGACGCCATGAGCTTTCTCCGGTCTTCTCTACCACTGGAAAGAGCAGTACGCCAAGGGACGCTTTGACAACGAGCCAGCAAGGAAGCAGCCCTTGAGGACCGCGTCCGACAAACTTGAATAAACTGATCGGCAAGCTTACTCTGGAGAACGAGTTTGTCAATGAGCTTTGTGACGAATTCCGGCGCGTTCAGGTGCTGCTGCCCTTCCGCCTTACCATCCTGCTGCTGAAAGAAGATTGCTATGAGCAGTATAAAAAATGGGAAGCCATCGTTAAACCTGAAGATGACAAAAAGGCGGCAGAATGGGCTTGTTGTTTAAAATAGCTGACTTGATTCGTAAATAGTCGATCAACAGTAATTGTTGGGAATACCGTGCCGACCGGTGGCATGAATAGGGTAGCTTCGGCGGAAAGCGAGAAGACCAGCGATGTCAAAGGGGGAACGGCATATTTTCCGGCATTGAATGGGGCAAAAACCAATGGAAAGAGGAGGTGATTTTATGCGGGTAAAGGGTGCTTCGTCAAAGTGGCGATCAAATTACTTGATATTTAAGCAGAAAAAATGACAACAGGTGGGGAGAGGATGTGACGCGAAAGCGGATTGAAACTCTTTGTCTGCCACGTTGGATTTTGGCCATTTGTCGGGTGGGGAGAGGATGTGACGCGAAAGCGGATTGAAACTTGCTCCGCAGTGTGGGCATTGAAATTCTTTTTGCATAGGTGGGGAGAGGATGTGACGCGAAAGCGGATTGAAACACATTATCCATTGCCTCGTTCAATAGCTTTATTAATGGTGGGGAGAGGATGTGACGCGAAAGCGGATTGAAACTTTTACGACCACGGGATTCATTCGGACCTGCTCTCTTCAGGTGGGGAGAGGATGTGACGCGAAAGCGGATTGAAACTCTTCGGATGTACTCCAACACCTCCGGAATATACAGAGGTGGGGAGAGGATGTGACGCGAAAGCGGATTGAAACAAAATATCTGGTTCATCTCTATTCCTCCTTAGGGTTGGTGGGGAGAGGATGTGACGCGAAAGCGGATTGAAACTATACCTGGAGGCGCCGTAATAACCGAGCTGATTAAGGTGGGGAGAGGATGTGACGCGAAAGCGGATTGAAACAGAAATACGGCCCCCATAAGGACCAACAAAACCATATAGGGTGGGGAGAGGATGTGACGCGAAAGCGGATTGAAACTTCTTCCGAACTACTTCGCCGAGCATGTCTTTTACCATGGTGGGGAGAGGATGTGACGCGAAAGCGGATTGAAACGTAACTCTATTTTTATATTCCTGTTGATAATCTACCGGGTGGGGAGAGGATGTGACGCGAAAGCGGATTGAAACCCATTATGAACTACGTCAAAGTGGCATGGCTGATGCGGTGGGGAGAGGATGTGACGCGAAAGCGGATTGAAACTATTTCACCGTTGGTCGAGACAGCAGATCCAGTCATCGGTGGGGAGAGGATGTGACGCGAAAGCGGATTGAAACATAATATCCTTCATTTGGCCTGGCGTCATCATTTGGACAGGTGGGGAGAGGATGTGACGCGAAAGCGGATTGAAACAAGGAATCTTTTGAGCTGGGCAAGCCATTCTTGACCTGGTGGGGAGAGGATGTGACGCGAAAGCGGATTGAAACTCTGCGGTAAACATTTGTCCCACATCTTTTGGATACGGGTGGGGAGAGGATGTGACGCGAAAGCGGATTGAAACTTTTTCCGGGTTTGACCATGACGATGGACTTGCCCTTTGGTGGGGAGAGGATGTGACGCGAAAGCGGATTGAAACGGATTTAGGGCTAATTTCAACCCCAGCCTCCAAAAGGGTGGGGAGAGGATGTGACGCGAAAGCGGATTGAAACGTGAGGCGGATTCGCGGGAATCCGTCGAAGCCCCTGAGGTGGGGAGAGGATGTGACGCGAAAGCGGATTGAAACAAATTCACTAAGCAAGTAGGCATTACCTATTTGTTCGGGTGGGGAGAGGATGTGACGCGAAAGCGGATTGAAACTTTGCAACCGTTAATAGATCGCCGTTGATCTCCGGTATCGGTGGGGAGAGGATGTGACGCGAAAGCGGATTGAAACATTGCAATGAGAATCACCCATGTCCATCCAGGAGCATGGTGGGGAGAGGATGTGACGCGAAAGCGGATTGAAACACCGTTAATAGATCGCCGTTGATCTCCGGTATCCCCACGGTGGGGAGAGGATGTGACGCGAAAGCGGATTGAAACAGTCAAGCAGGGTAACCACCTTACCCGCGTACTTCGGTGGGGAGAGGATGTGACGCGAAAGCGGATTGAAACTCAATCTGCTCAACGTCAGTAAAGAAGGCTCCCCGGGGGTGGGGAGAGGATGTGACGCGAAAGCGGATTGAAACCCCACAAGGTCAGTTCTTTGACTCCCAACAATTTTTTAGGTGGGGAGAGGATGTGACGCGAAAGCGGATTGAAACGCGATTAACTCCGTTAACAAAGCCGGATGAACAGGGGGGGGGAGAGGATGTGACGCGAAAGCGGATTGAAACGTGATCCTGGTAACCTTCTGGCTATCCAGCACTGCTTTGGTGGGGAGAGGATGTGACGCGAAAGCGGATTGAAACCTCCTGACAATTCTCTCTTTTTGGACATGACTTTAGTGGTGGGGAGAGGATGTGACGCGAAAGCGGATTGAAACGTATTGTCATCTTCTCTATGGGTTGGTCGTTTCCGCTGTGGTGGGGAGAGGATGTGACGCGAAAGCGGATTGAAACTCCAAAACCTCATTGTCCGACAGTGGCACGAAAAAGGTGTGGTGGGGAGAGGATGTGACGCGAAAGCGGATTGAAAC
>CAYSSF010000072.1:0-17283 GCA_964433455.1 uncultured Syntrophaceae bacterium
TCGGCGGGGTCGGCGTCATCAAGGCCATCTGGGGACTCGTCCCGCGTCCGGTTCCGATGCCGATCATGACCCAGATGAACATCATGGGCACGGAGATCCCCGTGTACCGGCTGATCGTCGTCGTCATCGCCGCGCTGGTGTATGCGGGCATCTGGCTCTTTTTGAACCGGACGATCACCGGCAAGGCGATCCGGGCGGGAATCGAGGACGTCGAGCATGTCGAGGGCCTCGGCATCAATGTTTACCGCCTCTTCACGATCACCTTCATCATCGCCGGGACCCTCTCCGGTCTGTCCGGAGGGTTGCACGCACCCCTGATCATGGTGGACCCCCAGATGGGGCTCGAGGTGATGCCGTTCATCTTCATGGTCGTGATTATCGGCGGCCTGGGGAGCATCAAGGGGACCCTGATCTCCGCCCTGATCGTCGGGCAGGTCGTCTCCATCGGTTCGCTCATCTACGCCCCGCTGGCGCAAATGGCGCCGTTTGCGATCATGCTGTTGATTCTTCTGATCAAACCGACCGGACTCTATGGCAGCAAGCTGTTGAAACGGTAGGGACCATAGCGGTGCGATCGAACCACCCACCACCCCCTTTCCCAACTACAATGAATGTCTGTGTCAAGCTCTATGGTCCGATATTCTTCGGCTCAGCGGAAAAGCTTGCGAACGAGATAGAGAACTCCGTGCATGAAGCCGACTACTTGATCCTGGATATGAAACGGGTACATGAAATCGACAGCACAGGCGCCAAGATCATCAATCGAATCACCGGGATGCCTATATCGATGCATAACGCCTCATCAAAAAAGGTGTGCAGGAGAGGTCTGTCTGAAATATGCCCCCACATGCCACCTTGCCGGGTGGCTTGAGCAAAAACGGCCCCCCCCCTAATACTTCCGACCGTCGAAAGCAATATCTTATCAAACCGTGTGTTTGCGGGCCTTGTCGATATTTACTCTGACGGAACGAAGCCGACATTATAAGAATATTTTATAATTTCACTAAAATTTTTCAGTTTGCTTTTTGGTAGGACAGATGGCTAAATGGCCGAAAATGAGAATCCCGTTCAGCCTGACAACCGGCGAATTCCTGAGAATGAAGGGAGGCGGCCATGTCGATTCTTTCCGAACATGTAACCAAGGTAAAAGCATCCGAAGTTTCGATGGTGTCGGCCAAGGCCCTGGAGCTGGAGCGTCAGGGCAAGGACATCATCCGGCTGTCGGCGGGAGAACCCGATTTTCCAACCCCCGACCATATCAAGATGGCATGCATCAAAGCCCTGTGCGACAACAAGACCAAGTATCCGCCGGTCATCGGCCTGCCCGAGCTCCGCGAGGCCATCTGCATGAAGCTCAAGCGCGACAACACGCTCGATTATTCTCCCACCCAGACCATCGTCAGCGCCGGCTGCAAGCAAGTGCTCTACAATGCCATGATGGCCACGCTGAATCCCGGCGACGAAGTGATGCTGGTGGCGCCCTACTGGATGACATATGCAGGCATTGTGCAACTCTGCCGGGGGACCCCCGTGTTTATCCCCACCCGTCAGGAAAACGGATTTAAGCCTTCTGCGCAGGAATTGGAAAAAGCGATCACCCCCAGGACCAAATGGCTGTTTCTGAACAGCCCGGGCAATCCGTCGGGCGCCGTTTACAGCGCCGAGGAACTCGTTGCCCTCGCCGGCGTGCTGCGGCGGCACCCCCAGGTCTGGATTTTGAGCGACGATGTTTACGAGTTTCTGGTCTACGACGGCATCAAGTTCCTGAGCCTCTTAAACATTGCCCCAGATTTAAAAGACCGTTTCCTTGTGGTCAATGGCCTCTCGAAGGCCTACTGCATGACGGGCTGGCGCCTGGGCTACGGGGTTGGCCCGGAAGAGTTGATCAAGGCCATGTTCAAGATCCAGTCCCAATCCACCAGCGGCGCAACCCACTTCTGCCAGTGGGCCGCGGTGACGGCCCTGACCGGAGACCACTCCTTCATACCCGTACACAACGCGGAGTATATGGACCGGCGGGACCTTGTCGTTGCGATGGCGAACCGGATCCCCGGGCTGAGCTGCAGCCCTCCGCAAGGGGCCTTTTACTGCTACATTGCATGCGGCGCGTATATGGGCAAGAAAACGCCGAACGGCTCCGTCATCTCCACGGACGAAGAGTTGGTCGGTTATCTTCTGAGCGAAGTCGGTGTGGCCGTCATCCCCGGAACTCCCTTCGGGATGGCGCCCTATATCAGGGTCTCCTTCGCCACGGCCAAGCCTAAAATTAAAAAAGCCTTCGAGCGCATCGGGGATGCCCTCGGTCTGCTGCGTTAACATACGATGGCGTCGATTGCGCCGAGCCGAAAAAATTCGCAAGAGATTGTGATATAGGGAATTTACAGACAGGAGGTCCGTTATGGATGAGGCGACCCTCATCAGACCCCAGGATCTTGGGGGATTCGTTGCCGCTGTGCTTGAACGGTTGGAAGTGCCGACGCCCGACGCGAAAATCGTGGCCGATTGCCTTGTTTTCGCTCACCTGCGCGGCTTCGACACCCACGGGCTTCCGTGCCTTGCCGGGTACGTGGAATGCCTGGAGCAGGGGCGGATCAGCCCCAGACCCGATATCACGGTTGAAAGGCCCCTGCCCTGGACGATCCGGCTGGACGCCGACAACGGCCTGGGCCATGTGGCGGCCTATCGGGCCATGAAGCTCGCCATCGAAGCCGCCGGGGTACTCGGGGTGGGGGCGGCGGTCGTGCGGCGCAGCAACCACTTCGGCGCGGCCAGTTGTTATTCCATGTTGGCGCTGCCCGGAGACTGCATCGGACTGGTGACATCCAACGGCGCGGCGGCGGCGGCGCCCTTCGGGGCCTTGGAGCCCTTCCTGGGAACCAATCCCCTCTCCGTTGCCGTACCCACCCGGAAGGCTCCTGCATTTGTGATCGACATGGCCACCAGCGAAGGCGCCCGTAAAAAAGTGCGCCAGGCTCTGTCGCAAGGGGCGCCCCTGCCCGCCGGCTGGGCCTTGGACAAGGAGGGCAACCCCACAACAGACCCGAAGGAGGCCTTGGAAGGTGTCATGCTCCCCTTTGGAGGCATGAAGGGATCGGCCGTCACCCTGTTGCTGGACATCCTTTCCGGAGTGCTTTCCGGGGCTGAATTCGGGGGGAGGGTGTTGAGCGTTCTGACGAATCAGGAGCGGGAATCCGGCAACGGTAACTTTATGCTCGTCCTGAAGGTTGCCGGTTTTATGCCGGCGGAGGAGTTCAAGACGCGAATGGACGAGGAACTTGCTCGTCTGCGCGGCTTGCGGCCCGTCAAGGGCATACAGGAAGTTATCTACCCGGGATACAAGGAGCATTTCACGGAAATTGCACGGCGCGGGCAGGGAATCCCATTGGCCGCTGCGGTGGTAGCGGAAGCCCGGTTGATCGGGGAAAGGCATGGGATTGCCTTTCCCGTCTGACACCCTAAACCGGTTCACTCATGAGCAAGAACCGTATTAAAAGGAGGCAGAAGAATGAGAGGGAAGAGATTTTTTACGATTTTGTTGTCGTTTCTGTTGATCGGTCTCTGGGGGTCCGCGGGTTGGGCGGCAGAGGCTTTTCCGACGAAACCCATCAGTATCGTCGTGCCTTTCGCCGCCGGCGGGGCGGTGGACGTGACGATCCGGATCATCGCCCAGGAGGCGGAGAAAGATCTGGGGCAGAAAATCCTGGTTATCAACAAACCGGGGGCCGGCGCCGCCGAAGGGCAGGGGTTTGTGGCCCGTTCTACGCCGGACGGGTACACGCTGCTGGCGATTACCTCGTCGGTTGTGACAAACACCCTTACAAAAAAAGTGGATTTCACCATCGATTCCTTTGCGCCCATCGTGCTGTACTGCTTCGATCCCGAGGTGATGTTCGTCAGCGCGGCATCGCCCTTCAAGTCTTTGCAAGACCTGATTGCCACTGGTAAAACGGAGCCGGTAACACACGCCACGCCCGGCCATTCGACGTCTCACCATATTGCCTCGCTGATCATGGAAAATAAATTCGGAATGAAGTTCAAGTTTATCCATACCAAGGGGGCGACGGAACAGATTCCCATGATCGCGGGCGGGCACGTGCAGTGCGGGCTTGCCGCATACGGAGAAGCCAGAAGCATGGTGTCCCAGGGCAAGGTCAGGGTGGTCGGCGTCATGTCCGAGGAGAGGGATCCCCGCATTCCCAACGTACCGACCTTCAAGGAGCAGGGATATCCGATCAATTATGGCGCCTGGCGCGGCATCGCGGGCCCCAAGGGCCTTTCGCCGGAAGTCCTGGACAGGCTCTCCAAGGCATTCAAGGCCGCACTGGACAATAAAGAGGTTAAGGATAAATTCGCGAAGGCTGAATACCCCATTATGTCCAAGGGACCGAAGGAGTTTGAAGCCTACATGAAGGCGGATTTTGAGAGCATCAAGCAGATCATATCCCTGCTGCAGAAATAGCGCTGGGCGCTGGGCTTTCCACAAGGGAGGTTAATGCCATGACGCAGGGAAAAGACGCCCATGGACGGACCCCGCAGATCGTCACCGGTCTTTTAATCTGGATTGTGGTGGCGGGACTGATCGGCTTTACGCGGGGTCTTCCCTATATCCAGGAAGGGGCGCCCGGTCCCCGATTCATGCCCGTGGTGCTCGCCGTATGCCTGGGGATCCTGAACGTGCTGTACTTTGCCGATGTCTTCTTCTCGAAGCGCGCGAAACCCCTGGTCATGCCCCGTCTTTCCGAGTTGGTGGGCCCCGCGGCATACGTTCTGCTGGGTCTGTTCATGATCGTTTTATGGGAGCGCCTGGGAGTCGTCGCCACCGTTCTGCTCGCTTCCATTGTCGAGTTGAAATTCATGGAGCGCTACTCCTGGGGCAAATCCATCCTCGTCGGGGTGCTGATCAGCCTCACGACGTGGATGATCTTCCAGTACATTTTGGGAGTGCCGCTGCCCGCTGGCATTTTCGCCTGGCTGCTGGTCCGCTGAAACCATTCGGGGAGGTAATTTCGTGGAAACGGTCCTGTTGATGTTTCATGGACTGGCTGTCGCATTGACGCCAATCAACCTGCTTTTCTGCGCCATCGGCGTCGTCATCGGCACAACGGTTGGCGCCCTTCCGGGCATCGGCTCGGCGGGCGCCTGCGCCATTCTCCTGCCGGCGACGTTCAAGATGGGGCCCGTGACGGCGCTGATCATGCTTGCCGGCATTTTTTACGGGACGCAATACGGCGGTACGATCACCTCGGTCCTGATGCGGGTGCCGGGCGAGTCCGCATCGGTGGTGACGATGTTCGACGGCAATCCGCTCGCCAAGCAGGGCAAGGCCGGCGTCGCCCTGGGAATTGCGGCCATCGGATCTTTCATCGGCGGCACGGTGAGCGTAATCGGTCTGATGGTTTTCGGACCTCCGCTTGCGGACATGGCCCTGATGTTGGGACCCGCCGAATACTTTGCCCTCATGGTCATGGCCTTGAGCCTGGTCGTCGCCTTTGCCGGGGAATCGATCATCCGCGGCCTGATCGCCGCTTGCCTGGGGTTGATGCTGGCCATGGTGGGGCAGGATATCATGACGGGCCAACCGCGGCTCACATTCGATTTCCAGCAGCTCCTCGACGGCATCGAGTTTCTACCCGTTGCCGTCGGGATGTTCGGCCTGAGTGAGATGATCGGGTACTTCGAAACGCGCAAACCCCTGGAGATCGTAAAGGCGGATCTCGGTTTCTTCAAGGTGCTGCCGTCGTTCAAGGACCTGAAGGAATCGTTCTGGCCCATGGTCCGGGGAACGATCCTCGGGTTCTTCGTGGGGATCTTTCCCGGCGCCGGACCGACGATCTCTTCGTTCCTTTCCTACGGCATCGAACAGAGGATTTCCAGGCATCCGGAGCAATTCGGGAAAGGAGCGATTGCGGGGGTGGCGGGACCGGAGACCGCGAACAACGCGGCAACAGGCGGGGCCATGATTCCCATGCTCAGCCTGGGTCTTCCCAGCTCTCCCTCGACGGCGCTCATGCTCGCCGCCCTCATCATGTTCGGTCTCAAACCGGGCCCGACACTGTTCAGCGAGGCGCCCGACGTCGTGTGGGGGCTGATCGGCAGCCTCTATGTCGGCAACGTGATGCTGGTCGTCATCAACCTTGCCTGTATCCCGCTGATCGTCTATTTTATGGACAAGGTCCGCGGCTACCTGCCGATCATCATCCTTCTCCTTTCCGCGTTCGGTGTTTACAGTTACCGAAGTTCCGTATTCGACATCGGGATCATGATGTCGTTCGCGGTGATCGGCTATGGCATGACCAAGGTGGCCATGCCGCTGGCGCCGGTCATCCTGGGACTTCTGCTGGGGGGCCCGGCGGAAAACAGCCTCCGGCAGGCGCTCGTGCTGTCGGACGGAAATCCCATGACCTTTTTGACGCGCCCCATCGCGGCCACGTTTCTGGCCATGACCTGTGCGTCCCTCGTTCTTCCGGTTCTATTGCGAAAGAGAAAGGAATGAACATTCAGGGGGTCGCGGTACTATGAATCTGACGAAATTTCCTCGTAGAAGGTATACCGCCGGGCCAACGCCGATTGAATGGGTTCCCCGCTTTTCAGCAGCCCTGGGTGGTCCAAATATCTACATCAAACGGGATGATCTGCTGGGACTGACCGCCGGAGGGAATAAGACCCGAAAGCTGGAATTTCTGGTCGCCGAAACCCTGGCCCAGGGCGCCGATACCCTGATTACCTGCGGGGCCATCCAATCGAACCACTGCCGTCTGACCCTGGCGGCGGCCGTGAAGGAAGGGTTGAAATGCCGGCTGGTTCTGGAAGAGCGGGTTCCTGGAAGCTATCACCCCCAGGCCGGCGGCAATATCTTTCTCTACAACCTCCTGGGCGCCGAGCAGATTAAGGTCTTGCCGGCCGGCTCTCCCATGCGGGAGGAAATGGCTCTGGTCGTCGAAGAGTTGGCTGCCGCGGGTCGAAAAGGCTATGTGATCCCCGGAGGCGGGTCGAATCCCCTCGGGGCGTTGGGGTACGTGGCCTGCGCTCAGGAGATCCTGGCGCAGACTTTCGAGCTCGGGCTGGACATCCAAACGATCATCTGCGCCAGCGGAAGCGCCGGGACCCAGGCCGGTCTGGTAACCGGTGTTCAGGGGTGCAGCATGAATGTGCCCGTCCTGGGAATCAATGTGAGCCGCACCAAGCAAGTTCAGGAGGCGTTGGTTTATGGACTGGTTCAGGCAACGGCGGAGCTTGCGGGTTTCAGCGCCGAAGTTCCCCCGGAAGCCGTGACCTGCTTCGGGGACTATGTCGGACCGGGATACGCCCTGCCCACGCCGGGCATGGCGGAAGCCGTACGACTGCTGGCCGGGACGGAGGGAATCCTCTTGGATCCCGTTTATACCGGCAAGGCCATGGCCGGGCTGATCGACCTGGTGAGAAAAGGGTATTTTGAACGGGACAGCAATATCCTCTTCGTCCATACGGGCGGCTCGCCGGCCCTTTATGTCTATGAGGAGTACCTCTTTTCACATTAGAACCCATCCGCGGAAAAAGCGGACAATCATTGCTCAAAAAGGCTTCAATCGGCCTTGGTGATCAAAGGTGAATCGCAGGGGGGCCCGATGAAGGATAAGGTTTGGCTTATCAATGAGTTGAGACAAAACCGGTTCACTGACCCAGAACGTCTTTAAGTCGGCGGTGCTGATGATTCGCCCGACACGGGCCTTCATGGGATCCACAACGGGACCCAAGGCCGCCTGAAGAGCCAAGACGTCGTTATCCCTCACCATGGGCAGGCGAACGCCGGTAAACCGTTTGGAACTCAGCGCATTTTTGTAGGTTGCATCCCAATCAATTTTTTCGGCAAAGGTTTTGGTGGTGACGTCCGCCAGACCGATGCCGATGGCGTTGCCGTGAGACTCCGGCGTGAGGTCCAGGACGGCCAACACCCGGTAATCGGGCTTGCGCTCGCCGCCTCCCCGGCGCCAGAATCCCACCACATTGGGATCCATGCCGGCGCCGCTGATGTTCTTGCCGATCTTCTCCACAATCAGGACATCGAGACAATCCACGGGAAGACGGGGCAACAGCTCCCGCGCTTCGGTGAGCAGTTCCCGATCGGTGGAGGCAAATTCTGCAGGACCGGCCAGCCGCATTGAGTGTGTGCCGCCCAGGGCGTTTTCCGTAACCGCCAGCCCGAAAAGGACCGATGTTTTTTCGAGAATGCGACTTGCTGCCGGTACGATGCAACGGGCAAGATCATACCTGTGCATGTTGCCGGCGCCCACCTGTCGTCCCAGACCGATCGCCAGGATCTTGCAGAGGCCCGATTCCACGTCGGAGTGAAAACCGGTGTGGGGTTTGACCCGGTTGATCACCACGATGTGATCGGCTTGCAGGGCGTCCACGGCGGTGAAAATCTCCGGCCCCTCGTCGACTCTTCCCAACGAGGCGACCTCCATGGTCGCACGGATGGGAACGCCTGTAAACTCCTCCGTGATGCCCAAGCCCCGCAGGACCATGGCCTGCCCCTCGCCGGTCGCCGCGCCATGGGATCCCATGGCCGGTGTGATGAAGGGTTTGAGGCCCGCCTGAACAAGATGCGTCACCGTGGTCGCCACCAGGTCTTTGAGATCATGGGTTCCCCGGGAGGCGACGCAGACGGCGACACTTTGCCCGACCCACGTTCTTTGCTTCAGGTTGAATCCCTCCAGGAGCCGGCGCACCTCGCCGCAGATATCCTTGATCCCCGTATCCGGGAAGAGTTGGTCAACCCTGTACATCTCGGGAAACGAAAATTCAGCGGGCTTCATCATGGACACTTCCATTTTCCTTAACCGTTCAACCGGTGGAACGCATGCGACCCAGGGCTTTTGAAATCAAGGGCAGAAAAAAAGAAACAGCGGCCAGGATCAGCAGAACGGCCGAAATCCGATGGGTGAAGAAAATGGACGGATCATTTTGAGAAATCGTCAGGCTTTGCCGCAGACTAAGCTCTGCACGATCCCCCAGGATCAAGCCCAAGACCACCGGCGCCAGAGGAAATTCATATTTTTTCATAAAGACGCCGATCACGGCAAAGGTCAGCATGACCACGACATCGAGCGTCGTGTTCCGGAAACTGTAAACGCCCACGAGCGCCAAAATCAGAACCACGATCCGCATGTAGGGAATGATCCGGTCCATGACCCAAACCATCGGGGGGATGAATCCGATATTGAGCACCAGCAAGATGAAGTTGCCGATGTACATGCTGGCGATCAATCCCCAGACCACCTCCGGGGCTTCCCTGAAAAGGCTCGGCCCCGGCTGCAACCCGAACATGAGCAGGGCGCCCAACAGAACCGCCGTCGTTCCGGAACCGGGAATCCCCAGGCTCAACATGGGAATGAAGGCCCCGCCGGTCGAGGCGTTGTTGGCCGTCTCCGGCCCTGCGACCCCCTCGATGGCGCCCTTGCCGAACCGTTCGGGTGTTTTTGAAACCTTCTGCTCGATGCCGTAAGAGAGAAATGAGGCAATCGTCGCGCCGGCGCCGGGCAGCACGCCGACGAAAAAACCCAGAACGGATCCTCTCAGAATAGGGCCAATGCATTGCCGGATATCCCGCAACGAGGGGAGAACCTTGCGCCAGCCGAGGTCGACTTTGATGATGTCGCAACCCTCCTTCCGGATCAGACTCTCGATCATCTCGCTGACCCCGAAAAGTCCTACGGCGACCGGAAGGAACTGGACTCCGTCGAGGAGTCCGTTGATGCCGAACGTCAGGCGCGGATCGCCGCTGATGACGTCGTCTCCCACACATCCCAGAAGAAGTCCGAAAATGGTCGCGATCAGACCACGGATGAGCGATTTCCCGGTGAAAGCGGTGATCAGGCTCAAGGCCAGAACCATCAGGCCGAAATACTCCGGCGGCCCGAAAGAAAGGGCATAGTCCGCCAACACCGGTCCAAAAACCATCAAACCGATCACGCTCAGGGTGCCGCCGACAAAAGACCCGATGGTGGCTATACCCAGAGCGATCCCCGCCCGGCCCTGCTGGGCCATCGGATAACCATCGAAGGTGGTCACCACGGAAGCAGATTCTCCGGGGACATTCATCAGAACCGAGGTGATGGTGCCGCCATACTGGGTGCCGTAATAGATCCCCGCCAGTAGGATAATGGCGGCGGCCGGCCCCAAATTATAGGAAGCCGGGAGCAGGATGGCGACGGCTCCGGTGGGACCGATTCCGGGAAGCGCTCCGACAAGGGTCCCGATCAATATTCCTGCCATGCAAACGAAAAGATTCGTCGGGGTGAGGGCCGTCTGAAAGCCGATCAACAGGGATTGGAGGGTCTCCATCGCTTTACTCCGTTTTCTTCTTCATCAAGAAGGTCCATCAGTAAAACCACATCAACAGACCCAACGGCAACGAGATACCAAGCAACACGGTGAAAACCAGCCAGATTCCCGTGGACAGGATCACGCTCACGGCCACCACCTTCTTCCAACCGAATCCTTCGAGCCAACCCAGCTCGATGAAACTCAGCGCCAACAGAATGGGCAGGGCGCCCACCTTTTCCCAGAAAAACGCAGCCGCGAAGGCAAGGACCACAAGAAAGGCTGCCTTGACCGTATCCCATATTTTTGCCGGTTCGGAAACCGGGGCAGTCTTATCCTTGCGCGCTTGAAACCAATAAACGCAGACCAACAGCGTCAGGCTGACCGCAAGGATCTTGGGATACGTGCCCGGCCCCATGGCCCCCGCTTCCGCGGCGGACATGGAGGCGACATCCCGGAACACACAAAATGCAATTCCAAACCAGAACAACCCCATAAAGAGTTGTCCCACGGGAATCGGCAGAAATTTTCTCATGATCTGACAACCTCCGATATCGCGGGGATAATCTTTATTTCAGCTCCACCAGCATTTTCTTGAGGTCCTTGTAATCCTGTTCCACATACTTCCGGAAACCGTCCGCATCATTGTAAACCACCGGGAAGCCGGACTTTGCAAACTTCTCCGTAACGGCGGGAGATTTGACCGCCTGGGAAAAGGCATCAATCAGGGTCTTTTTCACATCCGGCAGAATGCCCTTGGGGGCTGCAATGCCGCGCCAAGCGCCGTAGTAGATCTCGTGGCCAAGTTCCTTGAAAGTGGGAACGTTGGGTAAATTGGCATTCCTCGTCTCGGCCATGACGGCAATGGGCCTGATCTTGTCTTGCTCCACCAGGGGCTTCACTTCGGCCCAGGACCAGCAACCGGCCTGCACATGCCCTCCGGCGATCATCGGGACGCCTTCGCTGGCGCCTTTGGTATGAACGTAGTTGAATTTCATCCCGGTCCTGTCGGACAGGATCATCCCGGCGATGTGCTTGGAATTCGCCTTCCCGGGAGTCGATGCCGTCAGAGGCTTATCTTTGCCGGCGGCGATGACTTCCGCCAGGGTCTTGTAGGGCAGGGAGGCGCTGATCACGAAAACCATCGGATCGAAGCTGTACATGAGCAGAGGTTCGTAAGAATCCAGGGTGTAATCCACCTTCTTGGTCAGAATATTGGTCACGATCGAAGAGGTCATGGCCAGCAGCGTGTATCCATCGGGTTTGGCATTGGCTACATACCGCTGCCCCTCGACGGATCCCCCGGCAGGCTTGTTCAGGACGGTGATTTTTTGCCCAAGGGTCTTTTCCGCTTCCGCCCCGATCATGCGGATGGTGTTGTCGACCGCCCCGCCCGGGGCGAAGGGAACCACAACCTCAAGAAAACGGCTGGGGAACGGTTTTTCGGCAGCGGTTGCACCGGAAACGCACCATCCCGAGACAACAACACCAACGAGAAGCAACATCATAAAACAGCGAAAGATTCTTTGGTTCATTGAGGTTCCTCCTTACATTTGTTGGTTATTTCATTATATCACAGGGCCCGTTACATAAATATCCATGGCTTGCACGTAACCGGAGACTTCGGCCTTGGTTTCCACGCCCGAGGCCGTTTCGATCATCTTTTCGAAGATCCGCTGACCGGCCTGCTGGAGTGACTCCTCCCCATCCATGACGCCGTGCACCGACAGGTCCATGTGGTCCTGCATGCGCCGCCAGGTGACCTCGTTGCCGGTCACCTTGATCACCGGGACGAAGGGGAATCCCTGCGGCGCTCCAAGGCCCGTGGTGAAGACGATCAAATTGGCGCCGGCCGAGGCCATTCCCGTGAGAAGCTCAGGCTCCCGGCCCGGTGAGTCCATGACCACCAGCCCTTTTACCTTGGGACGCTCCCCGTATTCGTAAACGGCCTGGACCACCGTCCCGCCGATCTTGGCAATGGCGCCCAGGGATTTTTCCTCGATGGTGGTGAGTCCCCCCTTGATGTTGCCGGGGGTGGGCTGTCCGCCGCGCATATCGACACCCATGGCCTTGACCCTTTGTTCCATCCGATTCACGAGCCGCAGAAGATCCCGGCCGGTCTGTTCGTCCTTGCACTGCCGGGCCATGAGATGCTCGGCGCCGATAATTTCCGTCACTTCGCCCATGATGACGGACGCACCCTCCGCCACCAGGCGCTCCGTGGCCACTCCCACAGAGGGGTTGGCCGCCAAACCGCTGGTGGTGTCCGAACTGCCGCATTTGAGTCCCAGGACGAGGTCGCTCAAGGGGCATTCCACGCGCTGGATCCGGGAGGCATCGACGGCCATCTGCTGGGCAGCAAGCACCCCTAGGGCCGTGGTCTTGGCGGCGCCGCCCTCCGCTTGGATGCCGATGACTTGCACCGGTTTTCCACAGTCGGCGATGGCCCTGGCCACTTGCGCCACATCCGTTCCTTCACAGCCCAGCCCTACCAGGAGAACAGCCGCCAGGTTCGGGTTTTGTCCCAGTCCGCTGAGGGCCTGCGTGACCCTCGCCAAGTCGGGCGGCGTCTGGCAACAGCCCTGCTGATGGCTGAAGGCCACCGCGCCTTTCACCTGTCCCGCAATCGCACGCGCCACCTCGTTGGCACAAACCACCGTCGAGAGCACCCCCACGTAGTTCCGCGTGCCCACGCGGCCATCCGCTCTTCGATATCCCAGGAAATTCATGATTTCACTCCATTAAAGTTTGAAGAAACGACTTCAGGCCAGGTCGCCGCGGCCGCGCGTGCTCTCCACGTTGTGCACGTGGACGTGCTCGCCGGGCTCGATGTCCCGCGTCGCCAGGCCGATCACCGTTCCATATTTCAAAATCTCTTCCCCTTTTCCGATGTGGCGCAGCGCCAGCTTGTGGCCCAAAAGGATCTCCTGAACCACCTTGATGCTCACGTTCTCGTCTTCGACTCCCACCGCAGCGCTTTCCCCCGCCGGAATATCCTGAATGGCGGTCGCCACATTGTCCTGCCGCTTGATTACAATCGCATTCCTACGCATCGCATCCTCACTTTAAATGTAATTTCCGTAACCCCTCTGCCCAATGGAACACGTTTTGGGCCTCCGGCAGCCTCTGGATGGATTCAAATATCCTCTCCGCAGCACCGCTGCCCCACACCAGTCCGGTCAATTTCAGAAATTTGTCGCGTTTTTCGTCCGCCGTCATGGGCAATTCCGGGTCACCCTTGCGCACCGCCGCCGACGCCGTGAATGTCTTTCCCCCCGCTGCATGGAGGGTGATCCTGGCCGGCCGTTGCCCCGGGACTTTTCCCAAACCATCGTCGGGCACAAGCTTGATTCTCTTGAGAAGATTGTTGACCTCTCCGCTTTTGCGAAGCTCCCGGGAGAACTCCTCCTGGCCCACCCGTCCCTTGAGGAGGGCGACGGCCACACAGTAGGGGATGGAGAACTTCGCCTGGTATTCGTCCGCCGGGAAGGATCGCCCGGCAACTTGCAGCGATACGGGATGGGCGCGCACCTCGATCTCCTCCACCTCGGCCGTTGCAAACTGGCCGTGGAGCTTAAGGCATGCCTCGATCGAGGTCATGGTATGCCCGCACACCGGATAGTTTTTAAAGGTGGTTGTCGGGGTCAGCCACTCTTGCCCAAGGCCGGCCGTACATTTCCCGATATCCACCGGCTCCGGGACCATGGCGGAGAAAAAACCCTGTCTTCCTTCGAAAATGGTCAAGGGTCCCTCGATCCCTTTTTCGGACAGAAGGGCTGCCAGCAAACCGGCTTGCGCAGCCTTGGCGGGGTGAAGATTCTTGGCTTGTGGGGCATCCGGAAGAATTTCCCAAAGTCCTGCAGCCTGGGTGCCGGCAAGCCCGAAGGCGCCCGCGGTTTGCCGGGAATTGAGGCCGAGGGTTCGAGCGGCGGCAGCAGCCGCACCGAAGGTTCCCACGGTTCCGGTGGTGTGCCAGAGTTTGTAGTGGGCCGGGTTGACGGCCGAAGCCAGGCGCATAGAGACCTCGTACCCGGCCACGAGGGCAGTCAATAGTTCCGCCCCAGGGATCTCCGCCCGGCAAGCGCCGGAGAAGGCTGCCGACAGGATCGGAGCGCCGGGATGGTATAGGCCGGCGCGATAGCTGTCGTCAAACTCCAGGGCATGGGATGCGCTCGCGTTCACCAGCGCCGCCCAAAGCGGCTCTACCGGCTTCAGATCGCCCACCCGCAAGGCCCGGCCCGGCCCGTCATAGATCGGCGCCAGGGATAGAAACGCCTGACTCAGAGGCGAGGCGAGTCCGGCGGCGGCATTGGCAAACCAGTCCGCAAAAAGTTCAAGGCTGACTTGCCGGACCTCCGCCGGTAACGTCGTCCAACCGAGTCCATTCACGAAATGCGCATACTGTTCCGACAGAGTCATGAAACCTTCCTTAAATATACCCGCTTCTCCATTCTGTCTTGATCAGCCCTTTACGCCGGCCAGTTGCCGGTCCACCCGCGACTTCACCGCTAGGGCCACCTCGGTGGAGAGGCCCAGATACCCGGCGGGATCCAAAACCTTCTCGATATCCGATCGCCGGCACTGGGCCGCCACTTCGGGATCGGACAGGAGCTCGTCAATCAGGTATGTCTCTTTTTCAAACGCCCGCATGGAGGCCAGATAAACCTTTTCGTGGGCTATAGGCAGAGGAAAATGCTTTTCTAACAGGAACATCACCTGCTCGGAAAGCAGCATTCCCTTCAGAAGATCCATGTTCCGGAGCATGCGTTTTTCATTGACCGTGATCCCGCTGAAAAGCACTGTCATGTGATTCAGGATGCCTGACAGGTACACAAAGCTCTCGGGAACGGCGATCCACTCATTCTTCCAGCGGGAGGCGTCCCTTTCGTTTTCCTGTCCCATGACCTCCAGCGCCACACTTGCATTGGCCCTGATCTCCCGCTCCAGCACCATGATCCACTCGCTGTGGATGGGGTTGCGCTTGTGGGGCATGGTGCTGCTGCCGATCTTCCCGGCTGAGGGCTCCAGCAATTCCCCAAACTCCGTCTTGCTCAGGTTGTAGATCTCGCGGGCGATCCTGGCGCAGGTGCCGGCGAGCAGCGCACAGAGCGTCATCATCTCGGCGATGCGGTCCCGGGAACTGTGCCATACCGTCTCCGGCACGCCCAACCCCAGCAGTTCGAGCGTTCTTTTCTGCACCTCGAACCCTTGCTTCCCCCAAGAGGCGAAATTCCCCACGGCGCCGGTCATGTTGCCCACGAGGATCCGCTCCCGGGCCATGGTCCACCGCTCGTGCTGCCGGGAAAGCTCCGAGAGCCAGATGGCCGCCTTGAACCCGAAGGTGATCGGAAGCGCGTGTCCCCCGTGGGTTCGGCCGACCATGATGGTCTGCGCATGCTTGCCTGCCAGATCGGAGACGAGATGCATGATATTGACCAGACGTTCCATTACCAAACCATAGCCGTCCTTGATCATCAGCATCAAGGAGGTATCGATGATGTCCTGCGTCGTGGCGCCGAAGTGCAGGTAGCGGGAGTGGTCGTGCGCGATCACACGCCGGAAATCGCCCAGGAGCCCAAGCAGACTATGCCCGGTGCGTTTCCCGCTGGCTTTGACCGCTTCTAGATCGATCAATGCTACATCTGCTTTGGCGGCGATGATTTCGGCTGCTTCTTTCGGGATTATCCCCATGGAAGCCTGGGCCTTGGCCAGGGCTGCCTCCACGTCGAGCCAGCGCTGAAAGGAGGATGTTTCTTCAAACACCCGCCGCATGTCGGCCGTGCCGACGGAATCTCCGAAAACAATGCTATCCATAAAGTGAACCGTCATCTCGCATCCTCGCTTGAATTTATTTTTTCAGTGCACACCACTGACCTCCTACTCATTACCGAACAGGCAGTGGGTAAGTTCGCCCTCTGGTGGCGAGCAAATCTAAACACCGCTCCTTGTCAAAATCAAACGGAATATATTTATCGAAATTATAAGAATTTCTTATAATACGGCTAAAATGCAAAATCGGACGGTATGCATTTTTTCCATCCAAAATTTCTTTTAGCGCCAAAGGTTGGTTATCAATTTCAGTTACCCACGGCTTTGCTTGGTGTGGTTCGGCATCTTGCATTAAACTAAACACCCTTCTTTGTCAGAATCAATTTGAATATTTCTATTGCAATGATAAAAATTTCTTATAGTATGGCTATCATTCCATCCAGCGGCAAAAGACAACAAGCCTCCTTTTCAATGGAAAGGGTTTTTCCCATGAATATGGATAAACTGAAGTCCCTGATGTATGTGGCGGAACTGGGCAGCCTGACCGCCGCCTCGGGCGCCGTTCACCTCACCCAAGCGGCGGTCAGCCAGCACCTGAAGGATCTGGAAGGTGAGTTTGGCATGCTGTTGATCGACCGGTCGCGGCGGCCGGTCACCCTGACCAAGGAGGGTGAGGAACTGGTCGCGGTGACACGACAGATGCTGCAGCTATGGAACGACCACAAGGGACGAAATCAAAAAACAACATTCGGGGGGAATCTGGTCCTGGGCCACGTGCGTAGCGCCATCACCGGGATCGTGGCCAACGCTCTGATCGTTCTTCGAGAAAAGCACCCAAAATTGACCATCAGACTGGTCACCGCCGGTGGGGTGACAAAGCACTTGGCCCAGGAAGTGGTCAACCGGAAGATTGATGCGAGCTTTGGCGTCGGACCTTTTCAACTGCCGGAAGAGCTGTTGTGGCGACCCTATCGGCTGGAGCGGTTTTATGTGATCGCTCCGAAAAAAAACAGGGGAAAAACGGACGAGGAACTGCTGAGCAGGGGACCCTACCTGCGGCACAAACCGCGTCTTCTCGATGAAACCATGATCGACCGGGAAATGAAGCGCCGCGGTATCAGAGCGGAACCAAGCATGGAGTTCGACTCCTATGAGAACATCCTGCTCATGGTGGAACACGATGTCGGTATCGGAATCGTACCGGATTCTTAC
>CAYSSF010000073.1:0-17275 GCA_964433455.1 uncultured Syntrophaceae bacterium
TTCTCTCGGCCTTGGTCGTGTTGGGGCCGTTCGCGCCGCAGACCACCAGCGCGGCTGAAATAGGTGATCTTTTTTCCGTCGAGGCTGGTGTGCGTGAGGTATTCGTCCTTGGCGGAAAGGAGTTGGCTGACGATGAACAGGTCGCTCGCCACGTCCTCGGCGCGGTTCGAGTGGAAATACCAATTCGGCAGGAAATCATGTTCAAAAAAGGTATCGATGATCTTGCCGACCGTGTTGGGTTCCATCCGGTAGAGGTCTTCCAGCAGGTGGCGGACTTCCCTCTTTTTCGATTCGCGTTCCCGCCGGCTGCGGGTTTCGATCGTCGGGATTTCTGACTGCATGGTTTTCCCTATTCAATCGACGATATAGGTTTCTTCCGATACTTCAGGCCGAAGTTGGTTTTCTCTTTCTACCTCCGGTTTCCCGGGGCGCCGAAGTATTTCAAAAATGACCGATGCACTCTTGCATAATTTTCAAGATCCGTCCATCATTGACTTCGGGAAGTGAGTTCGGAAAGACCCAAGATATTCGCTTTCCTGCCTTTGGGGATATCTCCGTCGTGGTAAAATATCCTTGACTTGCAAGGCCGCTTTTCTTATCGTCACACCGCGAAAAGAATGCCCTTATTCATCCATCGCATATTGTTAGAGCAAAGGGGGCGGGCCGGGAGAAACGCGCGTGAAGGTCGTAAGCTTTGAGGAAGCGGTCAGCACCATCCACGACGGCGATACCCTTCTGATCGGCGGTTCAGGAGGCGGCCATGCCGTCCCCGAAGCGCTGATCGTTGCGCTGGAACAGCGGTACCTGAAAGAGGCCAGGCCAAACCGCATCACGCTGCTGCACCCCGTCGGTATCGGCGACAACGTCAGCCAGGGCGTCGGCCATCTGGCCTACCCCGGCCTGCTCAAACGCATCGTCACAGCCGCTCTGGTCAACAGCCCGGCGATCCAGAAAATGGCCGAGCAGGATCTCATCGAAGCCTACACGCTGCCGCAGGGCGCCCTCTCGCAGCTCATGCGCGAGATGGCGGCCGGGCGGCCCGGCCTTCTATCGCCGGTGGGTTTGCACACCTTCGTCGACCCGCGCCTGGGAGGCGGCCGGCAGAGCGCCTGCGCCCGTGAGGACTTGAATGAACTGGTGACCCTGGCCGGAAAAGAGTGGATCTTCTACAAACCCTACACCGTCGACGTGGCCTTCCTGCGCGGCACGACCGCCGACGGGGACGGAAATGTGACGATGGAACGCGAGGCGGTCTTCGGCGAGATGCTCTCGATGGCCCAGGCGACGCGCCGGTCGGGCGGCGTCGTGATCGTTCAGGTCGCCCGCCTGGCCGAGCGCGGAGCTCTCTCCTCCCGGCAGGTCAAGATCCCCGGCATGCTGGTCGATCTGGTCGTCGTCGACCCCGGACAGCGCCAGACCTACCTGACGGACTACTCTCCGGCCTATGCCGGCGAACTGCGCGTGCCGCTCTCCGAAATCATCCCGCTGCCGCTGGACTCCCGCAAGGTGATCGCCCGCCGCGCCGCCCTGGAACTGGTCCCGGACGCCGTCTGCAACCTGGGGTCGGGCGTCTCCACCGGCATTGCCAGCATCGCCGCCGAAGAGGGGATTCTCGATAGGATCGTCCTCACGAACGAGCAGGGGCTGATCGGCGGCGCCCCTTCAGCGGATGCCGGGGCGGCGGTGAATTACACCTCGATCGTCGACCAGCCCTACCAGTTCGATTTCTACGACGGCGGCGGGCTCGATCTGGCCTTCCTCTCGTTCGCGCAGGTCGACGCCCGGGGGAGCGTCAACGTCAGCCTCTTCAACGGCCGCATCATCGGCGTCGGCGGATTTATCAACATCAGCCAGAACGCCAAAAAGGTCATTTTCAGCGGCACCTTCACCGCCGGCGGCCTGGACGTCGTCTGGGAGAACGGGGTGACCCGCATCCGCAAAGAAGGAAAATTTCATAAGTTCAACACGAGGCTCGAGCAGGTCTCGTATAGCGGCCCGTATGCACGGGAACTCGGCCAGGAAGCGTGGTACGTCACCGAACGGGCGGTATTCAGGCGCGGTCCGGACGGGATTGAACTGGTGGAGATCGCCCCGGGGGTGGACCTGGAGCGGGACGTTCTTATGCAGATGGACTTCCGCCCCCGGATCAGCAACGAGTTGAAGGAGATGGACCGGCGGTTGTTTCTCGATGCGCCGATGGGGCTGGCGGCGGACGTCGGTGCAAAAGCGCCCTGTCACGTGCCCGCCCGGCTTATGAGATGAAAGGAAACCCGGATGCCTGAACACAATGCACAGATTCCGTGCCCTGCAGAAGAGGCGGACGCCGTCCGGGTGACCCGTCCGCGGGCCGGCGTGGCTCTGGTCTCGATCGTCTCCGCGCCGCTCGGGGTGCTGCGCCACGCCGTCAAGCGGGCGCTCTGGTCGGCCCTTCGTGGGCTGGAAGCCAACCCGGAGGTCCGCTGCATGGTGCTGACCGGAACGGGCAAGGCCTTTTCGGTCGGTTCGGATATCCGTGATTTCAGTCAGGATGTCGGGTGGCTCCTTGAGAACGATTACTGGGAAGCGGGGCTCAACCAGGCCATCGAAGATGCCCGTTTCCCGGTACTTGCCGCCTGCAACGGTCACACGCTGGGCGGAGGCGCCGTGCTGGCGCTGGCCTGCGACATCCGCGTCGCCGCCGCTTCGGCCAAATTCGGCTTTCCGGAAGTGAAGGTGGGCGCCTTTGCATCGGGCAGCGGCACCCAGCGTCTCCCCCGGCTGGTGGGCCGCGGCCGCGCGCTGGACCTGCTCCTGACCGGCCGGGTCATCGACGCCGCCGAAGCCCTCTCTTACGGACTCGTCGAGTATCTCTTTCCGGATGCGGAAATGCTTGAAAAAGCGCTCGAAATCGCCGAAGGGATCGCCTCGTTCCCTGGTCCGGCCACCGCCGCAACGAAGCGTTCTGTCAACGTGGGCCTGCGCGAGGGCATCCGCGCCGGCCTGGCCCTGGAGCAGGAGCTGCGCGTCCTAACCGGCCGCGGCGCCGACGCCACCGAAGGCCGGCAGGCTTTCCTGGAGAAGCGCCCGGCGCGATTCAATATGAACGAACCCCGGGAGGAATAACCTTGCAACTTGCAAGCTTCCGGCGCATCGAGCAACCCCCCTTCGGCGCGCTCCGCGGTGAGAAGGTGATCGATCTCAACCTCGCCGATCGGAGTCGTCTCGATTCCGCCGGTAAGCAAATCGATCCGTTCGAGGCGGGTCGCATCCTTCGGAACCCGGTCGCCGACGAACCGATGGAGAGAAGATGAGATGATGGACAAAACCTATCCGATGGCCTTCGTGACCGCACCCGGCGTGATCGAATTCCTCCCGCACGAATGGGTTCCTCTCGCCCCGCGGGAGGTGCGGCTGGCGGTCAGGGCCGCCGCGATCTGCGGCAGCGACCTTCACATTTTCAAAGGCAAACACCCCTCCGCCCCGCTCCCCGTCAGCGTTGGACATGAACTGGCCGGCGACGTAATCGAGATCGGTTCTGCCGTGACGAAGGTTGGGATCGGTGACCGCGTCACCGTGGAGCCTGTGATCGCCTGCGGAACCTGTGATCCCTGTCGCCGCGGTCAATATCACCTCTGCCGGAATATCAGCTTCCAATACCGGAAGGGTCAGGGCGCCTTCGCGCCCTATTTCACGGCGCACGAAAACCACGTTTTTCGCCTTTCCGAGGGACTCTCCTATGAAGAAGGCGCCCTTGTCGAGCCCCTGTCCGTGGCGCTGCACGCCGTGAAGAAAAGCGGCGTCCGTCTGGGGAATACGAGCGCGGTGTTCGGCGCCGGGGCGATCGGGCTTCTCGTGACGATGCTTTTGAAGCAGGCATCGGGCGGGCAGACGTTCATCGTGGACGTGCATGACTTTCGCCTGCGAAAAGGAGTGGAACTGGGCGCCGGCCGGGCCATCCACAATCGCAGGGAGGATGCCCTGGAAGTGATCCTCGCCGCGACAGGCGGGGCAGGCGTGGACTTCTCTTTCGAGGCGGTCGGGCTGGAGATGACCCTCATCCAGGCGCTCCAGTCGTTGCGAAAGGGCGGCACGGCGACGCTGCTGGGTATTTTCGAAGAATCCCCCGTCCGTGTGCCGGTCAACCTCTTTGTTCAGAAGGAGATCGCCCTGCTCGGGTCGCAGGGCTACAACTGGGATTTCCAGGACGCCCTGGCCCTCCTCGATCGAGGCTGCCTGGATCTGAAATCCCTCATTACCCACCGCATCCCCCTGGAGGCGTTGCAGTCGGGTTTTGAGACGCTGTTGAACCCGGCCGCTCCTGTCGTCAAGGCGGTGGTTGTCATGGAACAACCTGCCGTTTCTCCTTGAATCACTCCCTGGCATTGAACACCTCCCCGACCTCACGGCCACCCGAAGAATGAATGACCGCGTCTTTTGCTGCGGACGAAAAAATGTTGACACGTACAACAGGTTTTGCTATTTGAAAAACCATTCCGCAATACGGAATTATCTCTTTCCGCCTGCAGGTTGATCCGTAATTCCCGGACGACCGGAAAGATGTGATTCATCCTTGATGGAACAGGATAAAAACCTATGGAACGGAAAACTGCCCAATCCAAGCCGAACAACCTGGTCCAGACGATCGAGCGCGTCTCCCTGATTCTCGAGATGGTGGGACAAACCTCGAAGGGAATGAGCATCAGGGACTTGTCTGCCGGCCTGAATCTCCCCAAAGGGACGATCCATCGCCTTCTTTCTTCCCTTTCTTATTTTGGGTACATCCGCCAGGACCCGGAGACCAAGATCTACTTCCTGGGTTTGAAATTGATGGATTTGACGGCCCAGTTGAGCGATCAGCTCGATTTTCGGAAGGTCGCGGAACCGGTTCTGCGGGATCTGGCCGAGAAGACGAAACAGACGGCGCACCTGGTTATTCTTGATCGGGATGAGGTGGTTTACATCGAGAAGATCGAGACGCAACAGCCGGCCGGCGGTTTGAAAATGGCGTCGCGCGTGGGTTCCCGGAATCCGATCCACAGCAGCGCGGTGGGAAAGGTCCTTCTTTCCTGTTTACCGGTAGAAGCCATGGAGGATTTTCTCCGGAAGAAGGGGCTGCCCCGGCGAACGTCTAATACCATTACGGATCCGGACGCTTTCCGGGATCATTTGAAAATCGTCCGAAGCCAAGGATATGCGATGGACGATGAGGAGAACGAAATGGGAATCCGCTGCCTGGGGGCACCCATCTTTGACGGAAAGGGGAGACCCGTGGCCGCGATCAGTGTTTCGGGTTCGGTCTTCCAGGTGACCAAGAAGGCGGTTCATGATGTGATCAAGGGAGAAGTGATGGCAGCCGCCGCGGAAATCTCCCGACAACTGGGTTTCCCGAACAGAGCAACAGGAAGGAAAAGGGACGGGTAAATGAATCTGCGGCGGGCGGGTTTGACGGCGGATTCCGATCTTTCTGCCGGTTGCGCAGCGCTTTGGGATCGAAAGGAGAAACATCATGAATGAAATTCTGAATCTTATTGAGGGTTACGGAATCATTCCGGTGGTCAGGATCGAAAGGGCAGCAGACGCCCTTCCACTCGGGAAGGCCCTTTGCGCGGGAGGCCTGCCGCTGGCGGAGATCACCTTCCGGACCGCTGCGGCGGAGGAGGTGATCCGGACCCTGACGGAGCGGATGACGGAGCTGATCGTCGGCGCCGGGACGGTCCTGACGGTCGAGCAGGCGGGAAAGGCGATCCGGGCGGGGGCGAGATTTATTGTTTCGCCTGGATTCAATCCGAAGGTGGTCTCCTTCTGCCGCGAACAGGGGGTCCCCGTGATCCCGGGAGTCAATTCGCCGACGCAGATCGAAGCGGCGATGGAATGCGGTCTGGGCGTCATGAAGTTCTTCCCGGCGGAGGAGTCGGGGGGGGCCGCCTTTCTGAAGGCAGTTGCGGCGCCCTATGATGGGATCAAATTCATCCCTACCGGCGGGATCAACCCGGCGAACCTCGCTTCCTATCTTTCGCTTACGAACGTCGTGGCCTGCGGCGGGAGCTGGATGGTGAAAGGAGATCTCATCTCGGCGGGAAACTTCGAAGAGATCATAGTGCTCACGGGGGAGGCGGTCCGCATCCTGCTCGGCTTTGAGCTTTCCCATGTGGGCATCAATGAAGAAGACACCGAAAATGCAGGCAAGAGCGCGGAACTTTTCTCCCGCCTGTTCCATCTCCCGGTTGTGGAGGGTCAGACCTCCTTCTTCGTAGGAAAGAGGGAAATCGAGATTCAGAAGGGTTCCGGACGCGGCGAAAAAGGGCACCTCGCCTTTGCGACAAACGACGTCTCCCGGGCGCTCTTCTACCTCGGCCGGCAGGGAATCCGGCCCGTTGCGGGGACGCAGCAGGAAAGTGACGGAAAAACGATCTTCGTTTATCTGAACCGGGAGATTGCCGGATTCGCGATTCATCTTCGGCAGAAGTAGGGGGGATTACGATGAAAAAAATCGTTGCCTTCGGCGAAATCATGCTGAGGCTGAAGGCGCCGGGAAGCGAAAGGTTCTTCCAGAGCCCGTCGCTGGAGGCGACCTTCGGGGGTGGAGAGGCGAATGTGGCCGTGGGGCTGGCCCGTTTCGGGGTGAAGGTCGCCTTTGTCAGCCTGATCCCTCCGAACCCGATCGGGGATGCCTGCATTGCGGAGTTGCGCAAACAGGGGGTGGACACCTCCACTGTGATCCGTAAGGGGAAGCGGCTCGGCATCTATTTCTTGGAAGCCGGAGCCAATCAGCGTCCGTCCGTCGTCATCTATGACCGGGCGCATTCCGCGATCGCAGAGGCGATCCGCGGCGAGATCCCCTGGGAGGGAGTCTTTGCCGGGGCCGGATGGTTTCACATCACCGGGATCACGCCGGCGATCTCCGAATCCGCCGCCCTGGTCTCCCTGGAGGCGGTCCTGATCGCGAAGGCGGAGGGACTGATCGTCTCCTGCGATCTGAACTACCGGAAAAACCTCTGGAAATACGGCCGAACGGCGCAAGAGGTGATGACGGAAATCGTGAAGCACACGGATGTCGTCATGGCCAACGAGGAGGATTGCCAGAGGGTTCTCGGCCTCTTTGTCGACGCGGATGTCGAATCCGGGAAGGTGGAAGCGGACCGCTACCGGAGGCTCACGGACAAGGCGCTCGAACGGTTTCCGAATCTCCGGAAAATCGCGGTAACCCTGCGGGAGAGCCATTCGGCGGACCACAATGGCTGGTCGGCGGTCCTGAACAACCGGGATGAATTCCTGGTATCGCGTAAATACGACATCCGGAACATCGTCGACCGGGTGGGAACGGGAGACTCTTTTGCAGCGGGGCTGGTCTACGGCCTCCATGCGCTGAAATCTGACCGCGAGGCGCTGGAATTTGCGGTGGCCGCCTCCTGTCTGAAGCATTCGATTCCGGGCGATCTGCCGTTGCTGTCGCTTGCGGAGGTTCAAGGCCTGGTCGGGGGATCCGGCTCGGGAAGGGTTCAGAGGTAAAAGGAAAGGAGAGGTCCATGGATATCCGTTATGCCGCTCATCCGGAGCAGATGAAAACGCTGGACACCCAGAAGATGCGCGGGCAGTTTCTGGTGGAGGTGCTTCCGGCGATCACCTGTTATATCCTGGCGCTGAAATGCCCCAAAATTCCTTGACAAAAGGATTCCGGCATAGTTTATTAACCGCCACGGTTCGGATCGTGGATGAAGATCCCGGGAAGCCGCTGTGGGCTCTATCCCAATTGAAGAAAGGGGAAACGGTCATCAAAAAACCGGTGAAAGTGGGAATGGTGGGGGCCGGTTTTGCAGCCTCTTTTCACCTTCGCTCCTATCGTCAGGTGAAAGAAATTCCCGTGGAAATTGCCGCGATCGCAGGCAAAACCAAGGCTCACGCCGAACAATTGGCCGGCTGCTTCGATATCCCCAAGGTGTATGACGATTATCGATTCCTCCTCGATGATCCCTCCATCGATGTCATCGATCTTTGCGTCCCCAACGCCCTTCATCTTCCGCTGGTTCTGGAAACCGTCAAGGCGGGCAAGCACGTCATTTGCGAAAAACCTCTCACCGGTTATTTCGGCCAGGGCGAGCCTGACCAGGAGGTCGGCGCCACATCGAAACGGAAGATGCTCGACAAGGTGAAGGCCGACCTTGCCGAGGTCGCGCGCGTCATCGCGGAACACCCCGTCAAGTTCTGCTATGCGGAGAACTGGATCTACGCGCCGGCCATTCGAAAAGCCCTTGAGATCATCGATCGGTGTGCGGCCACGGGATCGATTCTCGAAATTCGCGGAGAAGAATCGCACAGCGGGTCGCACTCGGAGTATTCAAAATCGTGGCGATACGCGGGTGGGGGCTCGCTCGCACGGCTTGCAGCCCATCCGATTGGAGCGGGGTTGTTCCTGAAGCGTTTCGAAGGCATCAAAAAGACGGGCCGGCCGATCCTTCCCGTTGAGGTGTTTGCCGATGGGGTCGATCTCACGAAGACCCCCGCATTTCACGCCGTCGAAAACTCTCCGCTTGTGACGGGATGGAAGGACGTGGAAACCTGGTCCCAGGTCACGGTCACCTTTTCGGATGGGACCCGGGGGATCTTTTACGGCGCGGATAACCTGCTCGGCGGGATGGAATCGACGATGGACATCCGTCTGACCAATGCCCGGCTGAAGCTCGATATCTGTCCGGTCCGGATCTGCCAGTTCTACACGGTCGATCCGACCCCGGTGCAGGATATCTACTTTAACGAAAAGCAGGAGACCAAGGCGGGATTCTCCTTTCCAAGCCCGGATGAAGAATGGACGCTGGGCTATCCCCATGAAATTCAGGACTTCATGGAGGCCATCGCCCTCGACCGGGCCCCCTTGAGCGGCCTTGAGCTGGCCAAACAGGTGGTGGAGGTGGTCTATGCGGGATATCTTTCGATGGAAGAGAGGCGCAAAATCGTTTTGTCCCTGACCTAAGCAGTTGGCAATCTCAATTCGGAGAAAAATCGTGGAAGATGAAGTTTTTCAATTACCGGTGAAGATCGGCGATGTAACGCTCCGAAACCCCTTTATCGTCGGCTCCGGGCCGACGGTCAAGAGCATCGAACAACTGGAACAGATCGAGAAGTGCGGATGGGGGGCGGCCTCCACAAAGCAGACCTTCAATCCGAGGCCCTACATCAATTACGATCCCCGTTACCGGTGGTTCAAGAAGGAGAAACTCCACATCTTCACGGCCGAGCACCGGCTGGATATGGAAAGCGGCCTGCGGCTCATCGAAGCGGCACGCAAGCGTTGCCGGGAATTGGTGATCATCGCCAACTTTTCCGACAACAGCGTCAATATCGACGGATGGGAGGAAGGGGCGCGCAGATTCGAGGCGGCGGGCGCCCAGATCCTGGAGCTCAACTTCTGCTGCCCCAACATGTCCTTCAGCGTCGACGTTTCCGACAAGGGCGCCTCGGCCCCCCACCCCTCTTCGGGGGCGAGCATGGGCCAGGACGAAAACGCCGTAGCCCACGTTGTCCGCAGTCTCCGGAAAGCGATCCACATACCGATCATTGCCAAACTCACGCCTGAAGGGGGCCGCATCGCCGAGGTTTCCATGGCCGCGATCGAGGCCGGCGCAGACGCCGTCAGCGGCGTTGCGAACCGGCTGGGAATCCCTCCCATCGATATCCGGAATTATCGGGACCCCATCTACAATCTCCAGGGCGAAAACACGATGGGCTGCATGTCGGGGCCCTGGATCAAACCCCTGTCGATGAGGGATGTCTTCGAAATTCGAAAACTGGTTGGACCCGGTCCTCACATCAACGGCACCGGAGGCATCGCCTCCATGGAAGACGCGGTGCAGATGATGATGTGCGGCGCCGACACCGTCGGCGTCTGCACGGAGACCATGCTGCGGGGATTCGCTTTCCTCGAAAAATGGATGAAGAATCTTAAGGCATACATGAAGGAGATGGGCTTCAACACCTCCAGGGAGATGCGGGATCTGCTGATTCCCGAGATCAAGTCCGCCGCCGACCTGACGCTCCGGCCCGGTTATGCCCAGGTGGATCAGGAGAAATGTTCGGGCTGCGGGCTGTGCGTCGAAATCGGCCACTGCAATGCGATCGTCATGACCGATGTCGCGGCCTCCATCGATCCCCGACTCTGCAAAGGCTGCTCCACGTGCATCGACATCTGCCCCAAACAATCGATCCGAATGGTCGAAGAAGAGGCGGCGGAGAGATAAAGGGTTTGGGGCATGGGTCATTCCCTGCCTCTTCGCAGGACGTTTGACAGGAGTCATCGGGGCCCGTGGGCTCTCAGGTGACATCGAGGCCGGTTTTTCAACCATACGGAGGTGAAAATGAAAAGAGATCAATTTTGGATGTTCTTGGGATGCTTCGGGTTGGCACTCCTGCTGACCGTATCCCTGCCGGGATCTTACGCCGAAGCACAGGCCCCGAAAGCCGGGCAGCAGAAGATAACCTGGGTATTTGCCACCAATCCCGGTCCTGCCGCCAATACATGGTCATTCTACCCCTATCCCCGCTTTCAAAAGCTGCTGGAGAAAAACTCCGGAGGACGGCTCGTCCTGGACACAAAAATGTCGCTGTTTCCGGTGAATGAAGTGGTTCATGCGGTGATCGCCGGGCGGGCGGACGTCGGCTGGGAGAGAATTCCCTGGGTGGCCGGCACGTTTCCCCAGTGGGATTTCGCCCTTCCCTTCCTCTGGGACAGCGTCTTCGAATATGAGGCTTTTCTGAATGACCCGAGGATGGTGGAAATCGAGCGCAAATCCTATGCGGAAAAGGGTCTGGTCAAGATCGCCGATATCCCCTCCGAGGCCCTGGACGGGGTTTGGGGGAAAAAGGCGATTGCCACGGTGGAGGATTTCAAGGGGATGAAAATCCGGACATCCGGGCTCATCACCACGCTTGCGATGCAGCGCCTGGGCGCCTCGCCGTTGACCATTCCCAACGCGGAAATCATGGAAGCCCTGCAACGCGGGACGGTGGATGCGATTCAGACCTCCCGCGGCTGGGGTCTCGGCTTCGGACTGCCGGATGTCTGCACCAATGTGAGCTTCTGGAGATTTCAGTCGGTGTTCGGCGGGATGCTGGTGGTGAACAAGGCCAAATTCGACAAGCTGCCGGCCGATCTGCAAAAAATCCTGCTCGCAACGGGCAGGGAGATGCAAGGGCAAACGATGTTCGGCGCCAAGATCGAGGAGTATGAAGCGGAAGTCGGCCTGAAGGTCAGCCGGATGAAAGTCACCCAGCCGAGTCAGGACGAAATCAACAAGGCAAGGGAACTCGTCCGCCCGGCCGTCGACAAATGGCTTGAGATCGCCGGTCCGAACGGCAAGAAGATCCTGGATATCGCCGCCGAATATGCGGGCGGCGCCAAGATCATGCTCAGGAAATAACCGTCCCGGAGCCGGTAAAACGATGAAGCGAATCGGGATCATCATCGATAGAATCGCCTATCTGGGCGGCTTTTTGGCCGGGTGGCTGGTGCCGCTCATGATGATGCTGGTCGTCGTGGACGTATTCATGCGGTATGTGATGAATCGTCCCCTGATGGTCTCCGATGAGATCAGCGCGTACATGCTCGTTGCGCTCTCCTTCTTCGGTCTTGCCTATACATGGAGAGAAAAAGGGCATGTGCGCGTTGAAATTTTCGTAAAATGGCTCCCACCCGGGATCTATGGCTGGGTAAGACTGCTGGGTCTGGTTCTGACATTGATCTTCATGATCGAAATGGATCTGGCCGCTTACAAAATGGTCGCCTATGCGCTGCAAATGAACCTGCGATCCTCCACGTGGCTGATGTTCCCGTTGTTCTGGCCCCAACTGACCGTATTGATCGGGTTTGTCATGCTGACCCTGTTGCTGGTTGTCGATATCGCCCGGGCCGCCGTCAAGGTCCGGGCCGGTGAAAGAGTGGAGGAATAACGCGGTGAGCCTGGCATTCATGTCGCTCGTCATCATTGGCGGGTTGTTTGTTCTTTTGGCTCTGGGAGTTGAAATCGCCCCGGCCATGGGCATCGTCGCCGGGCTCGGCCTTATTCTTTTCGTGGATCAACCCCTGGACTATTTTGCCCGGTCCGCCTTTGAAATCATGAACTCCTTCACCTTCACCGCCATTCCCCTTTTTGTCTTCATGGGGACCATTTACGCCAATACAGGGATTGTCGGCGGGCTCTTTCGGGGAGCGGAAAAATTATTGGGAAGCCTTCCCGGAAGCCTGGCCTCGGCGATGATTGTCGCGAACGCCATTTTCGGGGCCATCTCCGGCTCCAGCCTGGCGGCGACGGCCACCTTCGGCCGGATCTGTTTCCCGGAGATGGAAAAAGCGGGATATGATGCGAAGCTGTCGCTCGGGGCCATCGCCATTTCCGGCACGTTGAGCGTTCTGATCCCTCCCAGCGTCATTCTGATCGTCTACGGCGGCTGGCAGGATGTCTCCGTGGCCCGGCTCTTTGCCGGAGGTGTAATCCCCGGGGTCATTCTGGCCCTTTTCTTCGTGATCACCGTGACCATGATGGTTTTACTCAACCCCCGGCTGGCGCCCAAAACCTCGATCCGGAAATTCACCGCCAGGGAAAAGATGACGGCCATCTGGGATTTGCTTCCCTTCCTGGTCGTGATTGCGCTGATTCTGGGCACCATCTTCACCGGAATCATGACGCCTACGGAATCGGCCTCCCTCGGCGCTTTTTTGAGCATCGTTCTTGCGCTGCTTTTCCGGAAAATGACCTACCAGGCGCTCAAGGAGAGCATGCTTTCGGCGGTAAACATCAGCGCGATGATCGCCTTTGTGCTGTTTACGGCAAGGATGCTGGGGCAGGTGTTTCAGTACATCGGTCTTACCGAAGCGACCTCGGCATTCATGATGAATATGGGGCTGGGGAAATACGCCACATTGGCGATTATCTGCGTCCTCTATCTCATCCTGGGATGCTTTTTCGATTCGCTGTCCATGCTGGTTTTGACCCTTCCCTTTGTCGCCCCCATCGTTAAGAATATGGGATTCGACCTCATCTGGTTCGGCGTTCTTTACGTCGTGCTCGCGGAAATCGGCCTGGTCACGCCGCCTTTCGGTCTTAATCTTTTTGTTCTCAAGGGGGTCGTGCCGAAATATGAGATTACCTATATTTTTGCAGGCGTCCTGCCCTTCCTGATTCCTACGGCGATTCTGTTGGTATTGATGGTCATTTTCCCTGAGATCGTTCTATGGCTCCCCAGAATGCTCTACGCGAGATGATATGGACCGTCAGGATAGTTTCCGGGCTGAATCCTCATCCAGATAGATCTTTACCCGGGAATGCATCCGCAGCGCCGATGACGGACAGGCTGAAGAGATGGGACCCTCCCACATCTTTTTTACGGCCGCTGCCTTCTGCGGTCCGGGGACGATCGCATAAATTTCCTGAGCGGACAGGATCGCCGGAACGGTCATCGTAAACGCCATGCGGGGAACCGCTTCAAAGGACGCATAGCGGGCCATCGGATTGGGGTGGTCCTTGTAATCCCGATATTGCTGGCGGGCCGAGCGGTCATCGATGCGAATGATCCGGATGGAACGGGGATCGCGCAAATCGGAACCCGGTTCGCAGAAGGCAATGTGCCCGTTCTCTCCGATTCCGATGCAGCAGATATGGATGCCCCCGCTTTGGTCGATGAGCCGGGTGTATTTTCGGGCCATTTCCGCGGGAGTTCCTTCCTGAGCCTTTAAAAAATGGATTTGTTTCGGCTGTACATGGTTCAAAAGATGCTCCTGCAGGTAAACCTCGAACGTATTCGGATGGTTCCGTGGGAGATCCACGTAATCATCAAGGTGGAAACAGGTCACCCGGGACCAGTCGATGTCTCCTTTCTTTGAGAGCTGGAGCAGAAATTCATCCTGCGAGGGGGCAGCGGCGAAGACGATGTTGACATTTCCTCCCGTTTCAATGAAACGGTTCATGGCCCGTGCGACATCCCCGGCCGCCATTTTCCCCATTTCGTCGCGTGAGGGAAGGACAGCCAGCTCTAAAATGCGCCTGGCCGGTATGGGATGTTTGATCATGACCCTCTCCATAATGATTGAATTGATAAGGCATTGCTTTTTCACGATGGAAGTATAGGAAGAACGGCGTCAGAAACACGACCGCTTTGTTGGAGATCAGGAAATGGTGACAGTCTCCCCTTCGCGCCTTGCTATTTCAATGATGGCGCTTGAGTCATCTTCAAGCCACTGCTGTTCGCCGCACGGGACAGGTTCAATGCGATTGTCCGTTCGCGCCGCAAGTCGCCACAGAAGGTTGATATCCTCGCGGCTGCGCTGATCGTCAAACCTGGGAGAGACAACGAGCAGATCAATGTCACTCCAGGTATCCGTATTTCCGGCAACCTGTGAACCGAATACGATGCCGAACTTTACGGTCACGCCCTGATCCTGCAACGCGCGCAAATATTTTCGAACGCCGTTTAAGACTGATTCATTAACCATTGGAAAACCCCATCTGCTCTGGTCATATAGTTCAACGCCTCTTCCTTCGTAGGTGGTTAAGTCAGGGATTCCGGATATCGCCCCTCGATGTGAAAGGCATTCATTTCAGCCAAAACTTCCATTTTCCCGGTATCCAGCGTGAGGGCCGCCAGTTCGGCAAGCCGGGACAAATTAAAATCTGGAATGATATATAGCCTTTTTAATAAAGGACATCAATGGATTTATGCACCCTCGCCTATCATCAGACCATCACTGTCCAAAACAGCCACCAATGAAGGCGCCAGGGAACTCGTCATGGTTCCCGCCGGCCAGAGCGGTTGATCGATCTCAAGAACCCCGCATACCGGCTTCTCTCCGGACGCCCACGACGCCTCTGCGACGCTGGAATTGGTGGCGCCCAGGTCGATGCCAAATGCGCGCGCCATACGAGCGCGGCTCTTAGAATCAATAGCATGTGAGAAAAGTTGGATAGCCAGCTCTAAAATGCGCCTGGCCGGTATGGGATGTTTGATCAATGACCCTCTCCAACAGCCGTCGCACAACATAGTTCACCAGCGTGATGTTGTAGCAGACGAAAAGGATATTCCGGATGGCGGGGTTGTAGCGCTTCATGCCGCTTCTCCTCACAGCCATCCATGAGCAGGACGAAGTGCTGGGGTGTGCCCTCGATGATCTGGTCGATGGCGCAGTCCTTGACCTCGAAGATAATGAGGCCTACGTCCTCGGAATAGAGAATGAAATCGGGCTCCCGCCCAAGGCTTCGGCCGGAGTGGCCGCGGGCTCGGACTTGTCGTTAAATTCCTGGAATCAGTTTTGGCAGATTTTCATTTATTAGCCAATGCCATCGGTTCGATTTCGCACCGCATGGCACCCATCATGTCGTCATAGGAGAATGTGCGTCCCGTATCCATTTCGATGTGTTTGAGCAGGACCTCGCCGGGCGTGCCGAGGATGCGTTTCTCGTTTTCCGGCAGATCGCCGTCGCAGTAGAGCTTCGCCCGGAGCCAGCCGCCAAAGCAACGGCTGAACAGATACGGGTCCACATCGTGCGGATTCCCCAGGAAATCGAAGAGGGTGGGGGAACTCTCGCCGAGGTCGCCACGAATCTCCAGATAGAGGGCCTTGAGACGCTCCTCCCGGCTGAGTCCGCCCTGGACGATTCGTCGGATCTCCTCATCCCAGATCCTTCGGACGTCCAGTTCCGCGTTCAGGTAGCACCCCTCGGGAAGCCTCTCGTCGATCCCGAGCCGAGGATTTTTCTGCCAGGCCTCGCTGAACTGCTCCGCCGACGTGAATCCCATGAGTGCCAGCAGTGCAACGTGGGCCTTCCGGAAATTGCCGACGAAATCAATCGCCACAAGGAAGTTCTTTCCCGGCGCCCTACGGAGGCCGCGGCCGAGCTGCTGCAAAAAGACGGTGAACGACTGGGTCGGGCGCAGGAACAGGACGTGGGTGAGTTCGGGGATGTCGATCCCCTCGTTGAAGATATCCACGGTGCAGACCACTTCGAGCGGATCGTTCTCATCTCGGAGACGGCGGATGACCTCTGCCCGCTCCCTCTCCTCCGAGTCGCCCGTCAGGGAAACCGCATTGATCTCGTGCTCCCGCCGCAGGTGCTCGGCCGTGTAGCGGGCGTGGGCAATCGTATTGCAGAAGGCCAGCGCCTTGATCTTGCCCGAGGAGGGCAGGTACCTCCTCAGATTGTGCGCGAGGATCGCCGTCCGGGTGTCCCTGGAAAGCGCCCGGTCCAGTTCCTCCTCGTCATACCGGGTTCCCCGCCAAGCGATCCTGTTGTAATCGGTTTCGTCATAAACGGCGAAGTACTGGAACGGCGACAGCCAGCCGCGGTCCACCGCCTCCATCATGCGGACCTCGTAGGCGATGTTGTAGTCGCACAGGGCCAGGACGTCGCGGCCGTCCATCCGCTCGGGCGTGGCCGTGAGGCCCAGGAAGAAGCGCGGGCGGAAATGGGCCAGGACCTTCCGGTAGCTCTGCGCCATACCGTGGTGGAATTCGTCTACGACGATGTAATCGAAGGCGTCGGGAGCAAAATTGTGCAGATGATTTTCCCGGCTCAGGGTCTGGATCATGGCGAAAACCGCCGCATCCTCCGGCCGTCGCCCGTTTCCGCCGCACAGAACGGTTCCGAAATCGGATTTCCCCATGACCCGGCCGAAGCTCTCCTTCGCCCGCCGCAGGATGTTTTCCCGATGGGCGATAAAAAGGATCTTACCGAAGCCGCTCTGACGGAAATCGAAGGCGGCCAGATAGGTCTTCCCGATCCCCGTGGCGGCGACGACCGCCAGTTTCCCGACCCCCTCGCTCCGCAGGCGGATCAGGCTTTCCAGAGCCTCCCGCTGGGGGACATTGGGTAAAATTTTCACTTGTCCCAAAGTGGCATAGGGCCGCCGCTCGTCAAAGATCCCCTCTGTTACTGGCGTCCCACCCGGCGCGGTGTGTTGACGCTGCCACCGCCTGCGGTAGGCGGTAAGGAAATCCTCGGTGACATCGACCGCCTGGTCGCACCAGTAGGTCTCGAAGGCCCGGAGCGCGACGGCGAAAGGGGCGTCATCTTCAGACGGACGGTTGGCCTCGCCCGGAGAAAAGTAGTTCCACTCGATGTTCCTCAGAAAGCCCGCCTCGGAGAGGTTGGAGGAACCGATCAGCATCGCCCCGGCGCCATCCCCGTGGCGAAAGAGATAGGCCTTGACATGGAAGTTCGGCGGGTCCTCGTCGAAGGGAATCCCAGGCGGGTGAAAGACCCGGAGGCCGGCGCCCGGAAGAAAGGTTTGCATGTAGGCGAAATATTCGGGTTTG
>CAYSSF010000074.1:0-17259 GCA_964433455.1 uncultured Syntrophaceae bacterium
GGCCGCCGAGGCCTCCGTAGACGACTGGATCGACCTCTGCACGGGCTGCCGCCTCTGCGATACGGTCTGCCCCGCCGGGGTGCCCATCTCCGAAATGAACCTGATGGCGAAGGCGAAATACCTGGACGAGCGTGGCAGGAGCTTCCGGGACTGGCTTCTCGTCCGGAGCGACCGCTTCGGCGAGCTCGCCGCCCGCTGCGCGAAGATCGTCAACCCGCTCTTGAAGAAAAGGGTCGTCCGGTGGCTCCTCGACGCGCTGCTCCGGATCGACCGGCGGCGGACCCTCCCCCCCTACGAGTATCCCACCTTCCGGCGGTGGTTCCGCACCCGGCCGGCGCCGAAAGGACGCGGCCCGGAGGTGGCCTATTTCTACGGCTGCTTCACGAACACGAACGATACGGACGTCGGAAAGGCCGCCGTGGAGCTCCTGGAGGCGCACGGTCTGACGGTTGTCGTCCCGCCCCAGCACTGCTGCGGGATACCGCGCCTCGGCGTCGGCGACCTCCGGGGGGCGCGGGCGATGGGCCGCCGGAACATCGATTCCCTACTCAAGACGGTCCGCGGGCTCGACATCGTCTTCTCCTCGACGAGCTGCGGTCTGATGATCCGCCACGAGTACGGCCCGCTCCTCCGCCTCTCCGGCGCGGAGGAGGTCGCGAGACGCCTTTACGACATCTGCGAGTTTCTGCTTCGTCTCCAGGAGAAGGAAAAAGCGGCGGTCGCGTTCCAGCCCATGCCGATGAAGGCGGCCTACTTCGCCCCCTGCCATCTCCGCTCCCTCGACATCGGCCTGCCCGCGCTGGAACTGCTCCGCCGGGTCCCGGGGCTGGAGGTCGGCATGATCGACGCGGAGTGCTGCGGTCTGGGAGGCCTGTACGGTTTCAAGAGAGAAAAATTCCCGATCGCCGAGGAGATCGGGAAGGATCTGGCGGAGGCGGTCGCCCGGATGAAGCCCGATCTCATCCTGACGGATTGCGAGGGGTGCCGGATGCAGATCCGCCACCTGACCGGTCTTAAGGTCCTTCACCCCATTCAGCTTCTCCGCGATGCGCTGGAAAGGCGCGAAACAGGATAACGAAAGGGACGGCTACTCTTCGACCCATTTGCCGATCGCGTAGAGCAGCGCCAGCAGGATGCCCTCCAGGCTCATCTGCTCCTCGATGCTTTTGTCCAGCATCAGATGGACCTGACTTTCAAATTCCTCATCCTTTTTCCAGAGGACGAAGATGAGCGGAACCCTCGGCAGCAGATGCACCTTTACCGCGGCATCACCGTAATCCACCGGTTCTCCGCCCAGTTTTTTCCCTTTTTCCAGAAACTCACGGATATGGTTGTCAAACTTTTTCGCGATCTTGGGGAGGGGCAGTTCGTGCGACGCCCGAAAGAAAAAAGTGCCGCCCGTCAACTGGTGCGGAGTCACCAGTACGTTGCTCAGCGGGATATCCCTGGCGCTTGCCAGATGATGGAGCAGAAACAGCGGTAAAAAATGGGATTTTCGCACCGGATCGGGGCTGGTGATCGCCTTGCGATCGAGATCGACGACCCATCGGTCATTCATCACCCGGATGGCAAATGTTCGGTTGTCGCCGTCATATTCAGCAATTGCGCAAACGGCGACCTCTTCCGGAGACCGTTCCAGCAGATTCTGCCAAAGTTCTTCTTCAATCATGGCCATACCTTGTCTAAGATTTTGCCGGTACGCTATTACAAAACGGTCCGCCCGTCAAGACAAACCGGCGCCCTCACCCTGCCGGATCGCGGCGCCGGGCCCCGACAGGGAATTCCCGGCCGTCGACCGGAATGGAACGGCTTCCCCGGCATCCCCGCGCCGATCCGCCCGCCGGCGGCAACGGATACTTTTTGTATATGTTTTTGTATGTTGACAAACAAAAATATTTGATGTTTAATCCGCCCCGCTTCACATTCTGGATCATCTGCCGATGCAAAACCGACCCGAGATTTTTGTCGGAGGATCGGCTCTATATTACACGTACTCGTGTTTGGCGTCAGATTCGTCCTGAACTCATTATCTCTGCGGAGGGTGACATGACACCAAGGTCCAGGTTTTCTTCGCTTGTTGTTTTCTGCCTCTTTTTTCTGGCTTTCCTACTTAGCTTCCACTTAGAAAATTCTCATGCTGCTGCACCACCGGAATCAGAAGTCCCTGCTTCGGCCGGTTCGAGTGCGGTCCTCTCCGATCCCGTCAGCACGGGAGCAGCGGCCATCAGCATCCCCATAAAGGTCCCTCCCGGACGGAAGGGCATCGCTCCCAATGTATCCCTCACCTACAGTTCAGGCCGGGGCAACGGATGGGTCGGCGTCGGCTGGGATCTGGGACTCGGCGCCATCCAGCGCTCCACCAAAAGAGGGACAAATTATGCTTCAAACGATTATGTGGCTACCATAAACGGGTCCGTTTCCGAACTTGTTTCACGACCGGACTGGGGAAGCAATTGTTACGGATTGAAAATAGAGAAAGGCTTCAGTAGATATTATTTGAACCAATCCACCCGCGGATGGGAAGTCACGGCAAAGGGCGGCACAAAATATTTCTACGGCACGGCGGACGCATCGAGGCAAAGGACCTTAGACGGAAGAACATTCAAGTGGTATTTGGACAAGGTAGAGGACGTCAACGGCAATTACATGACCGTGACCTATTTCCAGGACCAGGGCGAGTTCTATCCCTATAGAATCGATTATACGGGCAAGACTGGAGGTGTCTCGCCGTCGAATTACGTCCTTTTCATCCTCGAAACCACCAATCGAACGGATGTGACCTGGATGTTCCCGGGGTATATTCCTGTACGGACGGCCAAAAAGCTAAAGGAAATCCAGATGTTCTCCAATAATTCGTTGGCGGGCAAGTATGTCCTGGATTATGTTTACAGCAATAACTCGCAACGTTCCCTCCTTACACAAGTCACGCAGTACGGCTCAAATGGGAGTGCCTTGCCGCCAACGACATTCGCCTGGCAGCATGACGGCCATAACTGGTCTCTCATGGATGGAGAGTTTCTGCATTTCGGCATAGATGAAGGATATACAAGCGCCTATGCTTATCCCATGGTTGTCGGCGACTTCAACGGCGACGGCAAGACGGACGTGGGCCGCGTATTCAACGATGGCGTTCATGTTTATCTGTCGGACGGCGCAGGCGGCTGGACGGCGATGCCTGTGCTTCCCCATCTGGGAACAAACGAGGGATTTGCCAATGCCGGCGTTTTTCCCATGGCAATCGGCGATTTCAACGGCGACGGCAGGACCGACGTCGGCCGCGTAGGCAATGCGGGTGTTTATATTTATCTATCGGACGGAACGGGCGGCTGGACGGCGATGCCCGTGCTTCCCCATCTGGGAACAAACGAGGGATTTGCCAATGCCGGCGTTTATCCCATGGCAATCGGCGATTTCAACGGCGACGGCAGGACGGACGTCGGCCGCGTCGGCAATGCGGGTGTTCATATTTATCTATCGGACGGAGCGGGCGGCTGGACGGCGATGAACCTGCTTCCGGATCTGGGACCGAGCGCGGGATACGCCAATGCCTATGTTTATCCCATGGTTATCGGCGACTTCAATGGCGACGGCAGGACGGATATCGGCCGCGCATTCGACGGCGTTCACGTTTATCTGTCGGACGGGGCCGGCGGCTGGACGGCGATGCCCATGCTTCCCCACCTGGCGACAGGCGAGGGATACTCCGATGCCAACACCTATCCCCTGGTGATCGGCGACTTCAACGGCGACGGCAAAACGGACATCGGCCGTGTAGCCGGCAACGGCATTCATGTATATCTGTCGGATGGGGCCGGCGGCTGGACGGCGATGCCCACGCTTTCGCATCTGGGGGTAAACGAGGGATATGCCAATGCCAACACTCATCCCCTGGCTATCGGCGACTTCAACGGCGACGGCAAGACGGACGTCGGCCGCGCCGGCAGCGCAGGCGTGAGTATTTATCTGACGGATGGCGCCGGCGGGTGGACGGAGGCCGCCGACATATCGGGATGGACCACTGCTCAGTTCCCCGACAACAACACCTACCCCATGACCGTCGGCGACTTCAATGGCGACGGCAAGATGGACATCGGCCGCGTATGCCATGACGCCATGGTGTTCTTCCTGGCCACCCCTCCCTTCTCAGATTCCATCACCCAGATGACCAATTCGGCCGGCGGGTGGACCGACATCTCCTATACCTCTTCTTCGGCCTACCAGAACACCCTCATGCCCTTTGTCCTCAAGACGGTATCCGGCATATCGGTTGACGACGACAACGGCAACGTGACCACGACGCGGTATGACTATGCCGGCGGACTCTTCGATTTTGCCGCAAGAGAGTTCCGGGGATTTGCCTATCAAAAGGTCACCGGCCCGATCGGCACAAGCAAAGAGACCTGGTACGCGCAGGACGCCGTATTCAACGGGCTGCCCAGCGACGAAGTCGTGAAAGACCCCGCCGGGGACATCTATACGGGAGCGCACAATACCCTCGACGTCAAACCATACCTGAATACCTCGGCTGTCTTCCCCTATATCCGCCAGAGAGACGATTACCTCTACGACGGGGCTGCAACGCCGAAGACGGTGGCGACGGTGTTCGAATACGACGATTACGGCAACCCGACCCGTAAATATTCCCACGGAGACATTGCCGTTTCCGGGGACGAAAAGGATGAACGCGTCGATTATTATCCGGCAGACACGACCGCATGGGTCTTCCAGCCCTCCACAACGTACGTAAAAGATTCTGCGGGCATAACGAAGGCCCAGACGTGGTTCCGCTATGACACCAACGGGAACCTTCAGGAAAAAGAAGACTGGCTTAGCGGCGGGTCAAACCCCATCATTGCTTATCACTATGATGGCTACGGAAATCAGGATATTGTTACTGATCCCAGGGGCAACCCGTCGACGACCACTTATGACAGTACTACACATACCTATCCCTCCACGATGACGAGCCCCACGCTTTACAAGGCATTTTCTCCCTTCACCCCCTATAATCTGTCTTCAAGTGCTGAATATGATTATAAGTACGGAAAAATCCACATCAGCACGGACGTAAACAGCAACCCGACCACCTCCACGTATGACGGCTTCGGCAGACCCAAAACGATAACGAGTCCCGAAACCAACCCGGCGCCTGCCTATGCCTGGAAGGAGATCTACTATGACGGTCTGGGCAGGACGATCAAGAAAAGAACCGGGGGGCCCAACGGAAAAGTGACGGTTCAGCGGACATTTTACAACGCTGCGGGCCAGGTGGCGGCCTCCTCCCTGCCCTATTTTGAAGGGATGGAAAGCCCGGCCTGGACGCACTACGCCTACGACCCCCTGGGCCGGGTGATCGAGGTGACCAACCCCGACGGCACGACGCTGTCGAAGAGCTACATGCAGGGCAGGACGACCATCGTGGATGCCAACGGCCACAAGCGGGTGGAGGAAAGAGACGTCTACGGAAGGCTCGCCAAGGTGGAGGAGTATGTCAACTCCGGTCTCTATGCGACGACTACGTATGCTTATGACGTCCTGGGGAATCTCCTCTCCGTGACGGATGCCGCCAACAACCAGACCACAATGACCTACGACACCCTCTCCCGGAAGAGGACCATGCACGACCCCGACATGGGGAACTGGTCATACAGCTACGATGCAAATGGCAATCTCGTCTCCCAGACGGATGCGAAGTCGCAGACGATCCATTTCCACTACGACGAGCTCAATCGCATCAAGGACAAGCAATATCCTCTGAATACCAATGTAGCTGCATACGCCTATGACTTTTACGAGGATGGCTCATCCGCCAACTCCAAGGGCAGGCTCACGACCGTCACGGATACGTCCGGCACGGAGAAGTCATTCTACGATGCGCTCGGCAGCGTCTGGAAGACGATAAAGACCATTGATGGCGCGTCCTATGCCACCGAGACGGGCTACGATGCCCTGGGCAGGCCGGCAAGCATCAAGTACCCGGATATGGAAACCGTGGCCTACACCTACGATTCGGGTGGAAACCTTTCCGGGGTGACGGGCTATGCGGCCTATTGGGGATTCAACGCCCTGGGGCAGCCGGCTGTTGTCACCTATCCCAACGGAGCGGACACGATCCTGCAATACTATCCTTTGAACCGCCGGCTCTACTCGATTACCACGAACAGCAACGCGGCCGGAGGCATCCAGAACCTGACCTACAGCTATGACAATGTCGGCAACATCACGCAGATCGACGACCTCCTCGTGGCCAGCCGCTCGCAGAGTTTCCAGTACGACGACCTGAACAGGCTCACCCAGGCCCAGAGCGCGTCCTACGGAGGAACAGGGATCATCACATACCAATACAATACGATAGGCAACATGACCTCCAATTCCCAGGTGGGAAACTATAGCTACAACACCAACGGGGTGAGGCCCCATGCCGCGACCCTTGCCGGGACGAACTCCTACGCTTACGACGCCAATGGAAACATGGTCACCCGGGGCGGCGTCACGATCGCCTACAATTACGACAACCGGCCCGCAAGCGTCGGGTCCACGAGCTTCGTCTACGACTATTCGGGGCAGCGGGTGAAGAAGACCGGCTCCTCTACGGTGGTCTATATCGGTAAACATTACGAGTGCGTAAACGGCGTCTGCAAGAAGTACATCTTCGCCGGGGGCCAACGCATCGCCATGAAGCAGGGGAGTTCCGTCCTGTATTACCACTCGGACCATCTGGGGAGTTCCAGCGTCGTCACCGACCCAAACGGGAACAATGCGGAGGAAATCTACTACTATCCCTATGGCGGATCGAGACAGGATTCGGGAGGGGCAAACGTCAGGCACAAGTATACGGGACAGGAGTTCGACGACGAGACCGGGCTCTATTACTACAACGCCCGCTATTACGATCCGCAACTCGGCAGGTTCATCAGCGCCGACTCGATAGCCCCGGCGCCCGCTAATCCCCAGACATTGAACAGGTACAGCTATGTAGGAAACAATCCCATCATCTATACAGACCCCAGTGGACACTGTTGGTGGGATGCTTGCATAGTGGAAGGTGCAATCATAGGCGCGGTCATTGGCGGTGTGATGTCAGCCGTCACAGGAGGTAACGTATTAGAGGGGATGCTCACCGGGGCCATATCCGGGGCATTCTTCGGTGGTGCGGGAAGTATTATTGAGAGCGCCGGGCTGGAGGGGGTAGTTGCGGCAAAGGTGGGTGTACATACGGCAGCCGGTGCTATTTCGAGCGGCATTAACGTCGGTATCTCTGGCGGTAATGTAGGACTAGGGGCACTTACAGGCGGTATAGCTGGCGGGCTGGGTGCTTTTGCGGGCGGTTACTTGGAGAATCTTGATTATCCCACTCAAGTGGCCGGCCGATCGCTTGTCGGCGGCATTTCCGGCGGCATAACTGCCGAGATATACGGCGGGAATTTCGGAGAAGGATTTATCAGCGGCGCAAAAACGGCTGCCATCGCTTCTGTAGCAAATGATTGGCTGCACTTTCAACTGCGGGCACTACGGAATCGACAAGAAACGGATGCATTCTTTGACTCATTTGAAGGCAAAGCCGCGAAGTACCTTGTCGGCCCCTTAGTTAAAGGAATAACAGGAACTACGCTGCCAACTGAGATGGCAAGAGAGACAGGAACGACGTCATTTTGGCAGGGATTAAAATCGCTAATGCGGAGTGACATTAGCGGCATAAGAGGATTTGTTACCTTAGGGGGTGCCACGGCTACGGTAGGTTCCATGGCCGTGAATATGGTGGGATCATCTATTATTGGATATTATACATTTAACGGCGGTCTATATGTTGGGTCATATATAGAAGCGGTCCCGGATCTGTTTAGATGAGGGTACGATGACTACATTGTTTTATATTCCAGAAGAATCTTGGCTAAAGCAAACAAGGCAGTTGTGGAAGTTCTGGATATTCGTGGTCTTTCTCTTGGCAGCGTTTCTTTTACTTTTGCTACATGACTTCGTAATGACTAGACACTATTGGAAATATGCAAGCATGTGTCTTCTCGCGATCGGCTTTGCCGTACTGATGCTGTTGATTAAATGCCCATCCTGTAATAAGAGGCCAATTTTTTTGATAATCAAGCAAACTGATGTTAACAAATTAACCCAAGCTATTCTTACATTTAGCTCTTGCCCGTATTGTGGCTACCCTAAAACCATAGGGGGAGAAAATACAAAATGGGATGATATACCGAGACCCACAATACCTATTAACGGGCGACAGGGATAATTAAGATCTCAACCGAGGATGTGGCGAAGAATCAGAGAAGAATCAGGGACGGGTTCACATTTTAGGAGGCTTCGATGGGAAGGGTGACGACAAGGTGACGGCACAGCAGACCCAGTACAACAGCGCGGGCCAGGTGGCGGCTACATCCCTGCCCTATTTTGAAGGGATGGAAAGCCCGGCCTGGACGCACTACGCCTACGACCCCCTGGGCAGGGTGATAGAGGTGACGAACCCGGACGGCACCACGCTGTCGAAGAGCTACATGCAGGGCAGGACGACCGTCGTGGATGCCAACGGCCACAAGCGGGTGGAGGAGAGAGACGCCTACGGCAGGCTCGCCAAGGTGGAGGAATATGTCAACTCCGGGCTCTATGCGACAACCACATATGGTTACGACGTCCTGGGGAATCTCTTGAGTGTAACGGATGCCGCGAACAACCAGACCACGATGACCTATGACACCCTTTCCCGGAAGAGGACCATGCACGACCCCGACATGGGAGACGGGCACTACACCTACGATGCAACCGGCAATCTCGCCTCCCAGAGGGATGCAAAGTCGCAGACCATCCAGTTTCCTACGACGCGCTCAATCGGGTTCAAACCAAACAATACCCATGAGGACCTAATGTGGCCTACGCCTATGACTTTTACGCTGACGGTACATCTACCCAATCCAAAGGCAGGCTTACAACCGTGACCGATGGCTCCGGCTCGGAGAAGAGGTTCTACGATGCGCTCGGCCTCCCGGCGGCACCACACTGCTGGAGAGCTAGGTACAGGACAGGACGACTGTCGGGGAAGAATTGGGGACGGGTTCACATTTTCACCCTTATAAAAGGGATACCCGGAGGGGAAAAAGATGAGAACAAGAATTAAGCATGAAGGGCTGATACGATTCATCGCGTTCCTGTTTGTCTTGATCCCCTTCCTCGACGCTTATGGGGCCACCACGACAGTGTACGATTATGACGATGCGAACAGAGTGGTCCGCGTGAGAACGGGCTCCGGGGGCGATCCCGTCATCACGGCGACCGCCGGCGCCCACGGCAGCATATCGTCTCCAGGTGCCTCCGTCGTTGGATTCGATACCAATAAGACATACACGATTACGGCGAACGCCGGTTATCAAATCACCAACGTCATCGTCGATGGCGTGTCCAGAGGTGCCATAAGCTCCTATACATTCAGCGACGTAACTGCGAACCACACGATCGAGGCCTTCTTCGAGGTGGCCTATTACATCATCACGGCAACGGCCACCGGCGACGGGACCATCTCGCCCCTTGGTCTCGCCGGTGTCGTTTACGGCGGCAGCAAGTCCTATACGATCACGCCGGACACAGGACATCTGATCAGCGACGTCAAGGTGGACGGCATCTCCCAAGGGCCGATCAGCAGTTACCAGTTCACCAACGTGACCTCGCACCGAACCATCGAGGCATTCTTTACGACGACGAACTATACGCCTGCGGATTACGCGACCCTCCAGGAAGTCTATTGGGCCGCCCCGGCCGGAAGCACCATCCGGGTGAAAGCCGGGACCCTGGAACAGAATCTCCACATTTACAGAGACGTCCCCATGACCATTGTCGGAGGATACAACGATGATTTTACCGCCGTGACAGGCACGACCCGGCTGAACGGATCGGTCTGGACCTGGGAAGGGGGCGGCACGGTGACTTTCAGCAATTTTGAGATCAACGATCCGTCCTATGTTCCACCGCCGGCCGCGCCGGTCACCACCCTCTTCCCCTCCGATCCGACGGCACAATGGACCTATCACGTGCCCCAGTTGGTGACGCTCCATTGCAGCGACGGTTCCGGCCCGGGATGCGACAAGATCTACTACACGCTGGACGGCATAACCCCCACGACCGCATCGCCCGTCTATTCCTCCCCGATCAACATCGGGACCACGACCACCATCAAGTTCTTCGCCACGGACTTGCTCGGCCATGTCGAGGCGGTAAAGACCCGGACCATCACCATAACGCCGATAATGGTCATAGACGTGGTGGTTGAAAACGGCGAGGGGACGTTCCGCAGGAGATTCTACACGTCGCTCCAGGCCGCCTACGATGCCGCAACCGACGGAAGCGCCATCTTGGTCAAAGCGCACCTCATAAGCGGCAATGTCAATATCAACAGGAATATCACGACCGCCATTGCAGGAGGGTATGACGATTATTTCCAGGACGTCATAGGCAAGTCCCTTCTAAAGGGAAGGGTGCAAACGTATGCAGGAGGAGGAACCGTGACATTCAACAATGTCACTCTGCAAAATTAATGAACCGGAGGGGAAAATGAAAAAACTGATTTGGGCAACAGCGATCATCTTGTTACTGGCGGGTTCACAGGCATTTGCGGCGGACGGGGACCTGATCGTCAACGGCAAAGTGGGCGTGGGAACAGCGACCCCCCAGGAAAAACTGGAGGTCAAAGGGACGATCAAGATCACCAATCCTTCCGGCGGCACCGGCGGCATCAAATTTCCCGATAATACGGTGATGACAACGGCGGCCGTGCCGGCGGGAGTTGTTCCTGTGTATCGTACTGTTGCCGGTTGCCAATATCCCCAATCATTTACAACCAGTGCGACATGCACGACCGTCGTGTGCGCCTATGATCCAACCTATTATTACTCTTGTTCGGGCGTTTGTGGCAGCACCTCGCCGACGCAATGCAACAACACTCTGCTTGGCAGACTGTTGCCATAATTGGTTGAATTTAATGGATAAGGAGCTCCTTTTCGGGAGGCCCCCAAGGGTCAGCGCCGGTCTTGGCCAAGGGACCGGCTTGCCCGGGAATTGGGGACGGGTTCCTATTTCCCGGTGGGAAATGGGAACCCGTCCCCAATTCCGCAATTCCCGACATCGTTAGCAACCGCGGCGGGGCGAGCAAGGTCATCGACCTCATCAAGGGGATGGAAAACGGAGAAGCCCGAAAGAGGAAGGCTGGCGAGACCTTCTTGGATCTCTCCGCCCTGAGAAGCGAGTTGGGAGTCGGGAGCGGCGAGGGGTAGGGGTAGGGAGGGAGGGGAGAGGCTGAACATCACCCTCCAAGCGTTTTCTTTCGGGGGCCGTCATTCACCATTCGAGGAGGAGAGCCATGGATCCGATTCGCCACACCAAGGAGGTTTTCGACAACTTTTTCCAGAGCGCCCATCGGGAAGGGGCCCTGGACGCCAAGACCAAGGAACTCATCCATATCGCCCTTGTCCTGGCCATGCGCTGTGAACCTTGAGCGGAAAACCACCTTGCAGGCGCAAGGAAAATGGGAATCACCGAAGCAGAGTTGGCCGAATGCATCCAACTGGCCGCTTCCGTCGGCGCGGGAACCATCCGGGCGATGGCCCGCAGGGCTTCCAAAAAGTCGGAACCGGACATCGATGGGTTGAGCGTTTTGATTTGACAACCGGAGGAGAGATCGGGGGGGTGCAGTACGCAGGCCGGATGCCGTCAGTCGCGCGACACCACGAAGCTTCCGGGATACCCGTGCTCTTCCAGGCTCCGCTCCGCCGTTTCAGCGGCCTTTAACGAGGCATGTTTGCCGACATAGACGCGATAGAAACGCGTCCCCCTCACCCATGCCGATCGAACTTCCGAGAAACCATGCAGCGTCTTCATCGCCCCGGAAAGCCGTTCGGCATTCCCGGGATCGGTAAATGCGCCCACCTGGACGGAATAATTGCCGGAATCATAGTCCTTGGGTTCCCTGTACCGATCCGGGCCGCTTCCCGGGTATCCCAGCGCCTCGATCCTCACCGGCGCTGTTCCGGCAACGGCTGCGCCGAGCGCCTTGGCCGCCGAATAGGAGAGATCGATGATCCTCCCTTTTACAAACGGCCCCCGGTCGTTGACGCGCACGATCGCCTCACGGCCGTTGGCGGTATTCCTCACGCTGACGAAAACACCGAGAGGCAGCGTCTTGTGCGCCGCAGTCATCGCGTGCATATCATAGGTTTCGCCGTTGCTCGTTTTTTTGCCGTGAAAATCCTCGCCGTACCAGCTTGCAATGCCGGTCTGAACGAACCCCGCGTGGGTTTGCAGCGGTTCATACCGCTCGCCCAGCACGGTATAGGGCCGTTGATGCGCCTTTTGGCGGGCGTCCAGCGGTTGTACGGCCGGTGGCCTTTTCGATGCGCAGGCTGACATCAGCATGACGCAACAGATGAACGGCATGCACCGCTTCACGATATCCCGGCCCGTTGCCATATCGTCCTTACCCTATCCTTTGCTTCCGGAATCACCCCTGCGAAGGATCATGCGCAGGGCCGTTTCCGAAGACCGCGTGCAGCGACATCGTACAGACGATCGGCAAACAGGGCAACCAAAAAATGGGCGCCTCCATTATTCTCTTGATATCCCTCCCCATTTTCTGTATCGTCTCCGGCAGGAATCATCCGAAAATCGTTGGCATTTAACCGCTGTTTCGATAGGCGTTCGCTCCTCCCCTCTGTCGCTTTTGGGCCGAAGTTGAAAAAACATGCTCACCTTGGAAGCTTATCGATCAACACAGACACACGTGAATACCATGAGTATTCTCTTATCCTTTTTCAATCTTAAAACGAAGATCATCGCAACGGTCCTGCTGCTGTTCCTGGGAAGCATCTGGACCCTGACGTTTTTCAAAACCCTGTTCCGGTCAGGATTGACGGTGATTTCCAAAGAAGGCAATGGGATTGCTGATTATCCGGAAATGCCGGGGCGGTCAACAGCGTCTTATAAAGAAATAGATTATCGATGGCTGGATCGATGATGAATGGCTGATCAAAGGGTAATGGGAGGTTTTATGCCGAAAATCTTGGCCATTGACGACAAACGGGACAATCTGATCACCCTGTCCGCCCTGCTGAAGAATCTGCTGCCCGATTGTACCGTGATCACCGCACTGTCCGGCAGGGAGGGGTTGCAGAAGGCCCGAACCGAATATCCGGACGTCATTTTGCTGGATATCCGGATGCCGGACATGGACGGGTTCGAGACCTGCGGCAGGCTGATGGCCGACGAAGGCACGAAGCGCATCCCGGTGATCATGATCACGGCGATCAAGACGGATCCGGAGAGTCGGATCAAGGGTCTGGAGTGCGGCGCCAACACCTTCCTGTCCAAACCGATCGATCCGGCGGAACTGGCTTCCCAAGTGAAAGCCGCGCTACGGATCAAGAAAGCGGAGGATACCCTGCGGAGAGAGAGGGATTCCCTGGAAGAAAGGGTTCAGTCACGGACGGCCCACCTGCTCCGGGAGATCAAAGAGCGCAAGCAGGTGGAATGTGAGTTGTCCACCGCTGAAAAACAATACCGCACGTTGTTTAATGCAATTGATGAAGGGTTCTGCATCATTGAAGTTATTTTTGACGAAGACCAAAAGCCGATCGATTATCGCTTTCGGGAGGTCAATCCGTCTTTCGGGAGGCAAACGGGTCTCATCGGCGCGCAAGGCCGGAGAATGCGCGAACTGGTCCCGAAACACGAAGATTATTGGTTTGACATTTACGGGAAGGTCGCCGTCACCGGAGAGTCTGTTCGCTTTGAGAATCGCGCGGAGCAGTTGCACCGCTGGTATGATATGTACGCCTTCCGTTTTGGCCAACCGGAAAACCGGCAAGTCGCCATCCTCTTTAACGACATCACCAAACGAAAACAGGCGGACGAGGAACGCGACATGACGGTCCGGCTGCTCCGACTGCTGCACGAACGGAACGACCTCCGCGACCTCATGCGGACCATCGCCGCGCTGCTGCATGACTGGATCGGCTGCGAGGCCATCGGCATCCGGCTCCGTTCCGGAGAAGACTTCCCCTATTCCGAAACGCGCGGGTTTCCGCCTGCCTTCGTCGAAAAGGAAAACCGGCTCTGCACCTACGACCAGAACGGTCAAATCCTCCGCGACGACAAGGGGAACCCCCTGCTCGATTGCATGTGCGGCAACGTCCTTTGCGGCCGCGTCGACCCCGCAAAGCCGTTTTTTACCGCCCGGGGGAGCTTCTGGACCAACGGCACCACCGCGCTGCTCGCCACGACCACCGAGGCCGACCGTCAGGGTCGCACGCGCAACCACTGCAATGGGGAAGGCTACGAATCGGTGGCGCTGGTCCCCCTGCGATCAGGCGATCAGGTCTTCGGGTTGCTTCAAATCAACGACCGCCGCCCGGATCGTTTTACCCTCGAAAAAATAGCCCTTTTCGAGAGGCTGGCCGACAGCATGGCGATCGCCCTGTCGCAGCGGCAAACCCAGGAGGCACTGCGGGAGAGCGAGGAACTCTACCGCTCCCTGTTCGAGAACATGCTGAACGGATTCGCCTATTGCCGTATGCTCTTCGATCAGGAAAAGCCACGCGACTTTATTTATCTCGCCGTGAACAACGCCTTCGAATCCTTGACGGGCTTGACGAATGTGATCGGAAAAAAGGTTTCGGAAGTCATTCCGGGCGTCCAAGAGTCGGATTCGGGGCTTTTTGAAATCTACGGCAGGGTGGCCTTGTCCGGCAAACCCGAACGGTTCGAGTGGCATCTCACATCCATGAACATGTGGTTTTCCATCTCGGTCTACAGCCCCGCAAAGGAACACTTCGTGGCCCTCTTCGACGTCATCACCGAACGTAAGGAGGCGGAGGCCAAACTCCATGACACCCTGGAACGGCTGAGAAACTCCGTCCGCACGACCATCCAGGTCATGGTCTCCGCCGTGGAAACGCGCGATCCCTACACAGCCGGTCACCAGATCCGGTCCGCCGGCCTGGCCCGTGCCATCGCCACGGAGATGAAGCTTTCACAGGATCAAATTGACGCCATCCTGATGGCGGGTTCCATTCACGATATCGGGAAATTATCCATTCCCGCAGAGATTTTGGTCAAGCCGACAAACCTATCTGACCTCGAATTTTCCCTGATCAAAGAGCACCCCCGGAAAGGGTACGAAATGTTGAAGGATGTGGAATCACCCTGGCCCCTGGCGGAAATCGTCTACCAGCACCATGAGCGGATGGATGGATCAGGATATCCAAGAAAACTGAAAGGGAGTCAGATTCTCATCGACGCCCGCATACTCGCCGTCGCGGACGTCGTGGAATCCATGGCCTCCCATCGTCCCTATCGTCCGGCTTTGGGCATCGAGGCAGCGCTCTATGAAATAGAGAAGAACCGAGGAATTTTTTACGACGATACGGTTGTACATGCCTGCCGGAGATTGTTTCGGGAAAAAGGTTACAGACTTGAAGGGACGTGATTTCCGACCGGCCATTTCCCGATCGGGGTCGACACACCGGTCACTTATCCCGGAGATGAGGACGATATGCTCCAATCCAAACACGTTTCAACAAACGCTCGCCGGTTCCCTGTCCATTGGCTGATTCTCGGTATGGCGCTGGTGGTCCTGGGCGGGGCGATCGGCTATTCCATTACCCGTGAGTACAGCCGCATCGATGCGCTGGAGCGAGAGCGTCTGATGACCCAGGCCAAGGTCGTGGATGGCAACCTGGAGCGCCAGTTGGTTGCGTTAAACCAGGCGCTGATGAGCATTCGAAACGATCTGCCGTACTGGAAAGCGCAAAAGGAGGGCCGTGCACTGGTCAGCCGCAACCTGCAGGCCATGCGCAACGCCATGCCGGGGGTTCGCACGATAGTCATAACCGATGCCGGGGGGACAATATCTGCCAGCAACCAGAAGCAACTCATCGGGTTGAATTTCCGCGAGCGGGAATATTTTCGGGCGCCCCGTCAGGGGCTTAACCCGGCCATGCTCTACATCTCGCCGCCCTTCAAATCCGTCCTCGGCGTTTATGTGATGAACGTCGGAAAGGTGGTGCTCGATGCCCAGGGGAGGTTCGCCGGCATCGTCACAATCACCTTGGACCCGGATTTTTTCAGCGTCTTGCTGAATTCCGTGCTCTACGCGCCGGGAATGAGGGCTTCGCTGATTCATGGCGACGGCAAAATTTTCGTGGAGGCGCCCGGCAGGAAAGACTTATCCGGGATGGACCTGGCGAAACCCGGCAGCCGATACACGCTTCACGTAGAAACCGGCCGGACAGCCAATCTCTTCGCCGCCGACAGAGCCTACACCACCGGTGACGAGCGTAGGAGCGCCTGGCGCACCATTCGACCGGCCACCCTGCAAATGGACAAGCCTCTGATGGTCTCCGTCAATCGTGATATGCGAGGCATCTTCGCCTCCTGGCGCGGGGGGGCCTTTAAACAAGGCGGGCTGTTCGGAGCGCTGGTTCTGGCGGCCGTTTCCGGCCTCTACTTCTACCAGAAGCGGCAGCGGAAATATGGCCGTCTCGAAGCCGGTTATACGGCCGAACTGCGAAGAAGCGAGGAAAATTACCGGGGGCTCTTCGAGAATGCCTCCATCGGCATCTTCCACTCGCTGCCGGAAGGAACGTTTTTGCGAGTAAACCCTGCATATGCAAGGATGTTCGGGTATGCGTCGCCGGCGGAAATGGTTTCAGCGGTTACGAACATCAGCACCCAACTCTTCGTCGATTCGGAAAAAAGGTCGGATCTGCTCGCTGCCACGATGGAGAACGGCGGCTGGGTTTATGCCGAGAATCGCTACCGCCGCAAGGATGGCGCCATGCTGACCGCGAATATGAGCATGCGCAAGGTGCTCAAGGCCGATGGCACGATAGCCTACCTCGAAGGCTTTGTTGAAGACATCACGAAGCGCAAACAGATGGAGGAGGCGCTGCGGGAAAGTGAGGAAAAATACCGGGAACTCAGTATTATCGATGATCTCACCCAACTTTACAATTCCCGCCATTTTTATGATCAGCTCAAGATGGAGATCGATCGTGCGGAACGGTACAGACAACCGTTGACCCTGCTGCTTCTCGATCTCGACGATTTCAAGAGATTCAACGACGCTTACGGCCATGTCGAGGGAGACCATGTCTTGTTGCGAGTCGGCCAAGTGATCAAACGATCCCTTCGCCAGACCGATTCCGCCTATCGCTATGGCGGTGAAGAATTTGTCATTCTCCTGCCCATGACCGCCAGCGCGGACGG
>CAYSSF010000075.1:0-17250 GCA_964433455.1 uncultured Syntrophaceae bacterium
TCCCAGGAGAGGATGACCCTGGCCGTCGACCCGACAAGGATCGACGCGTTCCTCTGCCTTGCCCGGAAGATGGGCTGCGAGGCCACGGTCCTGGGTCGCTACACCGATTCGGGCTGGTTTCATATCCGCTACGGAGAGGAGACGGTCGTCTATCTGGAGATGAAGTTCCTCCATGACGGCCTCCCGCAGATGAACCTCCGGGCCGCGTGGGCGCCGCCACGCCACGCGGAACCGGACTTTCCGGAACCGTCGGACCTGGGAGGCGCGCTGAAGCAGATGCTCTCCCGTCTCAACATCTGCAGCAAGGAGTCGGTCGTCCGCCAGTACGACCACGAGGTGCAGGGGGGAAGCGTCGTGAAACCGATGACCGGCGTCGTCAATGACGGCCCGAGCGACGCCGCCGTGATCCGTCCGCTCCTCGACTCCTTCGAGGGCATCGTCGTCGCGAACGGGATCTGCCCCCGCTACAGCGACATCGACGCCTACCACATGGCCGCCTGCGCGATCGACGAAGCGGTCCGGAACGCAATCGCCGTCGGGGCCTCCCTCGACCGCATGGCGGGTCTCGACAACTTTTGCTGGTGCGATCCGGTCCGCTCGGAAAAGACCCCCGACGGGGAGTACAAGCTCGCCCAGCTCGTCCGGGCCAACGAGGCGCTCTATGCTGTGACGACCGCCTACGGCGTCCCCTGCATCTCGGGGAAGGACAGCATGAAGAACGACTACCAGATCGGGGAGACCCGGATCTCGATCCCCCCGACGTTGCTCTTCTCCACGCTGGCAAAGATGGAGGACGTCCGGAAGGCCGTCACGATGGACGTGAAAAGGCAGGGAGACCTCGTCTACGTGCTGGGGAAGACCTGTCGGGAACTCGGCGGCTCGGAGTGGTACGCGCTGCACGGCGCAATCGGAAACGATGTTCCGCAGGTGCGCACGGAAACGGCGAAAACGCTCTATCAGGCGCTTAGCCGGGCGATCCGGGCGGGCCTCGTCGCCTCCTGCCACGACTGCTCCGACGGGGGGCTGGGGGTGACGCTTGCGGAAACGGCCTTCGCCGGGGGTCTCGGTCTTGAGGTGGATCTGAAAAGCGTCCCGGCGGAAGGGATCGGAAGAGACGACGAACTGCTCTTCTCGGAGTCCCAGAGCCGCTTCGTCGTCACCGTTCATCCGGATGCACGGGAGGCCTTCGAGGCCGCTCTCGCGGGCTCCGCCTTCGCCCGGATCGGGCAGGTCATCGCGGAAGAGGTTCTCCGGGTCGAAGGTCAGGGCGGGAAACGGATCATCGATGAGGAACTCGCCGCGCTGAAGGCGGCCTGGCAAAAAACCCTTGCGGTCTGAAGGCTGCGGGATGAAGGTAATAAAGAGATGTCAAAGAAAATCAGCGCGATCGTGATCACCGGAAACGGGACGAACTGCGAGATGGAGATGGCCCACGCCTGCCGCCTTGCCGGCTTCGACAAGGTCGATATCGTCCACATCAGCGAACTCCTCTGCGGGACGAAGCGGCTCGACGACTATGACTTCCTGAACCTGCCCGGCGGATTCCTGGACGGCGACGACCTCGGCTCGGCCAAGGCCGGCGCGAACCGGATCCTCCATGCGGCCGTCGCCGGAGGCCGGGAGAAGTTGTACGATCAGTTCGCCCGGTTCATCACGGCGGGAAAACTGATCCTCGGCGTCTGCAACGGCTTCCAACTGCTCGTCAAGCTGGGGATGCTCCCGGGCCTGGATGGCGCGTATGACCGGCAGTCCGTCACACTGACCTTCAACGACTCGGGGCGGTTCGAGGACCGGTGGGTCTATCTCCGCGTCGATTCCGACTCCCCCTGCATCTTCACGCGGGGGCTTCGGGGCCTCTACCTGCCCGTCCGCCACGGCGAAGGGAAATTTGTCCCGCAGGACGCAGCCACGTTGGAACGTCTCCACCGGCAGAACCTGATCACCCTCCAGTACAGTGATTCCCTCTACCGCGAGGCGACGCTGGACTATCCCGCAAACCCCAATGGCGCCGTGGACGGGATTGCCGGAATCTGCAACGAGACGGGCCGCATCTTTGGCATGATGCCCCACCCCGAGGCGTACCACCACCGGACGAGCCACCCCCGCTGGACGCGCGAGGAGCTCCCCGAAGAGGGGATGGGGCTCGCCCTCTTCCGGAACGCCGCCGCCTTTCTCCGGACCGCCTCTCTGTAGAGCCGGCGAAATGGAAGCTGCAGCCGCCTGCGCATCGTCTACGGACGACCTTGATCAAAGCCCGTAATCGAGCAGCCCTCCGTCGTCTACTCGGCGTACCAATGCACCTGAGGGAAAACCAGGCCGCAGAGCTGCCCATCTTCGAACAGCGGCTTGCGGACGCTCTGCTGCACCCGGATCTCCTGCGCGCCCACCTTCACCCGGTAGTCAATGGTGTCGCCCAGCAGTGTGCGGCGGCAGACGATCCCCCGGACCCCTCCGTCCCGCACCAACCCGATCTCTCCCGGACGGCAGGCCATCGTCGGCGGCTTTCCCGAGGTCTGCGGCGGCGGCACGTTGACAATCAGAGAGCCCGCCCCTGTTGGAAACGTGGGTGGTTTTGCCGGAAGTGGGCGAGGTCCGGAGGGTCACGTCATGGCATCGACCTGCCGGGCAGACCTCGCCTCGACGTATAGTTGCCCGATCCGGCTGTCCTTTTCCTCCCATAGTTCGGAAAGCCACCGCTGGAAGGATTCCCGGCACTCCGGATCATTTTCATAGTCGCTGCCGATAAACTTTTTGGGAACCGGCCGTTGCTGCATGCGGACCATGATCCGCTTCACCCGCCCGCAGAGGAAATCCCAGAATCCCGGAACCCCATCGGGATAGACGATGGTGACGTCCAGAAGGGACTGGAATTTTTCGCCCATGGCGCTCAGGGACAGGGCGAGGCCGCCCGCTCTTGGTTTCAGCAGGAATTGATAAGGCGAGCCCTGCCTGTCATGTTTGGCCTTTGTAAAGCGGGTTCCCTCGGTAAAGTTCATGATGCTGGTGGGAATACGTGAGAATTTTGCACAGGCCTTGCGCATGGTTTCCAGATCCTTGCCGCGCATCTCCGGATGCTTTGCCAGATACGCCACACTGTGGCGGCGCATAAAGGGAAATTCCAGAGCCCACCAGGCAAGACCGATGACCGGAACATAAATCAGTTCCTGTTTGATCAGAAATTTGAGAAAGGGGATTTTTCGGTTGAGCAGGCGCTGGAGGACAAAAATATCGACCCAGCTCTGGTGATTGCTGTTGACGAGATACCAACCCCGGTAGGTCAGGCCGTCGAGGCCTTGCACATTCCACCTGGTTTTCTGGGTCAAGCGCATCCATCCGCTGTTACAGGATATCCAGTTTGCGGCAATGCCATGCAGGATATGATCCAGGATAACCCGAATCGGCTTGAAGGGCAGGGCCAGTTTCAGCAGGGCGAAGATAAACACGATGGCGCACCAGAAAATGACATTCAGCGCGAGCAGCACGGATGAGATCATCCCCAATAAGATTTTCGGCAAAAAGTTCAGCATGACGAGTTCCTCCCCTTCGGCAGGGGGTTGCAGGGGGTTGACCGCATTGATCAGGCGCCGCCTTTTCACGCGGGGGGAGTGTATGAAGAAGAATTTTTTGTGTCAAGCGGATTTTGGCCGCGGATTGGACCAACATGTGGGGGATCGCTGAATACCCGCGTGTCAAAGGAGAAAACGGACCCGAAATTAAATATTGACAGACATGGAAGAACTGCGTATTCTCCTCCATGGTAAACGTTTACATCATTCCACACCGGGAGGAGACTCCATGCCGAACATTGTCGATGTCGCGCTGAAGGCGAACGTATCCATCGCCACCGTCTCCCGCGTGGTCAACCAAACCTCCCACAAGGTCAAATCCAGCACCCGGGAGAAGGTCCTCCAGGCCATCCGTGAACTGGATTACCGGCCCAACGCGCTGGCCAAGGGCCTTCTGATGAAGAAGACCATGACCATCGGGATCATCATCCCCGACATCTCCAACCCCTACTATGCGGAGATCGTCCGCGGCATCCAGGACGTGGCCGACCGCTCCGGGTACGCGGTCATGCTCTACAACACGGACCGGAAGCGGGAAGGCATCGTCCGCGACATCTATCACCTCCGTGAAAAGGCGGCGGACGGGATCATCTTCAGCGGCGGCATCATCAACGGGTACGAAACCCTCTCCATTCTCGGAGAGCTGAAAGACCGGGTGGTCGTGATCGGCCGCCACGCAGTGGATTTCCCCGCGGTCCTGGTCGACAACATGGGCGGGGCCATTCAGGCCGTTCAACACCTCCTGAGTCTCGGTCACGACGAGATCGGCTTTCTCGGGGGACCGGAAGGCTCCACGACCGCCGTGGACCGCCTGACCGGATACCGGAACGCGCTGGCCCAGAACCGGTTGATCCTCGACGAAAACCGGATCAAACAGGGGGACTGGACACCGCAGAGCGGTTATATGCTGGGGAAAGAGCTGCTCCGGAACGGTCAAAGGCCGACGGCGATCGTCTGCGCGAACGACCAGATGGCCTTCGGTGCGATGAATGCCGCAAGAGAGCTGGGGATGAAGATTCCCGATGATCTGGCGGTGGTGGGGTTCGACAACATCCCGCTCAGCTCCTACTTCGACCCGCCGCTCACGACGGTCGAAATCCCGATGTACGAGGCGGGGGCCGAGGCCGTGCGGATGCTGATCCATCTCATCTCCGGGGGAGAATTCGACAAGTTAAAGTTATTCCAGACAAAACTTCTTGTCCGGGGCTCCACCGTGAAAAAAGGTGAACAAATCGATTGACAAAGTTTTTTTGAGCGATTAGTCTAAATGGAAAAGGTTTACCATCGTATTCCGGTAACCGAGTGAACAATTCATCCACCAACAGAAAGGAGAATCAACATGTCCAATTTACAGAAGTTCGACCTGAATGAAATTCCCTGGACCGATGTCGCGGCCTCCATCAAAGCCGGAAATGACACGATCATGATCCCCGTCGGCAGCATGGAGAAGCACGGCCACCATGTCCCGCTGGGCGTCGACTCCTACACGACGATGGGCAGCGTCGAACTCGCCGCCAAGAAAGCCAAGGTCCTCCATACGCCCCTGCTTCCCTTCGGCGTTTCATCGCACCACATGGGAGAAGCGGGCTGGGGCACCGGCACCGTCACACTCCCCCCCGAGATCTACCGCCAGGTGCTCTACTCGATCGGCCGCAGCCTGATCTTCGCCGGCTTCAACAAGCTGGTCTTCGTCTCGCACCACGGCACCAACATGGGCTCCCAAGGCGACGCGCTGCGCACGCTCCGGGCCGAAACAGGCTGCTTCTGCGCCTACTACAAGACCCCCACGGAGCGCGATTGCGCCGTCGTCGCCGACCTGATGACGGGTCCCGCCGAAGAGACGCCCGGCTGGCACGCGGGAGAATTGGAAACCTCCACAACAATGGCCTACATGAAGGACAAGGGGATCTACGACGGATCCGTCTTCATGGAGCGCGCCAAGCAGGACCGCGCCCACGCCCCGAAGTGGATGGGCCCCGCCTTCACGAAGTCGGACGGCACCAACACCGTCAAGTTCCAGGGTTCCGAAAACATCTTCATCCCGATGCTCCACCATGAGTACTCGGACACCGCGACGATCGGCAACCCGCTGCGTTCCAGCGTCGAACAGGGTCACGCGGTCTTCGAGCGGATCGGCAACCACCTGGCCGCCTTCCTGGAAGAGGTGAAGAAGTTCGACTTCAAGGTTCCCGACGACAAAAGGGATTGGACCGGCCGTTTCTGGAGGGGGTAGAAGAAAACCTTTTCCACGGGAGCGTTGGAAAATGATACGAAAGAAAACCATCGCCGTTCTGGCAACATTGGACACGAAAGGGGAAGAGGCCGCCTACATCCGCGGGCGCCTCGAAAACCTGAACTGTTCGGCCACGATCATCGATATCGGCCCGCTGGGTCCGCCCGGGGTGAGGCCCGATATCGATAACGGGGAAGTGGCGCGCCAGGGAGGCTGGGAGCTCGCGGCCCTGCTGAAGGCGGGTGAACGGGAGCGGATCATGGAAATCATGGGGAAAGGGGCGCGAAAGCTCCTTTCCCTTCTTTTTGATGAAGGAAGGATCGACGGCGCGATCGGCCTGGGCGGGAACCAGGGATCGGCCGTTTCGTCCATCGCGATGCAGGGCCTGCCCTTCGGATTCCCCAAATACCTCGTCTCCACGGTCGCCTCCGGAAACATCCGCCCCTATGTCGGAAACAAGGACATCGGGGTGGTCTTTTCGGTGGGCGATTTCCTCGGAGGCGCCAATCCGGTCATCTCCTCCATCCTCGCCAATGCGGTGGCCGCCGTCGTCGGGATGGCGGAGCATGGCCGGAGCATGACCGCTGCGCCGGGGAAGAAAACCATCGCCGTGACCGCACTGGGGAATACCGAACCGGCCGCGGGCCGGGCGGTAAAGTCTCTCCGGGCCGGAGGCTTCGAGGTCGTCGCCTTCCATGCCTCGGGGGCCGGCGGATCGGCCATGGAAGAGCTGATCGCTGAAGGCCTGATTCACGGGGTCCTCGATCTGACCCCGCACGAACTCACCGAAGAGGTCGTTGGCGCGGGGATTTACAGGCCCGTGCATCCGGGCCGGATGACGGCGGCGGGGACGAAGGGGATTCCCCAGGTGGTCTCCACGGGGGGAATGGAGTACCTCTGTTTCGGCCCCCGCGAATCCATTCCGCTCAAATTCCGGAAAAGAAAAACAACCATGCACAACCCCTTCAACGCCAATCTGAAGCTCTCCCGGAGCGAGATGGCGAAGGTGGGCGGCGTGATGGCCGAGCGGTTGAACGCCGCCGTGGGACCGACGGCCGTTTTGATTCCGCTGAAGGGATGGTCCGTTTACGGGGCACCCGGCGGGGTTCTTTATGACGGAACCGGAAATCGGATATTTCTCAAGGCTCTGAAGGATCGTCTTCGGAAGGATATCGAACTCACGGAAATCGACGCCCATATCAATGACGATCGGTTTGTCGATGCCTGCGTCGACCAATTGATCGCCTATATGGGAGAAGAGAAGGAGTTGAAGAAACCATGAACAAGGAAATGGAAATCATCCGCCTGCGGAGGGAACTCGCCGAAGTCTCGCGGCGTTCGTTCAACCGCGGGCTCGTCAGCGGCACCGGCGGAAATTTGAGCGTCCGGATTCCCGGCACGGACACCGTCCTGATCACGCCGACCGGCATCTGCCTGGGGGATATCGAACCCGAGATCAACCTGTTGATGAAGATCGACGGCGCCGTCATCGAAAACCCCTGCGGTCTCAAGCCCTCCAAGGAGACGGCCTTCCATCTGGCCGTCTACCAGCTCCGGCCCGAGGCGGGGGCGGTCTCCCACGTCCATCCCCCCTATGCGACGGCCTACTCGAACGTGGCGGAGAGGCTCCCGATGGTCACGGTATCGGCCCAGGCGGTTCTCAAAGAAGTGCCCCGCATCGAAAGCGCGATGTCCGGCTCTACGGAACTCTACGAGTATGTCAAGGCGGGTCTGCTGAAATACCCTGCCGCACGGGTCCTGCTGATGCAGGAACACGGAATCCTGGCCGTGGCGGCGGACCTGAAGACCTCCTTTTACCTTTCCGATCTCACCGAGGATACGGCGAAGATCGCCTTTATCGCCAGCCGGATCAAAATCCGCTGAGGAGGGACGATTATCATGACGGAACCAGCGCAAGCAAAAAGCTTCACCATTCCGAAAACCATGAAGGCATGGGTATTGGATGACCCCGAACAGCTCCGGATGACCGAAAAACCCGTTCCGGAACCGGGACCCGCCGAGGTTTTGGTGCGGATCGATGCCGTCTCCATCTGCGGCACCGATGTGGAAATCATCACCAAGGGACTGCCCGCCATCGTCCGGGGCGGCGCCCCCTTCAACAAGAATTTCACGCCGGGTCACGAGTACATGGGCACCATCGTCCAACTCGGGGTGGGCGTGGACGAGTACGCCGTCGGTGATCGGATTGCCGTCGAGATCCATGCCGGCTGCGGGCGCTGCGAGCGCTGCCGCCAGGGGATGTACACCTCCTGCCTGAACTACGGCCTGAACTACGAAGGCCACGACAAGGGCCACCGCGCCAACGGCTTCACCACCGACGGCGGTTTCGCCCAGTACGCCGTCAACCATGTCAACACCCTGGTTCATGTCGCCGATGACATGAGCGACGAGGAGGCCACGCTGATTGTGACTGCCGGCACGGCGATGTACGCCTTGGACGTCCTGGGCGGCCTGATCGCGGGAGAGAGCCTCGTCGTCACCGGTCCGGGGCCGATCGGCCTGATGGGGGTCGCCGTCGGCAAGGCGCTTGGCGCCGCTCCCGTCATCCTCACCGGGACGCGCGATGCGCGTCTGAACCTCGGCCTGAAGCTCGGCGCGGACCACGTCGTCAACATCAACAGGGAAAACCCCGTGGAGGGGGTCAAACGGATCACCGGCGGGCGGGGCGTCAACTACGTCCTGGAATGCTCCGGGGCGCCCAATGCGCTGAACGAGGCGATGGATATGACCCAGCGGGGGGGGCGGATCTGTCTGGCCGCTTTCCCCCATGAACCGGCCCTGGTCGACCTGGCGAAAATCGTCCGGAACAACATTTACCTCTACGGCATCCGCGGCGAAGGCAAAAGCGCCACCCACCGCGCCGCCGCACTGATGAACCAGAAGAAGTTCGATGCCAAACTGATGCACACCCACACCTTCCCCCTGGAGGAGCTCCCGACCGCCTTCAAGTACGTCCGCGAGCGGATCGAGGATGCGATCAAGGTGGTCGTCAAGGTGTCATAAACCATTCAAGGAGATGCTATGGAAAACTTTTCGATTTACAGGTACATGAAGCTCGGGATCGTCCATTTCAAGGCCTATCCCGAGGCAACCACGGGGGAAGGCCATATCATCGTCGAGACACTCCGCAAGATCGTCGAGGACGATTTCTGGACGGCCGTCGAGGTCGGCTGGATGAAGGACCCCCAGGTCCGCCACGAGGCGCAGAAGCTCCTGGAAACTTCCCATCTGGAGATTTGTTACGCCAACCAGCCCCGGATGTTCACGCTGAAGCTCAACGTGAACGACCCGGATCCCAAGGAACGCCGAAAGGCGATCAGCGCGATGAAAAACGGCGTCAACGAGGCATTCCAACTCGGCGCAAGCGCCATGCGGGTCTTCTCGGGGAAACACCCCGGCGAGGAGAAGAAGGAGGAGGGGAAGAAGATCCTCATCGACTCGCTGAAGGAGATCTGCCAGTACACGAACGAGCAGGGGAAGATGGGAATCTACATGAAGGTCTTCGACAAGGACATCGACAAAGCCTTCCTGATCGGCGATTTCCAGGACGCTGCCGATGTGACCGCCGAGGTGAACAAGGAGTTCCCCAACTTCGGCGTCCTCGCGGACCTCTCCCATTTCGGGCTTTTGCGGACGACCCCCGAGGAGGCGATTCCGCTGGTGAAGAAGTACCCCATGCACTTCCACATCGGGAGCGCCGCCTTTCGGGACAGGCGGCACCCGGGCTACGGGGACCTTCAGCCCCGTTTCGGCATGCCCGGCGGCGAGGTCGACACCCCCCAGGTAAGGGACTACTTCAGGCTCCTGCTCGACCTGAAGCTGCTGAATCCGGAAAACAGGCCCGTCCTCAGCGCGGAGGTCCGGCCGCTCCTTCTTGAGGAGACCTCGGAGACGGTCATCGCCAACACCAAACGGGTGATCAAAGAGGCATGGGCCACGGTATAGACGAGTCAACCAAAACAGATCCAATCGAATGAAGGGAGAAGGGGAAATGACAAAAAGAACGGATTTTTTCAGAAGCGGCCTGATTGCAGTACCTCTGTTTCTCATGGCGATCCTGTTCGTATGCGGAACCGGTTCCACTTCCGCGGCGGATGTCTGGCCGGTCAAGCAGGTGGAACTCATCAATCCTTTCGGTGCGGGCGGCGCGGCCGACATCCAGGCCCGGAAGCTGGCGGAGATCATCTCCCGCGATCTGGGTCAACCCATGGTCGTGCGCAATGTAACCGGCGCCGGCGGAGCCATCGCCTACAACGAGGTCAATCGCTCCAAGAAAGACGGCTACACGCTGATCTGGTATTCAGGCGCCATCAATACCCTGGCAACCCGCAAACAGGTCCCCTATGACTACAACGCCTTCGAACCGATTGCCGGGGTCGGCATCGAAACGGTCTCCATCGCCGTCAGCAAAAACGCCCCCTGGAAGGATTTTAAGGATTTCATCGCCTACGGCAAGGCCAACCCCGGCAAGGTCACGATGGGCAACTCCGGGATGGGCAGCGTGACCCACATGGTCCCGCTGGCTCTGGCAGCCAAGGCCGGTCTGAAGATCACCCATGTCCCCTTCGGCCAGGGTCTGGCGATGGCGGCGCTGATGGGGGACAAGATCAACTCGTCGAGCCAGCATCCTGCCGAGGTCTTCAACCAGGTCAAGGCAGGCGAGGTCCGGATCCTGGCGATCAGCAGCGAAAAAAGGATCGCTCTGTGGCCCGACGTTCCGACAATGAAGGAGTCGGGGGTCGATCTGGAGTTCGATCAGTGGCGGGGTATCGCCGCCCCCAAGGGAACGCCCCAGGCCGTCGTCGACAAACTGAACCCGCTGATCAAAAAGGCCATAGAGAGCAAGGAATGGATCGATTTTGCCTCTTCGCTCGGATCGACGCCGCGTTACCTTGCCCCGGCAGATTTCGCCAAGTTTGTCGCGACCGTCGACAAGGAGACGCGGGAGATCATGGAAGGCGCGGGCCTTTTGAAATAGCGCCGGTTGATCTGCACCCCTTCGTCGTCCCCGCGCGGGGCGGGAACGACGAAGGATGAAAGTCGCACCCTCCCGCCCCGCCGGACGGGACGGCGGGGGCGGGCGCCACGGAGAACAATCGATGACGACTGGAAAAGAGATTGCAAGCAATCTGGCGGTGATCCTGTTTGGCGCCCTCTTTCTGGCCTACACGACCCGATATCCACTGGACACATGGGAAAGCCCCGGCCCTGCGGTCTTTCCGCTGATCGTAGGAACGGTGTTGACGATCCTGGGTGCCGGGCAACTGGCTCGGGCCCTCTGGAGATCCAGACGGAAAGACCACCATCGGGAAAAACATCGGGACGGCAGCCGGCCCCTCAGAGAATCCATTCTCCGGAACAGTGAGGACGGGAAGGCCCTCCGGATGGTCGCCTTTCTCGTCCTTTACCTGCTCATGATGCAATGGATCGGTTTCTTCGTCTCCACCTTTCTCTTTGCGGTCGTCGCCAGCAGACTCACGGAAAAAAAGGATTGGGGAAGGCCCCTTGTCCTCTCCGCGGCGCTGACCCTTTGCTGCTATCTCCTTTTTGAGGTCTGGCTGAAATTGTCCTTTCCCAGGGGAGCCCTGTTTTAAAGGAGAGTGATCGAATGGCTGACCACGGTATTCTATCCTTTCTGCTGACGACCCTGGAACCCGTCAACTTCGCAGCCTGTTTCATGGGTGCGCTCCTCGGCACGCTGATCGGGGTGCTGCCCGGTCTCGGACCGGCGGCGGCCATGGCGATGGTGATCCCGCTGACCCTGAAGCTCGGCCCGACCGCCGGGTTGATCATGCTGGCGGGAATTTACTACGGCTCGATGTACGGGGGCTCCACGACCTCGATTCTGGTCAATGTGCCCGGAGAACCGGCCAGCGTCGTCACGACCCTCGACGGGTATGCGATGGCGCGAAGGGGGCGCGCCGGGGCGGCGCTCGCGATTTCGGCCATCGGCTCTTTTGTCGCCGGAACCTTCAGCGTGATCGCATTGCAATTCTTCGCCCCCCTTCTGGCCCGCTCCGCGCTGGCCTTCGGTCCCGCGGAATACTTCGTGCTGACGGTGCTGGGGGTAATCCTGCTTTCCAACCTGACCGGGAAATCCCGCAGCCGGTCGCTGATCCTGATGATGATCGGCCTGATTCTCTCCACGGTAGGAATGGACCCGATCGGCGGCCTGGAACGCTTCTCTTTCGGCATCGAAACCGCCCAGGGAGGGATCAGTTTCATCGCGATCACCACCGGTCTCTTCGGGGTGGCGGAGGTTCTTACCGTTTTGGCCGCCAAGGAAAAACCGACCGAGGTTCTGCCGGTCAAGTTCAGCGAACTCTATCCAAGCGGCGAGGAGATCAAACGCTCCGTCGGCCCGATCGGCCGGGGATCGGTGCTGGGGTTTCTGATCGGCCTTCTGCCAGGACCGGCGGCGACGATGGCCTCCTTCGCCTCCTATGGCCTGGAAAGATCGATCTCCAGGCATAAGGAAGAATTCGGAAAAGGCGCCATTGAGGGGGTGGCAGGCCCCGAGGCGGCGAACAATGCGGCGGCGGGCGGCGCCATGATCCCACTGCTCTCGTTGGGACTTCCGTTCACCCCGGCGACGGCCGTGCTGCTGGGGGGAATGCTGCTGCACGGCATCACCCCGGGCCCCTTTCTGCTTCGCGACCGGCCCGACGTTTTCTGGGGGGTGATCGGCAGTTTTTATCTCGGCAATATGATGTTGCTGATCCTGAACCTCCCTCTGGTGGGTCTGTTTGCCAAGATCGTCCGGGTTTCCAACCACTATCTGCTTCCGATCATCCTTGTTCTGTGCGCGATCGGCGCCTACGGGGACAACGGCGCCCTTTTCGACGTCTGGGTGATGCTGGGCGCAGGCGTGCTGGGCTATGTGATGCGTAAATTCGACTATGAACCGGCCCCCCTGGTTGTGGGGCTGGTTCTGGGACCGGTCATGGAGAGATCCTTCCGGCAGGCGCTGATCATCTCCCAGGGCGATGCGAGCGGCCTCTGGGCGTCGCCCCTCTGCCTGGCGATGTGGGGGATCGCGCTGTTCTCCGTGATTTTGCCGATGATGATCCCTTCGATCCGGAAGGGACTTAAATTCCTTCGGAAACCACCGAAGCCCCGCAAGCGGCGCCACGCTTGAATGCGATTTTTTCCCAAAGCGGCCCTTCCCGCTTTAAGCCAACCCGGGAAGGGGAATGGGTCCATATGCATAAGGCCCCAGCGGCAAACCGCGGGCGCTTCCAACAAGGGGGAATGCTCTAAAGATCCCTCTTGACAACGCCGCGAAAAGGTATATAACAGCATCAGTTTATCGTCGGAAGTTGTTATAATCATTCAACTAAGGAGATCAGGTATGAAACATTTCAAGTTTTCGGTATCGTTGGTGATGGTCCTCGCACTGGCTTTGGTTTTCATCGGCTGTTCGAAGCCCCCGGAGGCGGAACAAAAGGCTGCACAGGCGGCCATGGATGCGGCGGTTTCCGCAGGCGCCGATAAATACGCCGTCGCCGATCTGGATGCCGCCAAGAAGGTTTGGGAATCAGCCGAGGCCCAGGTGAAGGAGAAGAAGTACAAGGAAGCCAAGCAGGGTTATATCGATGCCAAGGCCGCCTTCGAAAAGGCCGCCGGCGCCGTCGAGGAGGGCAAGAAGGCCTTCGAGAAGGCCGCCGCGGAGGCCGCCGCTGCAAAGGCCGCCGCCGAGAAGGCCGCCGCCGAGGAGGCAACCGCCGCCCTGACCGCCGTTGAAGAGGGATGGAAGAGTGTCCAGCAGGCCGCCAAGAAGCTCGAAAGGAAGATGAAGGACAAGAAGGCGGACTGGACCGCCGATGTCAAGGCCTTCGGGGAAAACCTGAAAGCCGCCAAAGAGATGATCGCCGCTGATGCGGCCGCGGCAAAGGCAAAGGCGGGTGAATTGAAGGGCGTCATCGAAAAATGGGAAGCCGCTTTCAAGGAATGGGCCGCCACTCCGGCCAAGCCCGGAGAGAAAAAGAAGGACATGAAGTAAGATTCGTCAGCACCGTCATTTCCACGATGGACCAGGGCGTTCCGCCGGCACCGGCGGGACGCCCTGCTGTTTCTGTAAACCACAAGATTGCTTCGCCGCTCGGCTCCGGGCCCTATGATGCCTCGTCCAGCAGCGCCACGGCGGCCCGGAGGCCGAGAAGGTAGCTCTGAAGACCGAATCCGACGATCTGTCCCTTGGCCAGCGGCGCGATGACCGAATGACGACGAAATTCTTCCCGCGCGTGGATGTTGGACATATGAATCTCCACGACGGGAACCGTCAAAATGGCCAGGGCGTCCCTGAGAGCGTAGCTGTAATGCGTCCAGGCGCCGGCGTTGATCAGAACGGCATCGACCCTCTGCCGGTGTGCATCATGGATCTTCCCGCAAATCGCCCCCTCATCGTTCGTCTGGAAGGCTTCGACGGTGCAACCCAGTTCCTTCCCCAGCGCCTCCAGTTTTCCGTTGATCTCATCGAGGGTGACGCTCCCGTACTGGGCCGGGTCCCGTTTCCCGAACATGTTCAGGTTGACGCCATGCAACACCAGAATCTTCCTCATCCCTTCCTCCTCCGCTTCAGAAACCTTCGCGAGAATTCCATCTTCATCTTCCCCGAAAACTGATGAAGTGATAGCAGAATCGTAGTTTTTTTGCATGAGAAATTTTCCCGAAACCCGCAGCGGAACCTTTTTACGGCCTACAGATCGCACGCCGAATGTGATATGAAAGGACCGCCGACAAACAGGGGGGAGAGAATGATCGAGACCGCGTCGTTCGAAGAGGTTACCCAGATCCGGATGAGCCGGGAGCTCGACGGAAAGCCGGTTTGACCTCGCGAAACCTTCAAAGATGGGGGGCTGGGATGGCCGGGGATAAGACGGGACAAACCGGAAAATGGCCGGTTCACGGCTGGATCGGCCTGATCCTGATCGCCCTCTTCTGGCTCCTGAACTGGTCCCTTCCCGGGACGCGCACCCACTGGGGCTTCTTCCCGCTCTGGCTCGGGTACAGCCTCACCGTGGACGCCCTCGTCTTCCGCAGAAAAGGGCACTCCCTCCTCACCCGGACGCCCGGCGCCTGGGCTTGCCTCTTTTTGGTCTCGGCCCCCGCCTGGTGGCTCTTCGAACTGATCAACCTCCGGACGCAAAACTGGATCTACCTCGGAGAGGAAAGCTTTTCGACCCTTGAATATGCGGCGTTTTCAACGCTCAGTTTTTCCACGGTGATGCCCGCCGTCTTCGGCACGGCGGAGTGGGTGGGAAGCTGGAAACGGATGCGGCGACTCGGCCAGGGCCCCGTCATCCGGAAGAGGCCCGCCGCGCTGCGCGCTTTGTCGGCCGCTGGAGTTGTGATGCTGCTCCTCATGGTCGCCTGGCCGGAGCTTTTCTTCCCGCTGGTATGGGGTTCCGTTTTCTGCATCATCGAACCGGTGAATGCGCGGATGGGAAACCGTTCGCTCCTGGACGATCTCTCCCGGGGCGACTGGCGGCCGGTGATCGCCCTCTCCATCGGCTGCCTCATCTGCGGCCTCTTCTGGGAGATGTGGAATTTTTATTCATGGCCGAAATGGGTCTACCGCATCCCGTACGCCGATGTTTTTCACCTCTTCGAGATGCCGCTTGCGGGCTACCTCGGCTATATCCCCTTCTCGCTCGAACTCTTCGCCCTCTATCACCTCGTCACGGGACTCTTCCGCCGGGACAAGGGCCGGAGCGATCTCACTCTGTAAGGCGAGGGGTTGAAAATGGTCATCAGGGTTAAGCGCACTTGTGGAAAATGGGAAACTTCCTGAACGGATTCAATCGTCAACCTCAATGAATATGCAGGACTTCCAACCCGTAATCCTTGATTTGATTACCCCGAAAATTATGATATGTACGGTCGACTCTGTGAGGCGCCGGCATGTGGAATCCTCCATATTCTTCGTATCTGAAAGAAGGCATGGCAGCGGCGTGGCCCATCTGCCTGGGGTATGTGCCTATCGGGTTGGCTTTTGGAGTCCTGGCCCACAATGCCGGTCTTGCGCCGTGGCAGATCGGGCTGATGTCGCTTTTCGTCTATGCGGGAAGCTCCCAGTTTATCGCGGTATCCATGATCGGCAGCGGCTCTGCAATCATCCCGATCATTCTGACGGCCTTCACCGTCAATCTTCGTCACCTGCTGATGAGCTCATCCCTGGCCGTTTATCTCCAAGATCTGGGTGTTGGACGGCTTTCCCTGTATGCTTACGGGGTGACCGATGAAAGTTTCGCCCTGAACATGACCCGCTTCCGGGACGGAGACTGGGATTGGCGGAAGGCTCTGACGTTGAATCAGACCGCCAACCTGGTCTGGATCGTCAGCACAATCATCGGGGGTTATGGCGGACAATTCATCCCCGCAGGGGCTTTCGGGATCGATTACGCGCTGCCCGCCATGTTCATTTGCCTGCTGGTCTTTCAGATCCGGGGCGGCCTTTATGCCGTAGTCGCCGTCCTCTCAGGATTGCTGGCTCTGGTCTTCTCTTTGCTCTTCCCGGGCAATGCCTACATTGTGATGGCGTCGATGACCGCCGCGACACTCGGGGTCTTCCTGCAGAAGGGTTGCGGCAAGGGAAGAGACAGCACGGAGGGATTGTGAAAACGGACTATTGGTTGCTGGTGCTGGGCATGGGGATCGTAACCTATCTGCCGCGCTGGATCCCGTTGATTTTTCTATCACGCCGCCGCCTGCCGGAGTGGCTGCGACAGTGGTTGGATTTCATCCCCGCCGCTGTCCTGAGCGCCTTGATTCTGCCCGCTCTGGTGACAACCGGAGAACCACGGCATCTCACGATCTTCCAACCGGCCCTGATGGTTTCCATACCCACGTTCATCTTCGCCTGGAAGACCCGTTCGTTGGCTGGAACGGTGATCATCGGGATGGCCCTCTTCTGGACCGCCGGGAAGTTTTTTTCTTGAGCCTGCAGCGATTCCCCATGGATCCTGAAGAATCCGTCATTGGATTTTCCGCTTCGTTTCCTGAAGTCAATCATCCTGAAGCCAATCATTGACGAATTTCGAGAATGATGCGAGGGTATAAACCGTAATCCTTGGAAGTACGGTTACCGCTTGGAAATCCGGGTCGCTTCCGGTAGGGTGGCGACCGCTTCACCAATCCGCCCCGAGGAGGTTCCGATATGTTCGCAGTCATCATGGCAGGTGGGAAGGGGTCCCGGTTCTGGCCCCGGAGCCGTGAGAAAATGCCCAAGCACCTCCTCGATATCCAGGGCGAACGGACGATCATCCGTGAAACCGTCGACCGGATCCGGCCTTTGCTCCCGCCCGAACGCACGCTGATCGTCACCGGTCGGAGCCATGCCGCGGAGCTGATCCGCCAACTCCCGGAGATCCCCGCGGAAAACATCCTCATCGAACCTGTCGGGCGAAACACCGCCCCCTGCATCGGCCT